>JBMSYN010000016.1:0-48017 GCA_049426725.1 Candidatus Kapaibacteriota bacterium
TTATTGTACTTCGAGATATTCTGGAAGAAGATCGTATTCAACAAAATGTTACGGATAGACCACAATGGACATCCAAAGAAACAAATGTTCATTATGAAAAACCGGGATTAACTGACGAACAAAGAGAAAGTAAGCGAAAAAAAGAAAGAGAAATGGAAGAGTTGATTCGCAGATATAAGGACAGCACTGAAGTGGATGGCTTATCTGTTGAAGAATTGAATATTCGAAACCTGCTTTTAAATTGTCTTCAATTCTTTAAAAATGAAGATAGTGCTGAAGCATTAGAATTCATAACAGTGAAGAAAATGGATCCAGTTGACCTATATAAGAAAGGTAATGTATTGACTTCGCCTCTTGAGGTCATGAGTGTTTCCGCTAACGAAAAGAAGGTAGTACTCAGATTTCCAAAACAAGATTGTGATGTAAGAACATTTTCTACAGGATATGAACATGATAAAATCTCAGGCAAGGTTGTTAGCACAGAATATTGTGTGAACGATCTGCATGTAGAAATGAGACTAGAGAAAAAGGATATGTTGTCTACTTTTGAAAGTGCAATGAACGAGCAAGATGTTTCACTTTTACCAAAAGTATACTTAGATGTTGACGGATTTATAGATAAAGAAAGCAAGAAAGAAAATCTAAGGAAAATCCTTACAGAGTATGCTGATTGCAATTTTGGAGATACAAGATCTCTAAATTCAAATCCTTACATTGATCAGATTTTGCAAAAAAAAGAAACAAGGCTTTTTGCTGATTATGAAGTGGAAAAATCACAACTATCAGAACAAGCTACTGAATCTGAAAAATTGAATTTGATGGCGAAGTACTTGAAATCAAGTGTCATGGCAGTTCAGGGCCCAGGTGGTACAGGCAAGACATATTGCATTAAAAAACTTGTTGTGGAAACATTGGTTGCCGAAATTATTGCCAAGAACCCTGAAGCAAAAATTGGTATCACAGCAAATAATCATGCAATTCTAAGTGAAATTGGAATGAAAATATTTGAGGAGTTGGACAATAAACAACTCTCAGCAAAAATTGTACAAAAACATGATGGAAATGTAGAAGATTATCTTGAACAAAAAACAACTCATCAAGTTGTTTATAAAAGAAATTCTAACTTTAAACCAACGGAAAAAGGTGCTCTACCGAATATTACAATTGGTACAACATTCTTCTTTGGCAAGAAAGAATATAAAGGATGGTTTGATTATATCATCATTGAAGAAGCAGGTCAAGTAACATTGGTTGATACATTGCTGGTATCTTCGGCGGTGAGATACTCCGAAACAGAACCTTGTGGACTCATCCTTGTTGGAGATCATAAGCAATTACTAAGTCCAATCAAAAGTACAAAGCATGATGGCGCAGAAATTAGCGGTCTTGAATACTTTGCAGATGCAGATGTTCTGCATGCTTCAAAAGGCGTATTCATTGAGAAAACTCGAAGAATGCATCCGGTGATAAGTAGTTTTGATTCTGAAATGTTCTATGAAGGAAAATTGTCAGGCATTGATGAAATGGAACATAGAACAATTGTTTCAGATAATATGGATGTAAAATGGAAAGGTTCAGGTATTGTGCATGTGCATGTTGAACACAAGGAATCTCGATCCACAAAATCTGTGGAAGAAGTTGATGCTATTGAACATATTCTGAGAGAACTATTTGACCCCAAGAATAAGTATCGATATCAATGGGAACATGGTTCAAAAGATTTAGAAATGGAAGATGTTTTGATAATATCACCATTCAATGATCAGAAACATCTTATAATAGACAGGCTGAAACAGATGGAAGATCAAGCTTTAGCAGGTAAAACTCATAATGGCGAAAGTGTTAAATCATTACTGTTAAGTTTACCTAAGAAAGCTCTAGGATTGGAAGAACTTATCACGAAAGCTAATACAGAAAAAGAGAAAGTTATAAGGAAGATTGAAGCTTTTACTGAAAGGACAAGGACGACAACAAGAGAAAGTGCTGAACAAGAACTTCAGAATGTAAGTGATCAACTTGCTACATTGACACAAGAAGCACTTAAAGTTGATCGGCTTTTTAAAAAACTCAATGATGAATACAAACATTGTTTTTTCACAAGAATTGTACCCGGTACAGTTGATAAATATCAAGGAAGGGAAGCTCCGATCTGTTTATATACAACATGCTCAACGAGTGTTGAGGAAACTCCACGTGGACCAGAGTTCACATATTCTCGGAATCGATTCAATGTTGCAGTTGGAAGAGCGCAGGCACTCTTCATCATGGTTGGAAATGAACAAATTCTGAAGCCACGATGCAAGCGACCTGAGCATATCAAATTGGTAAATCCATATTGTCATTTTGGAAGAGTAGCTAGCAGAAAAGTATATGATTCACACAATGGAAGTATCAATGATAGATAACTCGCATGATTTCTTTGTTGAAAAAGAACGAATCTTTGGCAAAGAAAATTACGAAGACAATGCTGTTCGCATGCATAGAGCGATTTCATGGCTTTATGCATGTGAGCAACATGGACATGATGATCTTGGATTTCTCTCTGCCTGGATTGGCTTCAATGCATGCTATTCCAAACCAATCGAAAAGATTGGTGAACATGAATATTTTCGTATTTCAAGTTTCATTGGCACATTGATCAAACATGATCGTGAAGATCTGATTGCCAGATATATCTTTCAAGAACAGCAAGACTTGGTGGAATCATTGATGAATAATCAATTTCTGTTCAAACATTTCTGGATATCGGTTCATGGTGATCAAGATGATGATTGGATGCTGGATTATGAACTTAGCAATCATGAATATGCTGACAATAAGGAATATCGAAAAACACAAAATCTCTGTAGTGATATTCTACAAAGAATTTATGTTTTGCGAAATCAATTGATTCATGGTGGCGCAACATTTGAAAGCAGTTTCAATAGACAACAGATTCAAGATTGCAATGCATTTATGCATGGCTTCTTGATTATTGTCATCCATATCATGTTATCAAATGCAAAATCTGATTGGGGGAAAATCAATTATCCACCAATCTTGTGAAGATCATGATGAATAATATCAACCCCACACAAGTTCCGGTCTGAATTCAAAATGCATGGTGTCAAAATGATACCATTTTCCTCCCCAGATGAATCCATGTTTTTCAAAGATGTCAACAATCCCTTGTGGAATGACATTGCGATAGGTGAGAATTTTATTTTCATCCGTACAATCACAGACCCATTGCCAATAATGTGAATGTGATGTATTGATATCCATCGTGATTCCGAAGCTGTGAAAACTAAGTCTTTTGGTTCCTGCGATATTTCTCCAATTGAATGTACCGCCGATATTCGTCACATATTTTTTCCATTCCGGATGCTCATCCAATTCTTTAGAAACTTCCATCACGCGTTTGTGAATATCATTCACAGTAGAAATGCGAATGATTTGTCGTGCATTTTTTGGACACCACACAACATTTGTCAAATTTTTAGACACCGCACTTTTTGAACTCCCATATATCGCTTTGAATAAACCTTCATGTCTGATTCTTCCCGGATCAAAATATCGCGCAATTGGTGCGCTCAATGATCCACGCTGATAGGCATAGGTGAACATGTCTTGAATATCAGGATTATCCAATAATTCTTGTGGACTTTTTGTTTTTCCATCATCATAAATGAATGATTCACCATTCTTGCAATACACTCTGTTTTGTTCATATTTCACGATTTGTGGATAATATTTCATGAGCTTGCGAACGGGTTCCGGAACCTGGGCCTGTATGGTTATGCAAAAGACATACATCGATAATATGAACAAGAGAAATGATTTCATTTTACACTGTGATGGGTGAATAATACTCAATGGTGATGTAGAGACTCAATCATAAGTCTTCAAATTGCTTGATGAGTTTGATATTTGTCTTTTCTATTGGTGAAAGCAGATGTGATACATCATTTAATCGTGGATTATACCAGGGCTTTTTGATGAAATGATTGTATAAATCATCTCGCTTGAAAATATATCCATGTCTTGCGAAGATCTCATTTCTCATCAGCAATAAATCTTGCTTGGACAAATAGCGCAATTCATTGGCGGTCAACATTTGCGAGGAAGCATGCGGATAATCACCCTGAAGATTTCTTCCTCCTGTATTTCTATTCACACTCGAAGGAGGAATATATTCATCGGTGGATGTTGATGGAATGCCACCTTGATTCAATTGATCTTCTTGTTGTTTAAGTTGAGCTTCTCTTTCTTCTAATTCCTTTTCTTTTCTAGTCAATTCATCAGAACGATCAAGCGTTGATTCATATTTCTTTAAATCAATACTTTCTTGTTGCTCTGTTTCTGGTTTTGAGCAAGAAAACAACAATATCCCACCCATCAAACATGCGTATATCAATCGCATAAACACCTCACAAATAATTACTATTCCCATGAATGCAATATGGCATTCCCTTAGCCGAAAATAGAAAATTACTTGTTAATCAGTATCGGAATTGTTGTGATTCCTTCGGGCAATGACAATTCCATGATCCACAAGCCCGATGAATATTCATGTGTGGGGAATGAAATTGCATAGATGCCTGACATCATGTATTGTTCATGCAATACGATGGCATCATGTGGGTTGAAAGCATTTCGGATGCGTATGCTGACATGACCATGTTGTTTTAATCCAATCTCAATTGTGCCGCGATCTTGTAGCGGATGAGGATATGGTCCTGCAATCAAACCAGGTACGCTGACTATTTCACTGCGGAGCATCACATCGCATGATGTATTGGTTTTACCGGTCAATTGCATGCCAATACCCGAAAGAGGAATCAATTTCTCGGAGCAAGCAAAATATAATCCAAGCGTATCACGTTCCATTGTATCAACATCATCTGCTGCAATAAGTGGATGATAACATATAGCAAGAGTTTTCTTTTCACCCGATGCAATGCTGAATGGCAATTGTGAAACCGGGACGCTGAATGCAAGATTAATTGCCATATATATTTGTTTGAAGGAAATCGGATAGCGACCTGTATTTTCAATCATGATTGAATCACATCTGCTTGTGCCAAGCGAGGTAGTATCAAATGCAATTGAAGAAATTGGTTTTCCTTTAAGATCTGTAACAGCGATTGTCAAACCGGGAACGGAATCAGACAATATTTTTCTATTTCCCGCTTTGTCTGTGATGAGCAAAGTATATTTCGCATCTTGAAATTGATCTATGATGGAAATATTCACTGTTGCTTTATCGCCATTTCTTTGAATGTCTGTTTTCACATTGATCGTTTGTGATTCAATGATCATAACACTATCCAAGCCGGAATCAATCAGAGTTTCATCGCTTATGGTGAATGTAACCGGAAGTCCACAATCACTTTTGTTTGTTGTGATGACAGGTGGAGTGAGGTCGGCATTTGTTGTGACAAGCAAGTTCACCACATGTCGAGATGCGCATGCATTTTCCAGAATAATTTTTGCAGAATTCTGTCCGATGGAATCTCCGATTGCACAAACCGAAACATCAGTTGAACCACCGGGTGGAATTGTTATTGGAACCGGAGTATTGAGTCGAACCTTTACAGGACCCGCATCTTCAATCCGAATTCCATTGATTGTTTGCGGAAAACTGCCATCATTCGTGATGGTGATTGGAAAGCAAAATTCTCTTTTTATCGGACCATCCTTTCGAATTGCAACAGGTATTGAATCGCCTTTTACGAATACGGTAAATCCCGGAATATCAAATTTCTTTTTTGTTGTATAGCCGGCAGAATCTTTTGCAATAAGGAAAAATGATCCATCTTTGAAAGTATCAATCAACTCAGCATTGAATGCAACAGAATCTCGTAAGCCTGTGAAAGGATCGATGGTAATATTCACATTTTCTGATGTTTCCGTTGTGATTGTTTTGATGCGAGAATCACTTGCGGAGGAGTCGAATACTTTTCCCAAAAGTTTATAGCATTCTTGTTGGGAAGTCACATTTGGTGGACGATAGTCAAACAATGTGAAACTCATTCCACCGATATATCCGTATGAATTCGCCGGACCATATCCGTACACATAAATTCCAATAGGTTCAGGAGCCGAGATATTGTGTACGCCATCTGTTACGGGAATTGTTGCATAGAAGAATCGCGTGCCACCTATGCGAGAAAATTGAGATTGCGAGACAGTCGCACCGTCAAGCACGACTTTATCAATCACGGTTTCAGGAGCAACGACATTCACATATTGAAAATTATATACTTTCACGCGTTCAAAGTTCGAATTCAATTGCACTGCTTGAGCGCTGATGAAACGATATGAAGGCAGGAATTGCTCATAGGGAGGAATCATCATCATGAATGGGTCACTATTTGCAAGGCCTGTATTTCCGGTGGAAGATGTTTTTTTGTATTGAGCAACCATGAATGGTTTATCGCTATACACTTCTGATGCTTTTGTGAGCCGTCCGGTGAAGTATTGTCCGGCATTGAGTGTGGCAACGCGAATTGAATCCACAAAAATCGGAGTGCTATCCATGGCGGCAAGAACGCGATACACATCCCAACCAATTGGTGAAGCATCTTGGGGCAGAGGATAGGGAGTAAGAAATGCACTTTTGCCATAATTAGTTGTTGGCACCATTTGTTCGACGATGCAATCCCGAGAATTCAAATCAAATCCGGCGTCAACAGGGATGCGCGCACGTTGATGTCCGGCGAATACAGCAATAGGTTTATCAGAACTAATGCTTGTGCCCGTCAAATCATAATTCGCGGAAGTTGAAGGTAAAGCTTGCACGAGATAGACATCTCCGGCATTCAATACAACGGGATTTGGATTTCTTCCTGAGAAAAGCAAAGGAGCTGTAGGATTAAATGTAATCCGTGTATTGTTTTCAACAGCGACAACCGCGAATTGCGAAGGCGTGCTACCGACGGACAATCGGCCGGTTCTGTCATCAATGATATTATCGGAGGGATATGACATGACATAATAATCTCTTTCGAGGGCGGGTCTGGGCAAAACCAGAAAAGCATCGCTGGTTGTCCATGCTTGATTCAAGGCATAGACCATTACATCATTATCAGTTTCAACCTTGAATGATTGCACTGCTCTCTTTTCCGCTTGACCTCCATCCGGCAATAATTCGCTTCCTGAATTCACACCCACCAATTCGAAGCCATCCCACATCACACTGAATGAATAAATTTGTGATGGATTTGTGATTGTGAAATTGCGGACATATTGTCTATTGAAGATATCCCTATAAGTGATCTTTCCAGTAGTTGGAACCTCGGCCGCAACAAAGATGTAGAGTGAGTCTGAGCGCCTTTCTTGATCATCTTGGGAGCCGGGAAATGACCCAACACCCCGATGGATATTCGGAATGAATGTCAGCCAAAACTCTTTTCCTTTACTTGTACCACCCACTTGAGCCAATAGTGGCGTGAGGGTGAACACACAAAAGAATGCGAGTAAATATCGAAGAATGAAGCGCGGCATGTTGAATTTGATCAATTTTGCGTAAAGTTTGTCACTCAAAGAGTGCTATTCGTCACATCCAAAACAATTTAACGGAATTCCACCCAAATCAGTCTTTTATGTACCGAGTAAAGAACAAATATTCCACTTTTTTCATTCCGTTTGCCCTGCTTATCATGTTCATGCAGCCATTGATGGCTGATATGGTCATTGACAGCATCATCATTGAACAGACGAAGTCAAACCAAGCAATCCTTGATTCTTGGCGACAAGCCATTGTGGACAATATTAGCCAAGATGATATCATACACATTTCCGGATTGGAAATTGGCATGGAGGCCGGTGAATTCGAATGGCGGAAAGCCGAAGAAGCATTGCGGGCATCGAGATTATTTCGGAATATTCGCATAGAGATAGACACATTGGATGCTCGAAATGTTACGGTGTACATCATTCACGAATTGGCTTTGCCTGAGGAAGGGCCAAGCCTGAGCGCTGAGGTCGGTGGATCCATAGCTTCACTCGGAGGAGTATTTTCCACAAAAAATCTTTCCGGTTCATTGATAGATCTTCAAGCCCATGCACTCAATAGAACAGAGCATGGGATCGGACCCGCATTGAATCTAACCGGAACATGGAATAATGCCATGCAGTCACGAGTATCCATTGGTTTTGGATTTCACTATCATCGGTTTACACAAGGTTTGCGTGCAAATGCAAGCATTGCGCCACATCCCATGGGTGGACTTTTTTTCGGGGCATCATTGCAATCTCAAGAAGGCATCGATTTTTTGTTTGAAAATGCCACAACACAAAGGATATCGCAGAATCAACAAGAATATTCAGTCTGGGGTGGCTGGCTTTTGCCAAGAAAAGACAATCTCTATTTCACCGTGAAAGCCACCATCAATGAAGCCGAGCGAGGATTGCCCAAGACAATTCAGGCATTTGACAATACTCGATCCTTGCTTTTGGGATTTGGATCGCTTGCAGATAGAACACGCATCAGCAATGGCGAAGAAATACCCATTGGAGCATGGGGAACCGCCGTTTTAGGAAGAATAATGCCATTTTCTCAGAGAGGAGTTGAGTCATATTATTATGTAGGGGGCGAAGTTGAGCAAAGCGAATTGACATTGAACAATAGATTATACTTGAGAGGAAGAATCTCTGCCGGGACAGGCTTACTTCAAGGAAGTGCTTTGAACACAGCATTTCTGGCTAATGTCCAAACGCAATACATGGTATCCAAAGACGCATTTTTGGCATTGAATGTTCACACAAATGCAACATGGAATTGGAATGATTTTAGACAAATCATCCTCGATAATAGTACCGGAGTGCGAGGAATCCCCATTAATTCGATCATTGGAAACAATCGAATGATCGCGAATGTTATAGCTGTAAAGGATTTGTTTCCATTATTTCTTGGCATGCGATTGGGCATCACGGCATTTGCTGATATCGGATCTGTATGGAACAGAGGTATGTTGATTTCCAACACTTCATGGAATTCTTCCATAGGTGGTGGCATAATCATTCTGGCTGAAGGGAGATCTCTGCAAGTTGGCAAACCATTATTGAGAATTGAATATGCGCATGTGCTTCAAGGAGGTAATGGAATTGTTCTTGCAACTGATTATCCATTTACATTGTTCACAACACATCAATATTCTGCTCCAACGATTATTGGCAAAGAAATAGATATTGAATAATCGAAATTCAATCAACCATCATAGAGATTATTGTCTTTATTTTTGCAAAGAGTGAATATCAATCTCCATGCACCGTTTCATACTATGATATATCTAAAAAATTTTTTCGAAAATCTTGTTTCCAATTGCTTGTTTTGGATTATGCTTTGTTGTTTGGTTATGACTACAACATTTGAAATCCAATCACAAGAGAAAAAACAATCGAAAGACCAAAAACAAGCGCCTATATTTCGTGAAGTTGATCCGGAGAAATCCGGCATAAAATTTCTCAATCTCACCCCTGGACCGCCTGAACTAAAAAAAGAAAGCAGACTGTTCACGATTGCAAGTGGCGGAACATCAGTGGGGGATGTCAATGGAGATGGATTGATCGATATCTATTTGACAAGTTTCATTGGGAAGAATACGCTGTTTATCAATAAGGGAAAACTCAAATTTGAACCTGCTCCTGAATCTGCCGGTGTAACAGACACAGCTGGTTATAGTTTTGGATCAACAATGATTGACATAGATGCCGATGGAGATTTGGACATCTTCGTGACAAAATATAATCATGAACCAAATAAATTATTCATCAATGATGGTAAGGGATTTTTCACAGAGAGAGCCAAAGAATTTGGATTGGCTACTATCGGAAATGGTATACAATCTACATTCTTTGATTATGATTTAGATGGAGATCTCGATGTATTGATTGTAAACAATGGGCTATCAAGAGTAGGGTTCAAACATGAAGGTGTCACGCCGATTCTTATGAAGAATAATGGCAACAATACCTTTTCTGATGTTACATCAACTTCCGGTATTGATCATAAAGGATTTGGACTGAGTGCCACTGCCGCAGACATCAATAATGATGGCTGGCCCGATCTATATATTGCAAATGATTTTGAAGAGAAAGATTATTTATACATCAATACGAAGAACGGAAGTTTCGAAAGAAAAACAAGAAATGAATTACCACATACTGTGATGTTTGGAATGGGCAATGATGTTGCAGATTTCAACAATGACAATCTCTTGGACATCATAGTTGTGGATATGCTTCCTGAAGTCCATGTTCGTTTGAATTCGCAATTCGACAATTTCAATACATTTAACACAACATTTGACTCATCTCAGTTCATTCAAAATACACTCCAGTTAAACAGAGGAAATGGAAGATTCACAGATATTGCTCAAATGTCCGGAGTGGATGCAACGGAATGGTCATGGACTGTATTCTTTGCAGATTTTAATCTTGATGGTAATAAAGATCTCTTTGTGGCAAATGGGTTGAATTGGGACATCATGGACAAAGACTTGCGTCGACTTGGCGTAACGCATGAAATGATGCAAGAACTACACGATAAAGGCTACAAACAATTATCAGAGTCTTCAAAAGCAAAAGGAGACATGCGGGAGATTGCAGAAGAGTTTGACATTGGTAGACTCATCAGAGATGTAAAGAGAACACGCGTTCCAAATTATCTCTTCAAGAATAATGGAGATCTCACATTTTCAAAAGTGACAAATGAATGGGGAATGGATTTGCCATATAATACCTGCTCATCCTCATATGCAGATTTTGACAATGATGGTGATATAGACTTGATCCTCAATAATATCGACACCACCGCAGTATTGTATGAAAATACAATGATGAATGCCGGAAAGAATAATTATCTGAAGGTGAGTTGTATAGGTAATACAAAAAACACACAAGGGCTGGGAGCAAGAATTCAAATCAATATTGGCGGCAAAACACAATTGGTTGAATTGGCCGCTACACGTGGCTTCGCTTCAGGTGTTGCGCCCATTGCACATTTTGGTCTTGGCTCCTCAACAGTGATTGATGAGCTCATCGTGACATGGCCGGGAGGGAAGCAGCAAAAACTTACGAAGGTAAAATCCAATCAACATTTGACATTGAATCAATCAAATGCAGTGGATGCTCAGAACATGAACGCAAAAAGTCCTACGATTTTTTCAGAGATTACGAATTCAGATTCTGGCTCCGTAAAATTTCTTCACAAAGAAAATGACTATGATGATTTTTACACTGAACGATTATTACCAAATCAATTATCCATTAATGGTCCTGCATTAGCATCAGGTGATTTAGATGGCAATGGCTTGTCTGATATCGTAATTGGCGGACCACAAGGGTATCCAACTTCGATCTTTCTTCAAATGAGTGCAGGTGCATTTTCAAAAGCTGAAATTCAGAACGTGTTTAAAGCAGATTCACTCTTTGAAGATCAAGGTATATTATTGTTTGATGCAGAATTGGATGGAGATTTGGATATCTACATCGCAAGTGGTGGAAATGAACTTGCAGTTGAACAACCAAATTTATTGCAAGATAGATTATACATCAATGATGGTAAGGCCACCTTCACAAGAAGATATCTTCCTGATATGCCGATTGCAAAATCTTGCGTCATCGGAAATGATATTGACAAAGATGGTGACATCGATCTATTTGTTGGTGGAAGAAGTATTCCCGGTGATTTTTCAAAAGAGCCACGTAGTTATCTCTTACTCAATACGAATGGTATGTTCACCGATGTGACAAATTTTCTTGCCAACCCTCTGATGCAACCAGGTCGGGTAAAATCTGCATTGTGGTCGGACTTTGACAATGATGGAGACAAAGATCTCATTGTTGTTGGTGAATGGATGAAGATATTATTGCTTCAAAATAACGAAGGCGTGTTTTTCGATAAATCTGCTGCTTATGGAATAGATACAACTACAGGAATGTGGAATAGCATTAATGCGGGAGATATTGATTCCGATGGCGACATGGATTATGTCATTGGGAATATTGGAATCAATCGACGTTATGAAGAACCATCCTCTACCTATCCATATGAGTTGTTCTGCCGTGACTTTGATGACAATGGTAGTATTGATTATCTCCAAAGCTATTATGAAAAAGGGGTGAGATTCCCTTCCAGAGTCATTGGAAGTTTGATTTCACAGATTCCAACTCTTCGCAAAACCTATTTGAATATAGAGGATATTGCAAGAATAAGTTTGGAAGAACTTGTTGGTGGAGATTCCATTTTAAAGAAAGCACATTATATGAAAGCCGAAATGGGTGCTAGCATAGTGTTGATAAATAATGGAAAAAAACCATTCACAATTCAAAAGTTGCCAGTGATTTCTCAATCAGCACCAATTTATGGTACACAGTTGATGGATATCAATGCAGACGGTAATCTTGATATTATCCATGCTGGTAATTTTTATGGACCGGATAGAGACTCATGGAGATTTGATGCTGGTATTGGCGAGGTACTTACCGGAGATGGGAAAGGGAATTTTACTGCAGTACAAAATACTCAAACCGGTTTTTTTGTTACAGGTGAAGCTCGCTCAATGATTGCCATTCCAAATAAAGAAACAGAAGAGCTCATGGTAATTGTAGGTTCATGCAAAGATTCTGTACGAACATTTTCTTATACCATACCCTCAACATCAACCCTTATACAATTGGATGATAAAGAAATGGTAACCCATGCAATTGTTCAAAGCAAATCAGGCAAAAAACAATTGATTGAATTTTTTAATGGCTTCGGATATTATTCACAGCAGTCTAGATTTGTTATTATGGATAAAGATGCTATCTCAGTTACATTCTATAATCACTCTACCATTGTAAAAACTGTCAAAAAGTAATGAACATGAAAACAATTCACATTTTATTATTGGTTTCTGTATGCGCAATCTTTGGATCATGCGCCTCTGCGACCGGAACAAAAAAAATTGCCAATGAATGGTGCTCATGCATGAAGAATTCCGAAGCTGAATCATCAGGTAAAGCATGCGATTCAATTGCAGAAGTCAATTTAGAATTGTTGGTAAAAGACAAATGGAAAGAAGTACAAGAAAAACAACTGTCAATTGATACAATGAGGGCATTTAAACTGTCATTACATATGGAATACTATAAAATGACAGAAAAATGTAGAAAAAAAGAATAAAAATGTGCAAAAGCGCATTACATTTATGGCGTTTTTTTTCAAAAATGTTTATTTAAGTGCAATTACTGTGACTTTCATATAATATTTTGCTTTTTTTTTTGACTTCTGGGTGTATATTTGTACTCATTGGCGTGAACCCCACTTTGGTGTTTATCGCTGTCTCTTTCTAATTGATAATATGTAAAATAGAGTTCTGTAAATCTGCTTGTAAGCAGTATGATCTTCGAAGCACATTAGAACTAGTAGTTATTCATCATAAATTTTTTCTTTTTGAGGTTTATATGCGAAATGTTTTGCGCCTCTCTTTATCCACTATAGCATTGCTTATTGCGGGGTTGTTTTCAACTTCGCAAACTGCAAATGCTCAGTGGTGTTACCCCCAATACACTGAATGGGGATATGCTTGTAACCAACCTTATGGTGCAAGTTTTACGGCTATCACCATTGGTTCAGTAACCAACACTACCGGCTGTTCTGGTTATACTGACTATGGTACATCAATTCCATTTAGATTGTTTGCCGGAATGGCGAATACCGTCACTGTCACTGCCAAAACATTTGGTGATTGGCCATACAGTGCTGAGATTCCACTTAATATCTGGATTGATTTCAATAGAAATTTCAATTTCGATGGAAATGAGATTTTTAATCCTCCTGGCTTGCCATGTAATGGTACAACAAATTCACGTACCTTTACAATTACACCTGCTGCAAACTTGGCACCAGGTATGTACAAAGCACGTTTCAAAGCAGTTGGACCTCCGGAAGGAAATTCACAATCTCCTTGCTACAGCTATTACGGAGAAGTGGAAGACTACATGATTGAAATTCTTCCACCACTTTCTGATCCTTCTCCAATTGCAGTATCTGTAACAAATCCAGGTGATGGTTCGACTGTTTCTTCACCTGTTCCATCAGGTCAATACAATGTTGGTTTCACACTAGCAAATCTTGGCAACTCTGGAATGACAGAATGCCAATACACTGCTGCTGTGACAAGAGTCTCTGATGGAAGCAATGTTGTTCCTCCGGTTACTGCAACATATAGCACTCCGATTGCAGGCGGTGGATCTGTTGTCATTCCTTTGGTTTCAGATTTGACTATTCAAGATCCACTTCAGCCATATCGCATTCAGGTATCCATCTCTGCAGCTTCTGTGAAAGGGCAATTTGCAGATGGCGACAATAATCCAAATAATAATACATTGGATGCTTTTGTTGGACCGGCTTTAAGCGGAGGAGAATATTGGGTTGGTGGTACTCCAACTGCGACAAATTGGTTTAATAATCCTACATCTGTTGGAATTGCTCTTACATATGGTGGTATTCTTGGCCCTGTTACATTCAATGTGCGCCCTGGTTCTTATGCTAATACACAAGGACAACTTGGTCAAGTAACTGCCCAGGTACAAGGTATTCCAGGTGCATCACCAACTAAGCGAGTATTGTTTAGAAAAGATCCTGCACAAGTGGGTAATTCTGTTTTCATATCACCGAATAACCCTGCTGGTCCCACAAACTATATGTTTAAAGTTGTTGGTAATGTATATACCACTTTTGATGGTATTACTTTCCAAACAGATGGTGCTGCAACTGTTGGCCGTTTCTTCTGGTTGACTAATGTAGGCACAACCAACTTTACTCGTGACCTCGAATTCAAAAATTGTACATTTAATGGTGTTAACTCAACATTGTCCGGTCCTGACAATTATCTGTTCATGACAGATGCTAGTCATGTCACAGATAAATTGATTTTCACATCAAATGCATTCAATTTTGGTGATGTACATATGTGGTTGGATGGTGGTTCTGGTTCAATTGCTTCCACCAATACCAATATCAAAAACAATGTCATGAAAGATTTTTACACCCGCGGCATATTTATGCGCAATCTTCAATTGCCTGAAGTAAGTAAAAATACTATGACTACAATGTCAGTTAATCCAATACCTGTTACAGCATTGGATATAGAGTTGAACAAAGACGGTGGTAAATTCATCGGTAACAAGATTTCTTTCAATAGAACCGGAACAGGAATTCGTTTTGCATCAAATTCGAATCCTAGCTCACCGGCTGAAATCTTCAATAACATGGTTAAAGTTGGTAATGGTATAGCGAATACAACCTTTGCATTGACTGCACAGAATTTCACTAATACAAATATCTACTTCAACACTTTGTTGGCGAATGCTCCAATCACAACACTTGGTGCAGCATTGAATTTGGTGAACCCAAGTACAGTAGGTACAAGGGTGTATAACAATATCATCAATAACACAAACACTGGTTATGCTTACTCGATTACTTCAGGTGGCGTTCCAGCAGAATCAGACTTCAACAATATCAGAAATTCAACATGTAGCAATACAAGTGGATTTACAGGTTCGAATGTAGGTTTCTATTTGTCTTCCAGATCAGCCCCATATTATTGGTATTCTGGCACTGGAAGAGACTATAACTCTTACTTGTCATCACGTTATAGTGCGCCAACATTCTTGCCAGCACCAAATGATATGTATATCGCGGACATCAATAGATTCTTGCGTGGTACACAATCCATCAACAATATCAATGGTGGAAACACAAATGAAGACATCGACGGAACATTGCGTCGTAATCCACCAATGATGGGTGCTCATGAATTGGTTCCTGTTATTGCATTTTCTGGTCCAGCTATTGACAGCACATGCGTTAACACAACTTCAATCGTAGCATCCGGTCCGGTTCTCTCATCAATGAAGCCGTATCAATATACATTGCCTTTGACTGACCCATACTTGGCTCCGTCAACTGTTGTTTCATATCAATGGGCTTCAACTTCAGCACGTCAACTTGTAAATGGTTCTAAGTTTAGTGGTGTTACATCTTCAACTTTGACTATTAACAATACAGATGAATATGATGCAGGAACATATACTTGCGTTGCTACATTGAATGATGGTGCGAAGGAATCGAATGGTATTGATCTTACACAATCAATGTACTCACGTCAAATTGGTGTAAATCAACCTGTTGAGATCGGTAGACAACCAATTTCACAAGTTATTTGTAAAGGAAGCGACTTTGTTTTGAATTTCACTACAAAGCGTGGTACATCAGTTGCATATCAGTGGTTTAAAGATGGAGAATTGTTGAAGTCAAATACTGTATACCCATTTGCTTCATCAGTTGAAGGCGTTAATAATTATGTTCTCACAGTTCGTAATGTAGACTTCTCAGCATCTGGGCGTTATGTATGTCGCATTCGTACAACTTGCGGTGCAACATCATCCGATACAGTTGTATTTACACAAGATGCGATTGTATATGTTGCTAAAGGCACACAAATCGATAAAGAACCTATCAGTCAAGTTGTGTCAGCTGGTTCAACAGCAAAGTTTGAAGTAGCTGCAGCAGAGGCAACAGGTAGCTTTGGTATCTCTCCAGTGCGTTATGAGTGGTCAAAGAATGGCGTTGTTATAACAGATAATGGTCGTTATGGTGGAGCAACATCACCAGTGTTGACTGTTAAAAATGTCGTAGCAGGTGATGCAGGAAACTACAGCGTAAAAGTTATTGGATCTTGCGGCGAAGCTACATCACAAACATTTACACTTACACTTGGTACAGCAACAGCAACTGCAGTTGCAGCTAAAGTTGATGCGTGTCAATCAAGCGAAGCAACATTGAAAGTGAATGCAAGTACTTCAGTACCCAACTTGAATCTCGAATATCGCTGGTTCAAAGGTGATGTTCAATTGTTTGACGGTGCAAAGTATAGCGGTTCACAATCAAATAGTTTGACAATCAAGAATGCAGATGCTTCTGATGCTGGCATGTATAAAGCAGTAGCAACAGCAGCTTCCGCTGTTAACATTTCAGCTTCTGCAAATGTTGAACTCAGCTTGTATGCTGCTACACAAATCACAGGCGGTCTTTCAAATACAAAAGTTTGTGATGGTACAAAAGCAACAATGTCAGTAACGGCAGTAGGCGGTGGAAATATGACATATCAATGGAAAAAAGATGGTCAGAACATCGCAGGTGCAACTTCAGCTACCTATGAAATTGCTAGCATGACTTCAGCTGACGCAGGTGATTATACTGTAGAAGCAACAGGTGCATGTGGTACAGTTTCATCAACAGCAACTGTTGCATTCTCAACAAAACCAACGATTGTTGTTGCTAAGCCAGTTGTTGATGCTAAAACCGGTGATAAGATTGTCTTGACAATCAATGCAAATGAAGACGGTGCAACATCATATAAGTGGTTCTTCAATGGAACTGAAATTCCAGGTGCAACTACAAATGAATTTGTAAAATTCAATGCTTCAAATGCAGATGCAGGTAAGTACTATTGCGAAGTGACAAACCTTTGCGGTACTTCCAAGTCTGATGAGATGACCGTTGCAGTTAAACTTTCAACAAGCGTTGATGAATCAATCATTGCAGAAGGCTTGAAGCTCTATAACAATGAGCCAAACCCATTTGCAAATTCAACAGCAATCCGCTTTGAATTACCTAAGCCAGCATTCGTTACACTTAGCGTATCCGATGTATTCGGTCGTGAAGTTGCACAACTTGCTGCAAGAGGTTTTGATGCAGGTATCCATACTCTCAATTTCGTACCAACCGAATTCGGTCTTGCAAACGGTGTGTACTATTACACATTGACAACAAGCGGTACATCATTGACAGAGAAGATGCTCTTCGTCAAGTAATTCAAGATAGAGTACTACTCAAAAGCCGGCCTCTGTATAGGGGTCGGCTTTTTTTATTATGATGTCGTTCTTATGGAGCTGTGTGAAATGTCGCTCCTATGGAGCTGTGTGATGTCGTTTTTTGGAGTTTGATTTGAATTTCACCGAAAGATGATCTCTTTCACCAATGAATATCCAATTTTTTGATTGAGCTTTTGGAGGAGTTCTATTTTGCGGAGGGTAAGTTCATTGCGCCAGGGTGCGCTTGTGACATGAATGTAGAGTTTTCCTTCATCGAATCTTTGAAAGATGCACATACTCTGTGCTTTATCACCTAGTAGATCATTCCACAGTTCAGGAAGCTTATGTGCAGCGATGCTATGCTCCCACCCATGTTCTTTGATGAGCTCATTCAGAATGTCAGCAATATGTTTGGGTGAATCATTCATGTTAAAATGTATATCCAAAACCAACGCCAAAGGTGTTCTTCAACTGTGTTGAAGGACCACTCGTTCCATCTGATCTTTTGATGATGATTCGATGATCGTAAAATGCATCGAGTGACAATGTGATTTTGATAAAACTATTTACCTTCATCGTGATGAGATTTTCCATGCTGACAACCATCAAATCAGGTGCAGAAAAAGGAGAAAATACATTGAGACGTGAATTGACATTCACATTCTCCATTATCTCATTTGAGTATTGAGCATTGATAAGCGAGCCGAGAAAAGCTTGCACTCTATGTCCTTTCACAACATTAAAAGCACCCTGTTCGGAAAGGAGTTGATTTGCCACAATGGTTGTTCTACCGGTGAGTGGCGCAATCAGAATCGATAAACCTTTCAAAGGTTTTAATTCCATCCCGAGCGCTGTCGTCAAGAAAGCAGGTGCCAGGAAAGTGGAAGTGAGCGGGTAATCACCTTGGGTAGAATCAAATTTTGCAACATAATTTCTACCATCGGTGAATTGCGTCCGAAAATCAATAAGCAAACTATGATTCATCGTTTGCCCGGCGGCGATACCTGCTTGCGAAACAAAAATGATGCGATCATCACTTTTACGAAATTCCAAATCTCCAATTTTTGTCAAGCCATAGCCCAGTTCAAGATAATTGTTCCAGGTAAAATTATCTCTAAGATAATTTGCTTTATACATTCCAAGTCCGATGATGGAAATCGAACTATTTCCTCCGGCAGTCCAATTAAACAGACCCACTTGACTGAATGTGATATTCGTAATGCCGGAATAAGACCAACCTTGCATCTTTTTTGCATCATTCAATTGTGTGGTAACTTGCTTCAATGAATCCACCAAACCTTGTCCCATCTGTTGTGAATACGCGGTTACCCCACCACAGATCAATGCTATGACGATCCGAGCCAATCCTCTTTTTTTCATGCTGCAGAGTATGATTACATTCTTAAAAGCCAGGCAAAAATCAATGGCGCAACAATCGTTGCATCTGATTCAACGATGAATTTGGGAGTTTCTATGCCTAATTTCCCCCAAGTGATTTTTTCATTGGGCACGGCACCTGAATATGATCCATAGCTCGTTGTTGAATCGGAGATTTGACAGAAATAACTCCAGAACGGAATATCTTCCATTTCCATGTCTTGATATAACATCGGTACCACACAAATTGGAAAATCACCCGCAATACCTCCACCAATCTGAAAGAATCCAATCCCTTTCCCGCTTGAATTCTTTACATACCAATCTGAAAGCCACATCATATATTCGATGCCTGATTTCATCGTTGTACTTTGGAATTCACCTTTTATGCAATAGGAAGCGAAGATATTTCCCATGGTTGAATCTTCCCAGCCGGGAACGATGATAGGTAGATTTTTTTCAGCTGCGGCGAGCATCCAAGAATTTTTTGGATCAATTTCATAATACTGCTCAAGTTCACCTGAGAGCAACATTTGATACATGAATTCATGAGGAAAGAATCGTTTTCCTTGAGAGTCGGCTTCGTGCCAAACGCGATGCAGATGTTTCTGTAAGCGACGAAAAGCTTCTTCTTCCGGGATGCATGTATCGGTGACACGATTGAAATGATTCTCCAAAAGATCCCATTCATCTTGAGGAGAAAGATCGCGATAATGTGGAACGCGTTTATAGTGTGAATGAGCGACCAAGTTCATAATATCTTCTTCGAGGTTTGCCCCGGTACAAGAAATGATTTGTACTTTGTCTTGTCGAATCATTTCAGCGAGGGTTTTACCCAATTCAGCTGTACTCATGGCGCCGGCGAGTGTGATCATCATTTTGCCGCCTTCGGCCAAATGTTGTTCATATCCTTTGGCGGCATCAATCAGAGCTGCCGCATTGAAATGAAGAAAATTGGATTCAAGAAATTGAGAAATTGGTCCTCTGTTCATGATGATTGTTTAGGAGATGTGGAGAAACAAGAAACTATTCAGTTTCATCAGTTTTGGGTGTATATATTTTTTTGCAAAGTGTGGATACCTCTTTGCATTCATCTTCTGAAATACTTTTGCTGATTTCAGCTAGCATTGCCATGAAGAGTGGGTCAACCTTTTCCATGATTTCCATCCCGGATTGCGTAATGCGAGCAAGGGAAAGTCGCCTATCTTCTTGTACTCGTATTCTTTCGGCAAAACCTTTTTGCTCCAGGCCATCAATTTGTCTAGTGACATCGGTGGTTTTTTCAATGAGGTTTTTAACGATTTCCGTTCTGGACATCCCATCTGGATATGCTCTTTTGAGAAGTCGTAGTATTGCATATTGTCCACCATTGATTCCCAATGGCGAGCATGCTTTATCCACCTGCTGACGTAGAAATTCAGCAGCAATGCTGATATCCAAAATGGCTTCCAATGCTGGAAAGCGATATCTTGATTGTGTAGTATGTTCTTTTTCTGACATCTGCCATGCAAACAATTGATATGTAAAATTACGCAATTTGAATCTATGAATTGATGTGAATCATCGTAGATTGAAAGTCAAATCAAAACATGCTATTTTAAGGGAAAACAACATCTGAACATCAATGAGTCTATTAACAACAATACATGTTCTGTCAATGGATTGTCCCTCTGAAGAGGCGATGATACGCATGGCATTGCAGAATTTTCAAAACATACACTCAATTCAAGCTGATTTTCCAAGTCGGATGCTTCGCATTGTTCATGATGAACAGATTGATTCCATCATGGATGCCATCACCCAATTGAACCTTGGTGCGAAACATCAGAAGACTGAAGAGTTTGATGGAATATTGGAGAAACAAAGCAATCAGCGATCGTCTTTGATCTCTGTAATGCTGATCAATATAGGTTGTTTTTTCTTGGAGTCAATAGCAGGTTTTTTTGCGGGTTCCATTGGGCTTTTTGCCGATAGTTTGGACATGCTCGCCGATGCTTTTGTCTATGGATTGTCTTTGCTCGTGATTGCCGGATCCGGATATTTGAAAACTCGGATTGCTACCTTCAGTGGTATAATCCAAATGAGTTTGGGCATCTACGGATTGTATGAATGTGCCCGTAGAACCATCTTTGGAGCAGAAATACCCGATTATACCCTTATGATTGGGATTTCTGTGATAGCCATGATTGGCAATATGTTGAGTTTGAAGATACTGCAAAAGCAACATAGCAATGAACCTCACATGCAGGCAAGCATGATTTTTACTTCCACAGACATACTTGTGAATGCCGGGGTGATTCTCGCCGGCATCTCAACTATACTTTTTTCATCCATGATACCCGACTTGGTGATTGGCTGCCTTATATTTCTTTTCGTGTTTAGGGGTGCAATAAGAATTCTTCGTTTGCACTGATAATTTTTGCTGCGTATGTAAGGTTTTCCACATCTCATTACACATACAAAGAAGGAGCAATGTAACTTTTTTCGATTTAAGCGCTCCTTGCCATTGCACCACGATGGAATAATGAGTTCATGAAGATTGTCCTGCTTTTTACATTTATATTTTCCATATCCGGTCTTTTTGCCCGAGAAGGCAAGCAGCTGGTGGAATTGCTTCGCAAAGGAAATGCTCAGCATGATGTCGGGAATTATGATCAAGCACTAGAATATTATTCCAAAGCATTGAAGCTTGATAGTATTTCCGGTATTGTACATTATGAAATTGCCTATACGCTTTTGGCTATGAAGCGGTATGATGAAGCTGCTGAGTATAGTAGAAAAGTGATTTCATTGGATGGAAAGCAGCAGCAGGGTGCATTTCTCATGTTGGGTTCGGCATTGAATATGTCCGGTAAACTACAAGAAGCAATTCAAGTTTACTTAGACGGATTAGCCAAGTTCAGAGGATTGCATCAATTGCATTATAATCTTGCCTTGGCTTATTATGATATTGGGAATTTAGCCAAGTCTGAGGAGGCATTATATCGTTCTTTGCAAATGCGTCCGGGGCATATTAGCAGTCATATCTTATTGGGGAAAGTTGCTGCCGCTCGAGGAGACAATATCAAATCCATTTTGTGTTTTTCTTATGTTTTGTATTTAGATCCCGAGCTGAACAATGGACAGGAAATCACATCGATATTGCAGGATCGCATTTCATCATTATTTGATATAAAGTCTGATTCGCTTCATGTGGGTATGTTTTCCGGTGACTCAATTTTCGGTGATTATTACCTAACCGTGAATAATCTGAGAAAAGAACATGTTTCGATGCAATCTTTTCCTGCATTGCTTTGCAGTTTTTTCCATTCTCTTGATGCTTTGATTGATAAAGGTCATCCCTTGTGGTCGGATTTATATGCTGGAACATTTCATGGTTTGCATGCCTCGGGTCATTGTGAGGCTTATGCTCATAGTCTAGCACAATTGAATTCCACCGCAGAGACGGAGCGCTGGGTTCGCCTCAATCAGGTGAAAGTGCAGGAGATGCGTTCATGGATTGAATCACATCAACCACCACAAAAAATGAATCAGATTTTATTTGGCGGAAGATCTGTATTCAGATGAGGCAATTCATCCCAGCGTGTTGTAAATGCGGGTGATTTTCTGTCTCGCCTCATATTCCATCTGCGAATTTTTCCTCCTGGTCCTCCTGTTGCCCCACTACGAATCGTTCTCCTACCGAAACGTATATTTATACTGTCCACCGCTTCCATCACTGCTGAATTTCGTACTATGTTTTGTTCTGTGAACAATGATTGTTGCACGCTCTCTTGAGGGCAGATATCATGCAACATCACACCGCATTTTTTATAGTGATATCCTTCTTTGTAAATTCTTTGAACGCCTTGTATTGCCGCTTTCACCAAGTCCGGTGAATATTGCGTTGGCACTTCGCATTTCACGGTTGTTGAATTTGAATATTGTGGATATTTGGGTGAGAAATAATTCGTGCGAATAAAGATGGAGATTGCACCACACACTGTACCCTGAGCTCTCAGTTTCACAGCCGCACTCTCGGCATGCCTTGCGATTGCTTCCGTGAGTTCAGGTAATTCGGTTACATAATCACCAAAACTTCTCGAGCATACAATTGTTTTTTGTTGTGGTAAATCATCGATGCTGATGCATGGAATGCCATTGAGTTCATGGACCATTCGCAAGCCGACAATCGTGAATTCTTGTTTGATCCATTCTTGTGGAGCATATTTCAAATCTTTAGCATTCATGATTCCGGCACCCTTGAATCGTGGTGCCGTGCGATAGCCGACACCCCATACATCTTCAACGGGGATTTGTTCGAGCCATGCATCATGTTCGCTTGGATCTTCAGACAAAACAAAAACGCCTTCACATTCTTTTCTTTTTTTTGCGATGCGATTTGCGATTTTCGACAAAGTTCTTGTTGGTCCAACACCAATGCCAACCGGTATTCCCGTCCATTGCATGACTGTTCTACGCATTTCTCTACAAAATGCATCCTGATCTTTTGAGGCAATGTGTTTTAGATCCAAGAATGATTCATCAATCGAATATACTTCAAGATTCGGCGTGAACATGGAGAGTGTTTCCACAACGCGATGACTCATATCTCCATAGAGTTCATAATTCGATGAAAATACTTGCACATCATGGGCTTCGACGATATCCATGATCTTGAAGAGTGGATCACCCATTTTGATGCCAAGCGCTTTTGCTTCATCAGATCTTGCAACTGCGCAACCATCATTATTTGATAGAACAATGACGGGCACGCCCCTTAATGCCGGTTGGAAGACTCTTTCGCAGCTTACATAAAAATTATTTCCATCAACAAGTGCAAGTGCCATGATTCATCTGAACTTTTGAATGCAGGATGTTACGATGCCCCAAATGCAATCACCCGAATTTTCATTGAGTTGAACGGTTTCATAGCGCTCATTTTCAGCATGAAGAAAACATTCGCTTCCGCGCATTTCAATTCTTTTGATGAGAAATTCATTGTTGACAATTGCTACAACAATATCACCGGATTGCGCTTTCAATGAACGATCCACAACAACAAGAGATCCATCATAAATACCTGCATTCACCATTGAAGTGCCACTTACTTGCACAAAGAATGTTGCGGTTTTGTTTTGAATCAGATATTCATCAAGAGAAAGTCGCTTGTCGATATAATCTTCGGCAGGTGATGGAAAACCGGCGCTTACGCCTGACAAAAACAATGGATAGGAACTATCAGGCGGTGATTCCTGAAATCCCATGATTGCGATGACTGTTGTTTTATCTTGCATGATAGTGAAATTTGGGAGTGTTTTGAGTGTTTTGCAAACTATGCAATTCTGCTCATTTCAGAGTATTCATATTGTTCACATCAGAATATTTCTGAAAGTCAGATTGATTCGGGGTTCTTTCACTTTAGTGGTTTTGGGCAATGAATGTAGCCATGCATGTTGGCATTGCCCCCGCATGATCAAAATGCTGCCATTTTCCAGCTGAATATCAACCCGTTGTTTTGTCAAGCGATGTTTAAATGCGAATGATCTTTCGGCACCGAATGACACAGAAGCAATGATTGGGTCTTGTCCCAATTCCTTTTCATTGTCTGCATGCCAGCCCATGCCATCATTGCCATCATGATAGAAATTGCAGAGCACTGAATTGAAGGTTGTTTTGGCAAGTGTTTCGCAGTGCTGTTTGATGAATGACAATTCGGGTGTCCATGGCATTGGCGTTCTTTTGATTCCACCATAGGAATACATGGCTTTTGGATCGCCATACCAAGCGCTTTTTCGATGTAATTCGCGGAGTTTTCCAAACATGATCACCGTGTCATTTGTCCAGTTTAGAGAGGTGCTCAATGTTTGTAGCCAATGTTGATCAACAAAAGCTGATTGTTGCGAATAATACAATGCTTCGCCATCTTGCGACAAAAGGGATAAAGGGGATAGAATCATGGCATTGTAACCCATGTTTTTGGTTTTCGGTTCCAATCTATTTCTCTAAATTGTGGTCATTCGAAGTGACAAATTTTGAGAAATGTTCATGAATATATTATATACCATATTCGCCTTCTTTTTGAGCTGCGCAGTTCTTATTGGCCAGAATCTACCAAAAGAACCTATCCCGGATGGACTACAATCACAAGATCATGGCTTGACCAAAGAAATTGAAGCCTTGCATCATCAATTGGAGCATGATCCATCTTATCGACCTATACCAAAGATTAGAGCTAGCAAATCAGCAGAGCGATCCTTAGTCGCGATGGAGATGCCCGATACCACTTGCAGAAAAATCATTCCGGTGGTCTTTCATGTGTTTCATCCCAAAGGTGCGGATGGAGTTCCACTTTCGCAATTGGAATTTGCGATTGAAGATTTAAACAGAACATTCGCCGGCAGTGATGCTGATTATGCGTCAGTGAATCCGGTTTTTGCCAATGCGAAGTCTTATACAAATATTCGTTTTGCAATGGCTAAGCGTGATCCTTTCGGACAAAGCACAAATGGAGTGGTGTATTATACAGATCGCCAAGGAGGTTTTGGAAATTTTGGACCTCAGTGGGAAAATCAGATTAGGACTTATGCTTGGGATAATTACAAGTATTTGAATGTCTATGTTCAACATGATTTATATGCCAATAATACATTCAACAATTCCGGCGTATGTTGGTATCCTTCAACATTCATGAGTGACAATGACATTGCACGAATGGTGTATAATTATGTCTATCTCGGCAAAGGTGGTTCTTCCTATAATTATTTGGAATTCAATCAAACATTTACGCATGAAGTTGGACATTATCTCGACTTGCGACATACATTTGAAGGTAATTCTTGCACCGGGCCTGGTGACTTATGCGATGACACACCACCAACTGATATTGCCGCTGCTGGTTGTGATGCAACCCGTTGCAATGGTATCATCAATGGTGAGAATTACATGGATTACAATACAACATGTTATAAGAATTTCACCATTGATCAAGTCGCGAGAATGGATGAGGCAATGAAGCATCCTGCAAGAAGCACTCTGTGGACTCCCTATAATCTTGTTGCAACAGGATTGCTTTCACCTTCAAATACAGATACATGCACTAATTCACCATATATTTCTTATTCAACAGAGCATTTGCAGGAATCACTCTTCAATGATGGCAGCTTGGCGAATGGAACCATCATCATGTATGCAAGCAATGGCGCCCGCTTTGCAATGAAAGGAAAATCATTGATTTCGGGTGAACATTATTCACCGATTGAACTACCTGAAGGATTGAAAGAACAAATCATGGTTTCTGATGATGGAAGTATGGCAACAATCAATTTCAGTGGGAAGGCAATACGTCATAGTTCAAATGACACCAAAACATCAGTGACATTCACATTGTTTGATGAAGCTTTTTCAGAAGGAACTAATAAAGCGATACTCAATCTTTCAAAGAAATTTCACTTTGAATTTAGAGATCCGTGGAAAAAAACTTGTGTGGACACTTATGTTCGTGCAAGTAATGATACAACTTGGAATGTATTTGAATTGCAAGGACCATATCCACGATTTTTTGGAATGTGGAAGAACAAAGATGTCTATGCAATTGAAAACTATGGTAGAGGTTTTGTTACAGAATCCATCAATAGTTCCAATGCAGTATTTCTCGAACCGGGGACTGTCATAGGAACTGGTTCAATCTGGAATCAGGGTGGCGCTCCGATTGTATTGCATGGTCCGGATCATGCGGTTTTGGATGGAAAAACAGGATATGTAGGATTCCGCATCCAAGTACGCGATGCATTTCATTATGGTTGGATGCGCATTTCTGTTTCTGCAGACAAAGGTTGTACTTTGCTCGAATATCAATATAATGAAAAACCCAATGAAGGAATTGCAGCAGG
Source organism: Candidatus Kapaibacteriota bacterium (assembly GCA_049426725.1). Classification (GTDB taxonomy): domain Bacteria; phylum Bacteroidota; class Ignavibacteria; order Kapaibacteriales; family UBA961; genus UBA961. The sequence continues at coordinate 27,102 of JBMSYN010000016.1, forward strand.
AGCGGATTGCTCTGTAGCTTTGACAGTAAAAGATGAAACACTCGTTGATTCATTTACAATCAAGCCAAATCCAATACAAGATAAAGTCATGATTGATTTTGGCAGCAATGTTCCAAGAAAAGCAAAATTGATCTTGTCCACAATCAATGGCGTTCAGATTCAAGAAATGCATATTGCACAATCAAGTCAAGAATATTCTTTGAAGGATCTTGCTGCAGGCATGTATATCATGTCTTTGCATGATGAATCAGGAATATTGATTCATTCGCAAGCAATCATAAAGCAATAATACAAGAGGAAATGTATGAAAGAGAATCAAGAATCAATCATTAATCGCAGACAATTCATGCGTACCATGAGCGCATTGCCAATTGTATCCGGTGCAGTCATGATGAGTATGTGTACATCCGGTTGTTCGGATGATTCAGCGACGAGTCCATTGACGGGTGAAAAGGTGACTTTGGTTTTGGCAAATGAAACAGAATTACAAAAGATTGGAGGGGCCATTCGTCGAGCATTTGGTGCGAATATGAATTCCAATAGACCTGTCATAGTGGTTCGAACAGCACAAGACAAATTTAGAGCAATGTCGAGTTATTGTCCACATGAAGGAGGTTCCATTGGAAATCCATCCGGAAGTAAGGCAATATGCCCAAATCACGGTGCTGAATTTGGATTGAGCGAAGGGAATTTTGCACAGAATATTGGAGGTCAGTCAAGTCCCGCTGCTCAAACATTTGTTGTGACCTATGATCAACCTGCAGGAACCATAACGATTACATTCTAAATGCCCAATACAAAGTCACATACTGCATTCACAAAAATCAAAGCATTGCAATCATTGCTTGACATGGGGCATTTTGAACAGTTGGAACATGATTGTTTGGAAATCTTAGAATCCAATGAGTCATACAATCAAGAGTTTATTGCATTCGCGCATCTCATGTTGTCGCAATCATATTGGCGAAGAGGAAATAAAAATAAAGGGCAGATTTCTTCAAATATTGCAATGGTATTGATGAATGAGCATGGTGCACATTGGAGCTCAGAAACTTGTTCGCAGATTTATGGTAATGCCGGCATCCTTCACATGCAAATTGGGATGTTTGAAAAGGCCAGTGAGTACATCAAACTTGCACTTGAACTATGTATCAAGGATGCGAATACCTTGGGCATGACCAAGTATCTTATGAATCTTGGCGTACTTCACTATTATATGGCAAATTATCAGGAGGCACTCGATTGTTATAAGCAGGGTCTTGAACTGGCTTTGCAGCTTGGTGATGAAATAAAAATTGCTAGCTGCGAAACAAATCTAGGGATGACTTATGTAAGCATATCAGAATATGAACAGGCGCTTATACATTACAAATCCGCATTGAAAAGAGAAGAAGCATTAGGCAATGTAACTGCTATTGCAAGTTTGCTGGGTAATATGGGAGTTGTGTATAGCAATCTTGGGAAATATACAAAAGCACTTGAATTTTATACTAAAGCAATGAATCTTGATGAACAATTAGGTATTACCAAGAATCATGCGAAGTATTATGGCAATATGGGTGTTGTGTATGGATCGGTATCGGATTTTCAAAAAGCATTGGAGTGCTATCAAAAAGCACTGAAAATAGAGGAAGATCAAGAAAATATACTAGGTGTGATTAGACAATTGGGAAATATTGGAACAATCAACAAAGACTTAGGGGATTTGGATCAAGCACTCAAATATAATCAGCAAGCCCTTGTATTGCTTAAAGAATATCACAACCCTGATCAAGAAATGTATATCTCAAAAAACATGGGTGAGATTTACAGAGCTTTGGGTGATATTCCAAATGCGCTTCACCACTTCACGCAACAGATGAATTTGGCAAGAAATATTGGCATCAAATCAGAATTGGCTTCCGCATTCGGAAATCTTGGTTTGCTTTATGTAACCATAAAAGATTATGACAATGCACATCGTCATTTCATTGAAGCAATTACAATTTCAAATGAACTCGGAATCAAAGCGGAAGAAGCCGGTTGGAAATCTGCATTGGGCGATCTGTACGGAAATCCTGATTTTGAATTATACGATAGCAATCAATCAGAAGACTTGTTGAAAGAAGCATTGTCTGTACATAAGACATTGGGTCAAAAACGCGAAGAATACCGATCACATTTTTCGCTATCCAATCTTTATGAGTCACTTGACAGAGTGCAAGAGGCATTTCATCATTTCAAACTTTATCATGGTTTAGAAAAAGAAGTGATGAATGAACAAGCAAAAAAGCAAGCCATTGAAATTGAACTCATTCGAAAGATTGAACAAATTGAGCGCGAGAATAAAGAAACAATGATTCGCTTTGAAGAAAAAGAGCGAATATTACATGATATACTTCCCATCGAAATAGCCAATAGAATTGTTTCCGGTGAAACAATGATAGCAGAGCAGCATGACAATGTAAGTATCATTTTTGCAGACATTGTTTCATTTACAGAAACGGCATTGCGATTAAAGCCGGCTGAAGTCGTGGGAACATTGAATGAACTTTTCACAGAATTTGATTCTCTTGCCTTGGAATTAGGGATTGAAAAGATTAAAACACTTGGTGATGCATATATGGGCGCTTGCGGAATTCCAACCGCAAGGGAAGATCATGCAATCAGAATGACTGAGTTTGCATTTCGTATAATGAATGCTTCGAAGAATCATAGATTTCCAGGACAAGACATCATTAAAATTAGAGTTGGTTTACACTGCGGACCTGTCATTGCAGGCGTTATTGGTGGACATAAATATACCTATGATCTTTGGGGAGATTCAGTCAATACAGCCTCAAGAATGGAGTCTCAAGGTCAAAGAAATGAGGTACATGTAAGTGAGGACTTTGTAAGAACGCTGTGCAATGTCTCTCAAGATGAAGAAGTGCCGGAATCCCACTTATTGACATTTGGCAGAATTTCTATTCAAGACAGAGGAAAAATTGACATCAAAGGAAGGGGGTCCATGCGTACATTCTACCTCCAATTGATCTGAACTATCCTATTTATCATTATAATGTGAATGATAATCAAATATTATTTTGATAATTAAGGATTTCTAGATAGTTTTCAACTGATTGTTTACTTATTTCTGGGTATATTCATGAAAAATCAAAAACCGCTTACCGATGCACAAAGAAGAATTGTTTTGAAAGCATTGGGTATTGCTCCATTGGCTTCAGCAGGACTTTTTATGAATCTATCATTGTCAAGTTGCTCAGATTCGACAACACCAAGTGATGATTCAATTGAGTTAAAGTTGTCCGATGAACCCTCCTTGGGGAATATCGATGGATTTGTGAGAAGAACCTATGGATCAAACAACAATGGTGATCCCATCATCATAATCAGAACAGAGGAAAGTACATATCGCTGTATTTCCGTTGCTTGTCCTAAGAACTGTGAGAAGAAATCACCGGCACCTGCATTGGGAGACCCCAAAGACAAAGGAATAATTTGCGAAACATGTCCTATGAAAGCAAAGTATTCAGTTGCTGAAAACAATTTTGGTAATGTGATGGAGAGTGGACCATCCCAAACACTCAGAGAATTTCCTGTTACATTCAATGCAACAACGGGTGTGATAAGAGTGGACTTTTGATTGATGAAGAATCAACAGTAAAGGCTTCCAATTTGGAAGCCTTTTTTGTTTGTTAGAATTGAAATTCATGTGAATGTTCAAGGAATGCTATAAGCAATCTGATTGTTGCTTCGATATCATCTTTGTGAACTGCTTCTGCAACGGTATGCGTATATCGACATGGTATTGACAATGTAATCACCGGAATTCCATCTCTTGAAACCTGCATAGCACCAGCATCTGTACCACCACTCGGTAATACCTCATATTGATGAGGAATTTCGAATCGTTCTGCAAGGTCGCAGAAAAATTGATATAATCCATAATGCGACACAGATAAACTATCCATCACTTTAATGCCAACGCCTTTTCCTACTTTGACGCAATGATCCCGCTCATCAACTCCGGGAATATCAGCAGCTATTGTAATGTCAAGAGCAATTCCAATATCAGGTTGCAATCCAAATGATGCAGTTCTTGCTCCCCGAACACCTATTTCCTCTTGCACTGTTGCAACAGCATGGATGTGATCTTGACTTTGTTTGAATCTTCTGAATGCTTCGAGCATGACATAGACGCCAACTCTATCATCGAGAGTTTTGCCGGAATACAGATTACCCATTTCCATCAAATCACATTTCATGGTTACTGGATCGCCGATTTTCACTAGCTCCTTCACTTTGTCTTCCGGCAAACCAATGTCAATAAATAAATCAGAGAGAGGCACCACTTTATTGCGTTCTTCCGGAGTGGTGAAATGTGTGGGCTTGAAACCAAAGACACCATTCAATGGTCCGGACTTTGTGTGAACGGTCACACGATGAGCGATAAGTACTCTTGGATCGAATCCGCCCAATGGTTGAACATATAAAAACCCATCCTTATTGATGAATCTCACAATGAAGCCAATTTCATCCATGTGTGCTGCCAGCATGATGGATCTTGGTGCGCTGCCATTTCCTTTTTTCACCGCAAAAAGATTACCCATTGGATCGGTTCTCAATGGTTCATCTGATTGTGGGGCAAGAATGGATGTCACATAATCACGAAAATGATGCTCACGCCCAGGTATTCCAGGGGTTTTACAGAGAGTTTGCAACAGTTCAAAAGACATAATTCCTCCAATTATTTCCACAAAGTTAGGGAAAAGTGCCTCTACATTACCAACTCTTAACATGGACTTAACATACAGGTTATATCATGCCGGTAATTTTGCATTGTTCTCGTGTGTGTTGTACAATTTTCGAAACATCATAATGCAAAATCGTATCAAAACCTTGATTGTCGCTCTCCTACTTCTATGTGGTGGCATGCAATCTTCAGCAATGGCCCAAGATGGTATCATCTCCGGGACAGTTAAAGATGCCGAAACCGGCGAACCAATGAGAAGCGTCACCGTACGCCTCAAAGACACCAAAAAAGGTGCTTTTTCTGATGTGAAGGGGAAGTATACCATCAAAGCGGTTGCTCCGGGCACATATTCAATCATCTTTACATCTGTTGGTTTTTCTTCCAAAACAGTGGGATCGGTGATCGTAACTGCAGGTCAAACCACAACCATCAATGCCACATTATCACCTGAATCGAAAAAGACGGAAGATGTCGTGATTGAAGCACGTCGCTCAAATGACGCGCAATCCACGATTCTTGCTCAAAGGAAAAATGCCGCGCAAGTGAGTGATGGTATTTCAAAAGAAGAAATTTCCAAGACACCTGATGGTGATGCCGGACAAGCCCTAAAGCGAGTTTCCGGAGTTACACTTGTTGGCGACAAGTTCGTATATGTGCGCGGTGTTAGTGATCGCTATAACAATACAACACTCAATGGAGCAGGTCTGGCAACAACCGAGCCAGACAAGCGTTCCTTTGCTTTCGATATGTTCCCATCTGAATTTTTGCAAAGTGCAAATGTTGCAAAATCCTTCACACCAGATCTTCCCGGAAACTTCGTGGGTGGTTTGGTGCAATTGAATACAGTTGACTTTCCTGACGGATTTTCATTGAAGGCATCAATCTCAAGTGCATTCAATACGAATACAACTCTTCGTGACAATGCATTTCTTAGCACTCCAGGAAGTTCATCGGATTGGCTTGGCTTTGATGATGGTTTGAGATCTCTTCCATCAAGTGCACCTGCAAATAGAGCAGAAACAGACAGACTGGTAAGAGAGGCATATGCAGGGAAAGAAGAATCTCAGGACAGATTGCAGCAATTTGCTCGTGACTTGAAATCAAATTCATGGCAGAAAGATTCAAGTTCTGCAAGCCCTAATACAAGCGTCAATCTTGCTTATACAGACATCTTTGAAGTAGCCGGCAATGAACTCGGTGTGATTGCATCTCTCTCGCATGGAAATTCTTATGCGATAAAATCTGCAACCGATAGAAATACATTATTGGGTGATGGTTCCTATGAGCGCAAGAGTAGCGGATCTGTTTCCAATAGATCTGCCGGAATTGGCGCTTTGATGAATGTGTCTTACAAGATTGGAACAACAAATTCCATCAGCTTCAAGAATATGTACAATCGTTCTATTGATGATGAAACCTTGTTTTTACAAGGTGCAGATTCAACACAAGGAATTGATTTCAGACAATTCAGTGCGCAATTCGTGCAAAAAGAATTATTCTCCACCCAAGTGAGTGGTGAGCATACATTGCCAATCAATAATATGCTGCTTGATTGGAGATATGGATATTCACAATCAGAAAGAGATGAGCCTGATTTTAGAAGACTTCGATATTCACGTCAATCAACTTCACCTGATGCACCATTCATAGCAGATGTTCAACCACTTGGTGATGGCACGCTCGCTGGTAGATTTTTCTCAAATCTTACCGATGAAGTCAATGGTGGTTCATTCAATCTTACCATACCAATCACCGCAGAACTTAAAGTCAAAACCGGTGCATTGATGGAAATTCGTGATCGTGGATTTAGTGCAAGATCATTCACGCTTGCATCTAATGATGCAAATGGACTTTTGGGTACGGACTTTTTTGCAGCTTCACCAGATAAATTGTTTTCGGCGGCAAATTTTGACAAGCGTGGCGATACATTATACATGCGTGAAGACTCAAAGCCAAGTGATGGATATTCAGGAACAGAAAGTCTCTATGCTGGCTATGCAATGATTGATAGTCCATTCGAAATTGGATCCGAGCAATTCCGCGTAATTACTGGTTTGCGCATTGAAGACAATACCATCAACTTGAATGGATTTTTCTCAAATGGACAAATCGCAACTGTTGATTATCACACATTCGATTTTCTTCCTGCACTCAATCTCATTTACAAAATGAATGAGACAACGAATATCAGAGCATCAGCATCACAAACACTTACTCGCCCTACATTCCGTGAACTTGCACCATTTGAATTTTACAATTTCAATGATTTGATCAATGTTCGTGGAAATACAAAACTCAATCGCAGTCAAGTAGAGAATTATGATCTACGATTTGAAACATTCATGGGTCCCGGCGAAGTATTTTCAGTGAGCGGATTTTACAAGAATTTCAGAAATCCTATTGAAGAAACATTGAGTGGCGAAACAGGTGGCAAGCCAGACAGAACATGGGAGAATGGTGGAGCGGTTCGTGATTCACTTGGCAATATCATCAAAGATGGGTATGCAAACAATTATGGTGTTGAATTCGAATTCAGAAAAGGTTTAGGATTCCTTGGCTCGATGTTCTCTAATTTCATGTTTGGTACAAATGTGACGCTCATCAATTCAGAGATCACAATTAGCCAAGGGAATTCACTGGAAACCCGTCCAATGTGGGGTCAATCTCCGTATTCAGTCAATGCCTCATTATACTATATGAATCCCGAAACCGGAACATCAGTGAATCTTGCTTATAACAGAGCCGGAAGACGCATCGTGTCTGTCGCACAATTGGGTCGTTTCCCCGGATTGGAAGGTAGCGATAAATCTCCCCATTGGTATGAAGAACCAAGAGATCTCGTTGACCTTTCTATTTCACAAACAATTTCATCAATGTTTGATGTGAAGTTCGTAGTACGCGATCTTCTTAATCAAACTTTGTACTGGAAACAAGGCGATCGCATTGTTCAATCAAATGTGTTTGGAACAACTATTTCACTCAGTGTTGCATATCGTTGGTTATAAGATATTGATTATGCAATAACTGATGAATCATGAATTACAACTTATTCTTCTCCATATTCTATTGAGGAAAATCATGAAATCATTGATGTACTTGTTATTGACAAGCATAACATCAGTTTTTGCTTTTGCAAACGGACCAAAAATCATCACTCCGGGTGGTGCTGCAGGTGAAACATATCGTGCCGGTACTTCCTATGACATTCGATGGGATACAACCACAACCAAGCTTGGTGCAGTATATAAGTTTCAATTTTCACAAGCAAGAACAGGTCCATGGATTGATCTTGCTGGTGCAACAAGTGTAAAAGACAGTAATGTAAGTAGCACAATCCGACGCGGCCAATATGTTGGTGGTTTCCGTGCGCCAAGTATCGAAACTGCAACAGGATTTATCAGAATGGTTGAATTGGCTGATACGAACATGGCAGGTGTCACAGCATTTCCAATCATTATACAAAGACCATTGCCAACAAGAGTTGATTCAGTTCTTTCCGGTACCATCACTGGCAATGTTACATTGTCAAACAGAAAAATTTATGGATTGAGAGGATTTGTACATGTAGTTGAACCGGCTGTACTTACTGTTCAGCCAGGGACAATCGTTGTTGGTGATACAGTTGGAAAGAATTCTGCACTCATCATTAATCGTGGTGCAAAACTTATTGCAAATGGTACACCTGCATTGCCAATCGTCTTCACTTCATCAGCTCCTCCGGGTCAACGTCGTCCTGGTGACTGGGGCGGATTGCTTATTTATGGAAAAGCAAGAATCAATAATCCCGGTGGTGAAGCTGCACAAGAAGGTGGCGTTGCAGATCCTAACGATAAAACCAAATGGTATTATGGTGGAACAGATGACAATGACAATAGTGGATCATTGCAATATGTTCGCGTTGAATTTGGTGGCATAGCACTTCAACCAAATCAAGAATTGAATGGTATTACTTTGGGTGGTGTTGGAAGAGGCACAAAATTTGAAAATATCCAAGTTAGTTATGCAAATGATGATGCATATGAATGGTTCGGTGGATCTGTTGATGCAAAGTATTTGATTTCAACTGCAGCATTGGATGATGACTTCGATACAGACAATGGTTTCAGTGGTCGTGTTCAATTCGGTGTTGTACAACGATTCAAAGCAAGAGCAGATGTTTCTACTTCACAAGCATTTGAAGCAGACAATGATGCGACAGCAACATATAATGCTCCATTGTCATCCTCTATCTTCTCAAATATCACTGCGATTGGTCCAGTAAATGATACATCAATCACTCCAAATTCTCGTTTTGGAGCCGGTGCTCAAATCCGTAGAAATTCTCGTCAAGCAATTTATAATTCAGTTTTCATTGGCTGGCCTAGAGGAATTGAGATTGCTCAAACTCCAACAATGGTCGCAGCAAATAATGATTCAGTGCATGTACGAAACACAGCATGGTATGGAGTTAAAGGCACATGGATGAATTTGGCAGGTGGTACAGCTCCGGCCGGCATGGATGCCAATTGGATTAGTAAACCTGCTTATGCTAATCAAGTTGAAAGAGGGAATATCAATGCTGCAATGATAGAAAATGCATTCAGCGAAGATGCCAATTTCAATCCGGCATTGAAAGCAGGATCGCCATTGTTAACCGGTGCTTCTTTTACCAAATCCGGAATTGTTGCAATTGATGATGCATTCTTCTCAAAAGTAGAATATCGTGGTGCTATGAATTCTCAGCGCTGGGATTTGCCTTGGGCTAATTATGATCCAATCAATACAACATATAAAGCACAAGAGCCACCAAAGCCGGTAATAACATCACCTGGTTCAACTACAGGTGAAACATATCGTGCAGGTATTTCCTATGACTTGCGCTGGGATACCACAACAACTACACTCGGTGCTACCTATAAATTTCAATATGGTACAAGCAAAACCGGTCCATGGACAGATCTTGCAGGAGCAACAAGCGTTAAGGATAGCAATGTAAGCTCAACAATACGTCGTGGTCAATTCCTAGGCGGATTTAGAGCTCCATCAATTGAAACCACAAGTTTGTACTTGAGAATGATAAATCTTGCAGACACAAATCTTGCAGGTGTTTCAACTAATCCAATAACTATCGAAAGACCTTCGCCTACAACAGTTGATTCTGTATTGACAGGCACCATCACATCAAATGTATTTCTATCAAATACCAAGATTTATGGTCTTCGTGGTTTTGTGCATGTTGTTTCTCCAGCAACATTGACAATTCAAGCCGGTACTGTAATTGTTGGTGATACAGTTGGTAAAAATTCAGCGCTTATCATCAATCGTGGTGCGAAGATTATTGCTAATGGTACTCCAACTTTGCCCATCGTATTTACATCATCTGCACCTGCAGGACAACGTCGTTCAGGCGACTGGGGTGGTTTGCTGATATTTGGACGTGCTAAAATTAATAATCCAGGATTCGAAGCTGCGCAAGAGGGTGGCGTTGCAGATCCTAATGATAAAAGTAAATGGTATTATGGTGGAGCATTTGATGATGACAATAGTGGTGTTCTACGATATGTACGCGTAGAGTTTGGTGGAATTGCTCTTCAACCGAATCAAGAATTGAATGGCTTGACTCTCGGAGGTGTTGGTAATGGTACAACAATTGAAAATGTACAAGTTTCTTATGCCAATGATGATGGAATCGAATGGTTCGGTGGCAGCGTCAATGCAAAGAAATTGATTGTCGTGAATTCTTTGGATGATGATTTTGATACCGATAATGGTTTTAGTGGAAAAGTACAATTTGCAGTATCACAAAGATTCAAAGCAAGAGCAGATCAATCAACTTCACAAGCATTTGAATCTGATAATGATGCAACTGCAACCTACAATAGTCCTAATACAAGTGCAATATTCTCAAATGTCACAGCAATCGGACCTTTGTCTGATGTCACAGGAACTCCTAATTCAAGATTTGGTGCAGCAGTTCAGATCAGAAGAAATTCTCGTCAGTCAATTTTCAATTCTGTTTTCATGGGATGGCCTAGAGGTATTGAAATCGCTCAAGTTCCAACGATGAATGCAGCACTTGCTGATACAATGCAAGTCAGAAACAATATGTGGTTCGGTGTCAAAAACACATGGATGAACATTGCGGGTGGAACTGCACCGACAGGTTTTGATGCTAATTGGATTACCAAACCTGAATTTGGAAACACAATTGACAAAGACAATGCAAATGGCGCAACACTCGAGAATCCATTTGCTGAAGATGCCACATTCAATGCATTGCCAAAAACTGGTTCACCAGTATTGACTGGAGCGTCATTCACTAAAAATGGTCCAGTTTCAATTGATGATCCATTCTTCGAGAAAGTTTCATATAAAGGCGCATTTGGTACACAACGTTGGGACTTGCCATGGGCAAATTATGATCCAGTGAATACCAACTACAAAGCTCAAGCACCAAAAGCTCCGCTTACAATTTTGAGTCCGGGCGGCAAGGCGGGAGAGAATTATCGTGCAGGTTGGTCTTATGACATTTCTTGGGATACAACTGCATCTCCAATCGGATCTCGCTATAAATTCCAATTTGGAACATCAGCAAATGGTCCATGGTCAGATCTTGCCGGAGCAACAAATGTTTTGGATAGCACATCAGGAAGTTTCAGACGCGGTCAATTCCGCGGTGGATTCCGTGCACCTGCAATTCCAACAACTACAGGATATCTGAGAATGGTATTGATTGCAGATACAACAGTTACTGCTGTCACACAAAATCCATTCACAATCGATCGTCCATCCGCTTCAAAAGTTGATTCAGTATTGACAGGCACAATTTCAACAAATCTGAAACTATCAAATACCAAGATTTATGGTCTTCGTGGTTATGTTCATGTCGTTGAACCTGCAATCTTGACAATTGAGCCAGGAACAATCATCCTTGGTGATTCAGTCGGTAATAACTCGGCTCTCATCATCAATCGTGGTGCGAAAATCATTGCAAATGGTACACCAACATTGCCAATCGTCATGACATCCTCCGCACCTCCGGGTCAACGTCGCGCAGGTGACTGGGGCGGACTCTTCCTCTTTGGAAAAGCACGCATCAATAATCCAGGCGGTGAAGCTGCTCAAGAAGGTGGCGTTGCAAATGCGAATGACAAAACGAAATGGTATTATGGTGGACAAGATGACAATGACAATAGCGGTTCTTTGCAATATGTTCGCGTTGAATTTGGTGGCATCGCACTTCAACCAAATCAAGAATTGAATGGCATCACTTTGGGTGGTGTTGGTCGTGGAACAAAGTTTGAACGCATTCAAGTAAGTTATTCCAATGATGATGCATTCGAATGGTTCGGTGGATCTGTTGACGGAAAATACCTTATCGCAACAGGAACACTCGACGATGATTTTGATACAGACAATGGATTTAGTGGTCGCATCCAATTCGGTGTTGTTCAGCGATTCAAGAATAGAGCTGATCAGTCAACTTCACAAGCCTTTGAAGCTGATAATGATGCAACTGCGACATATAATGCTCCTTTGTCATCATCAATATTCTCGAATATTACTGCAATCGGTCCATTGGCTGATACGGCAACTACACCAAATTCACGATTCGGTGCTGCAGCTCAAATCAGAAGAAATTCTCGTCAATCAATTTTTAATTCAGTATTTGTTGGTTGGCCTCGCGGTATTGAAATAGCACAGGTTCCAACCATGAATGCGGCACTTGCTGATTCATTGCAAATCAGAAATAATAGTTGGTATGGCGTAAAAGGTACGGGCCTCAATCTTGCAGGTGGTACACCTCCAGCAGGTATTGATGCTACTTGGATTGCAAAGCAAGAATTTGGAAATGTGCTTGATCGCTCAACACCAAATAATGCTATGCTTGAAAATGCATTTGCAGAAGATATCACATTCAATCCTGCACCTAAGACAGGTTCGCCATTACTCGGCACAGCATCATTTACAAAGAATGGCATTGTTGCAATTGATGATGACTATTTCGAGAAGGTGACATATCGAGGAGCAATGGGCTTGCAAAGATGGGATTTGCCATGGGCTAATTATGATCCAATAAATACAGATTATAAAGCTCAGAATCCATCATCAGTTGATGAAGGTTCAGTGAAAGGTGGTATGACAGTTAATGTTACTCCAAATCCGGCAACTGACAGAGTGAGAGTTCGTTATGAAATTATGCAGACATCGCATGTAAGCATTCGTCTATACAATGCATCTGGTACATTGAACACTGATTTCATCGGTGGTCAGCGCCAAGAACCGGGCATCTATGAATTTTTCATCGATACCGAAGACATTGCATCTGGAATGTATTTCATGCAAATCATCACTGATCACGGTGTTCGCACAGAAACCATTAGCGTCATCCGCTAATGCACACACACAGAACAATGCCGGTACAGGTTTGCTTGTATCGGCATTTTTTGTACTTGAAAAATAGTGTAAATTGATTCATGAAAAAAAGACTTGCATTTCTTGATAAGTATCTGACATTGTGGATTTTTCTGTCAATGTTTCTTGGCATTGCATTCGGAAATATCTTCCCTCAATTACCACATGGTATAGATGCTTTTTCTATTGGATCAACAAATATCCTGATTGCCATTGGTTTGATACTCATGATGTATCCACCCTTGGCAAAAGTCAACTATCAAGCATTGCCCGAGATATTCAAGGATCGAAAAAGCATTACGCTTTCTTTGCTTCTTAACTGGATTATTGGCCCAATATTGATGTCTGGACTGGCAATGTTCTTTTTGTCAGACAAACCCGAATACATGATGGGCTTGATTCTCATCGGTCTTGCTCGATGCATTGCAATGGTGATTGTGTGGAATGATTTAGCAGGTGGAAATAGAGAATATGGTGCATTGCTTGTGGCATTCAACAGCATTTTTCAATTGCTGACATATAGCACCTATGCATGGTTTTTCATAGGCATTGTTCCATCATGGTTTGGCTTGCAATCTTCTATCATATCAATTCCATTTTCAGATATCGCCTATAGCGTGATTATCTATCTGGGAATACCCTTTGCGCTCGGCTATCTTTCGGGTACCATTTTGCCAAAGCTAAAAGGACATGATTGGTATCAAAGAAGATTCATTCCAATGATTTCACCAATAACATTATATGCTTTGCTTTTTACCATCATCATCATGTTCTGGGTGAAAGGTGAATCTATCATGCAATTACCCATCGAAGTGATGACAATTGCAATTCCACTGATGATATATTTCATTGTCATGTTTTTGCTAAGTTTCTTTATCTCCAAAACTCTGAAAATGCCGTATGACAAAAATGCCGCAATATCATTCACAGCAACGGGTAATAATTTCGAATTGGCGATCGCTGTGTCGATAGCGCTTTTTGGCATTCAATCACCTCAAGCATTTGTCGGAGTTATTGGACCACTCATTGAAGTTCCAGCATTGATATTACTCGTGAAACTATCGCAATTGTTCAAAAAAAGGTTATATGCTTCATGAAAATTTTGATTCTCTGTACCGGAAACAGCGCAAGAAGCCAAATGGCTCATGGAATTTTGCAACATCTCAATCCTGAATTGGATGTTTTCTCCGCCGGGACAGCACCCGGCAAACGCGTAAAACCCATGGCAGTCGAAGTAATGAAAGATCTGGGAATTGATATATCGCATCATATACCTGTGAATGTAAACATCTATAAAAAAGAAAAGTGGGATTATGTCATCACTGTTTGTGATGGGGCAAAAGAAACATGCCCTACATTTTCCGGGAAAGTGAAGCATCGCCTACATCTCACATTTGAAGACCCCGATATAAAATATCCAGACAAGGATCAAGAAAGGCAAGCATATACCAATATTCGGAATAAGATCATTTTAGAACTCTTCCGATTGAATACTAAGACTTTCTCGGTATAGATTCTTGGCTCTTCGCTTCCACTTGTCTAAGTTTGCAATGGTGTGTTCACTAATTGCAGACATTCATGAAATATCTCCTCATATTGGTTTCGGCATTATGCATCTCATTGCCGATGGCCCATGCTCAATATATCCCTCTTGCATACCCTTCAGGCTCAGGAAATCCGAATGGATTTCATCGGAATGATGATATACAAAATCCTATGCCGGGTCAGGGCTGGACAATTGCATATAATGCTTCAGACACAATTCCGAAATGGACTTCACCCATTGGTCTACCCTTTCCTTTTTGGTTTAATAAACAACAGAGATCAGTCATAAAGATTTCGAATAATGGCATCATAACTTTTGATACCACCATCGTAAGTCTCCCCGGCGATACAATGGTTACATTACCTAAACAAGGGTTTCCCAATTCAGCCATTTATTTGTTGGGATTATTTGCAAGGAAAAATCAAGCATCGAATATCTTGAATCCTAGTGCAAGAAACCCATTGATACGAACTCGAGTATTTGGTTTTACACCAAATCGACAATTCTGGATATCTTTTACGGGATTCACTTTTCTTCATGAAGACACAAACAAAGCATCCATTTGTAATTGGTCTGTCATGTTGGAAGAATCTTCAAATTTCATTTATGTGATTGATCATTCAACATTCTCATTTGATATATCACAAAATGGATTGCGTCCGGATACAACGAATATTGGACTATCAATTGGATTGCAAATCAATGATTCAACAGGTGTGATGCTTCCGGGCAGAACCGGATCAAAAGTATTGAATCCACGCATTGGATTGGAGCCGGATTTTAATGGAGATGACAATGCATACTATGTATTCAGACCAAAAGATGCGATTCCGAAATATGATTTGTCAATCAGCAAAGTACAACTTGGCGATCTAACACCCGGCTCAAATGCAGGAATTCATATTCCTGTCAAAGTACTGAATAATGGTGCAGATACAGTTAAGAGTTTTCGATTGAGATTGTCTCAGCAATCCTCAAAGCCACTCGATACTGTGATGAATGTGACCATTCCTCCTTCATCAACTGCTGAGTGCTTCACGGCATTGTGGAAACCCTCTCAATCACAGCGTTATCAATTATCAATTTGGGGAGATAGCATCAATGGAAATAATCCTGATGAATATGTGATCAATGATACTGCAACTGTTCTCACTGCATATATGCTAAAGCCACCAAAGAGACAAATGTTGGTTGAATATTTCACATCACCTTCTTGTGGAGAATGTCCAAGAACAATAACTGCAGTTGATTCCGCAATCAATAATCAAAATGATGTCATTGGCATGGCATATCACATTGGTGATGGACCTTTAAGCATATCAACATCAAATGACATTGCATTAAGTTATGAAGCAAAGCAAGGTTCAGTGATGATAGACAGGGCATATCTCAAGGATATATCCCAAAGTGCAATCTTGAATGTACCAAGAAATTCAGCATTCATAACCGGCAAACCAATTTCTGATGCTATAACCATTGCTCGATCTATACCCACGCCGCTTGATCTTCGAGTGTATCATGTCTTCCATAATCCAACCCGTGAACTTACATGTACATTTTACTCAACATTTGAAGCAGAAGTTGGTGGTGATTTTCGCGTCAATGCAATGATTGTGCAAGATACAGCATCAGGAGATGCTCGCTTTGATCAATCAAATGCGATGTCCGGAGACACATTGATACCCATTTGGGGAAATGCACCAACAACCATTGCAGGATTTAAACACAGAAATGTCGTGCGAATGATTCTTGATTCGGCAAGCATTGCCGGAACGCCGGACTCAATTCCATTTGACACGCAAATCGGCAAGACATATATGTGCTCATATTCCGTTAAGATACCTGCTGAATTAAACATTCAAACACTTCACTTATATGGATTTGTCCTTGATTATAATCCTGATCCACTTTTTGGAAGAGTATTGAATTCGATTTCTTCTCCATTGCGCACAAGCATTACTACAATTGAGGACAAAACTGAAAGTGATGAATTGTCAATCTTTCCACAGCCGGCAACCGATAATGTAATGATCAAAGGAATGCTGCCCGAAGGAATTGTAACCATTGAGATTCATTCCATGCTTGGGACATTGCTGATGAAAGAAGAGCTGCATCATTCCGGTGATGAAAACTTTGTATTGCAACCTGATATTTCTTCTTTTCCCTCTGGCATATATCTCATCAGCTTGAAAGCCAATGGAAAACATATTCAGCAATCCATGCGAATAGTTCGATGAAGAAATTGATCATATTTTTATTGAGTTTTTCGATAGCATATTCTCAAGTTCCAAATTTTGATATTCGAGGAAATTGGGTTGGTGAATTGCAAGTTGGTGCTAATATTCAACTTATATTTAAAGTTCAAGGTGAGTATTTCTTGACCGGTTCATTGGATGTGCCATTACAAGGTGCAAAGGATATTCCGATATTGATTACCGAGACAATTGAATCCATTAAGTTCAATATAGAATCTATAAATGGGAAATTTGAAGGCAAAAAAGTTGATTCAGTCACCGTGCAAGGTAATTGGAAGCAGAATGGTGGAACCTATCCGCTGATTTTGAAAAAGAAGGATATCTCTTTTGAATCTCTCCAAAGACCTCAAACACCGAAAGGTCCTTTCCCTTATATCAGTCAAGAAATCATCGTGCAAGGCCCTGCCGGAAAACTTGTAGGTACATTGACTAAGCCGGATGGGAAAGGTCCATTTCCTCTGATTATTCTCATCACTGGTTCAGGTGCGCAAGACAGAGATGAAACAATTTTCAGTCATAAGCCATTCTTCGTGATTGCTGATGCTTGCACTCGCCGTGGTTATGCCGTATTACGAATGGATGATAGGGGCATTGGTAATTCAGAGGGCAATCTTTCAAATGCAACATCAAGAGATCTTGCAGAAGATATGTATGCATGCTTGAAAAAGATGAAAGAACATCCTGAAATAGACAAAAAAAAGATTGGACTGCTTGGGCATAGTGAGGGTGGTATGATTGCTCAAATCTTGGCTGCACATTATCCCAATGATATTGCATTTATTTGTTCGATGGCGGGATTGGGAATTTCGGGTTTTGACATTTTGGTATGGCAGACAAGAAAACTAACATCACAAACACAGCCTATCAATGAAGTGGAAAAAGCTGTAAAACGACAAAAAACATTATTGTCAATGATTAAGTCATCAGATGATTCATTGAAATTGCGGAAAGCATTGACAGATTCACTTGGAACATGGGCAGTTGAACAACAAAAAATATTCATGGTGAATACACCTGAATTTCAAGCTCAGCTTCGACAATTGCAAAGTCCTTGGTTACGATATTTTGTTAAGTATGAACCATCTGAATTTTTAAAGAAAGTAAAATGCCCGGTATTTGCGCTAAATGGCTCCGAAGACATTCAGGTGGAATCAGGAAAAAATCTTCAGCAAATTGATTCTATACTGAGAGCCAATGGAAATAGTTCGGTGAAGATCAAAGAATATAAGGGAATGAATCATTTGTTTCAGCGCTGCTCGACTTGCGATGTTGCCGAATATGCAAAAATTGAAACAACGATTGAAAAAGAAGTCTTGGACGACATTATCTCTTGGCTAGATGAAATCACGAAGAAGAATTCAAAGAAAAAGATAAAAAGGAGATAATGCTTTGATGAATTCCGAAGTATATGCTCCGCCAACATATTCTCTATAAGCAAAACAGCTCACCTCTACCCCCATATCTGAAGATTGTTTCGAAAACATGCAAATCTTTCTTGTTGGATCATTTTTTATTGAATCATGAACAATGATTGATTTATGCAAATGCAAATCATGAGATAGTGCATGGATGATGAATTGTTCCATTTCTTTTGTTGGAAGCAGGATCCAAATGGCTGTCTCATCATGTGATCTTTTGGCAATTGTTTGAGCCAATGCATCGAATGGAAGACAAAGATCTGCATGAAAAGCGAGAGCTTCTTTTTCATGTTTCGATGAGGTGGAACGCACATGAAAAGGAGGATTGCAGATGATCATGTCATAGACTGCATCATGTTTCCAGGTAAGCACATCATGATGATGAATGGTAATGAAATCTTTCCATGGGGTGGCATTGATATTTTCCTCTGCATCCATCAATGTTTCTTTATCAATGTCAATTGCATCAATGCGAATAACATGTTGAGCTTTTTGTGCGAGCATCAAAGAGAGGAGTCCTGTTCCAGTTCCGATATCAAGAATACTTTTTGCCTGATTGATTTCAGCGATTGCGCCAAAAGCACAGGAATCTGTGCATACTTTCATTGCACTTCGTGATTGATTCACCGAAAAGAGTTTAAAGTCAAAACGATGCGGATTTCTCATTCATCATTTCACGAGTATTGGAATCATGTAGGGTTTTTGTTCATTTGGAACTTGTGATATGCTCAAGCGAGTAATGTCCAAGGTGGTATTCTGATCTGACTGCTTTGTCAGAGTGAAATTCCAACCTGAGAATTCATTGTTTGCGAGTAGTTTTTGCAGAATCTGTTCAATTGTGTTTGCATTATAGTCGGTAATGAATAATTCAACAGTTCGTAGATTTCCTTTGAAGGTATCAAGATGTGTCTTCAAATATTTCATAAACATTGATTCTTCTTTGCAATTCCAAATCGTTGGATTTGGCCCCGATAGTAAAGGTCCGGCTATATTTTCCCTGGCGGTTTTGACGACAATAATGATTGTGTCTGAAACTTTGCTTTGATCACTATCCACTGCATTGACATGGATTTTGAGAGTATCTTCATCCGGGTACAAATGTTCGTAGGGTATAAATACAAACTCATCCGGAAGTTTGGTGCCGGATTTCAATAGTCTGTTATTTGCAAAGAGTTCCCATGATGAATCCAATCCTGCCGGAGTGATTTCGACCCTTATCGTAAAACTCGGGGGTTCAGGATTATTGACTAGTTCAATATGTGGAAATGGCTCGAATAATTCAGGTCTATTTCCTGTTAGTAAAATCAATGAATCTGTTGATTGTTTATCAATGATAATCTGTTCGTCTTTTACACCTTTTCTGAGCAATAATTCTCGTACTGTGTTAGTGAATGCATTATTGCTTAGAGTGATGGAAGCTTCGGAAATATCGGCCAATCGTTTGCCGAGGATGCCAATCATGAATGCATCATGTTTTTGAAATTCTGACGGAAAGATGCAATTGCGGAATAAGTTTCTGTCTGCGACCTCTTTTATTTTCAGGTTGATTACAGGTATATTATTTCTGTCATCATTTTTTGCTGTAATAATAAGATAAGAGGGTGTTTTATTTGCGATCGGTTTTTTCTTGAACCAATGAATATCCGATTGATCATTGGAATCAGAACGATGTATTACAGCGATGGAATCATTGAGTAGCATGAAATCTGAATCATCCCATTTGCTATTCAGTTCGGATACTGGTCTGGGATAAGTCCAGATGCCATCCTCGCGAACAGCTTTCTGTATGTCATAGCCACCTTTGCCACGGTTCATATTTGTAGAGAAGTATAATGTATCGGGATGAGGTAAGAACGGATTTTTTTCATCAAATTTTGTATTGATTATTTCGCCCAATGAAAATGGTCCCACCCATGAATCATCGGTTTTGTCTTTGCTGAAATACCAAATATCTGTTCCACCAAAACCACCATCACGATTCGAAACGAAATACAATGTTTTTCCATCGGGTGACATGCAAGGTTGAGATGAATATTTTGATTTTTGGGATGTATCCAGTTGTTTTAGTACTCCGTCTTTATACTCATATAAACTGAGTACCGCTTGTTGATGCCCAATCGTTGGAGTTGAAAAATACAGTGCGGAATCATGCATGATTACATAGGGAATACTCAGTTCATTCAAGAAGTCGGGCTTCCATCGATAGGGAGTAATCGCTCCTTGTTGATTGAGAATGAATTGTTGTGGTTTTCCGCAAATTATACGAGTGACTAAAGTAGAATTTCCCAATCGGAGCAAATTCAATTCATCATGGGGGGAATTGAACAATGTTGATTCCATTGCTGTATAGGGTTCCCAAATATATTCTTGCCCGAACCCTGGAAAAGCAAGAAATGAGCTACACAACAAAAATGAAACTATCAAGATGATGGAAGTCTTCATGTTTAATGGAATTAGAGTGGTTCCGCCTTGTTCGAAGATAAGAATTCGCAATCAAAGTGCATGAATTTTGAAAGAAACCCCCAAAAAGTATTTGGTGGTAACAGAAAAGAGTCGTAGGTTTGTATT
>JBMSYN010000017.1:0-47896 GCA_049426725.1 Candidatus Kapaibacteriota bacterium
CCAGCTGCAAAGAAAGCAGCTAAACCAGCTGCAAAGAAAGCAGCTAAACCAGCTGCTAAGAAAGCTGCGAAACCTGCAGCAAAGAAAGCAGCTAAACCAGCTGCTAAGAAAGCTGCTAAACCAGCAGCTAAGAAAGCAGCAAAGCCTGCTGTAAAGAAGGCTGCTAAACCAGCAGCAAAAAAAGCAGCAAAACCGGCAGCAAAAAAAGCAGCAAAGCCGGCAGCAAAGAAAGTAGCGGCAAAACCGGCAGCTAAAAAAGCAGCAAAGCCGGCAGCAAAAAAAGCAGCAAAGCCGGCAGCTAAAAAAGCAGCCGTAAAAAAAAAGTAAGTCCAATTAAAGGACCGAAATCTGCTAAAGTCACAACCAAGAAGCAGGTAAAGCCATTGGCATCCTCGACTTCTAAGAAGTCCCCTGTTTCAACAAAAAAGGTTGCGAAGTCATCTTCGACCATTGCAAAAGCAAAAGTCGAAAAAAAACAAGCGAAGCCAGTTGCCAAGGTCACCAAACCGGTGAATTCGAAGCAATCGGCTTCGCTTTCTGTTTCTAAGAAGGAGATTTCAAAATCTAGCAAAGTAAGTGTTGAAACAATAAAGCCCTCAAAGTCAGCATCGAAAAAATCCAGTTCACCTCCAAAAGAGTTAGCTCCTTCAAAATCTTCTGCAAGTAAAAAAGTTGCAGAAACTAAAAAAGGTAAAGGAGAGCAGCCAGAAGTCATGACTATTCCTGATGAGCCAGTTATAGATTTGGTTATTCCAATGCCACCACTTCAATTAAATCTTCAAGAGAAGAAACCGGCAGGAAGATCAAAATCAGGGAATAAGGCATCAGAAAAACCAACTGCAGCCGGCTTGGAAGCAATGAAGATGCCTGAAGGTAAAGGTGCTGCGGCTTTTGCTATGAGACCAAAAGAAGAAAAGCCCATCATCATTCCTTCTAAAAAGAAAGTCAAATATTCAGATTCTGATCTCAAGATGTTTAAACAGCATATTTTAAAGATTAAAGATGAAGCATTGGATGAAATGCGAATGTTGAGAGAACGACTTGAGGATTTAACAAATGCTGAATTGGCATCTGAAACCATGATTTATTCAGTTCATATGGCAGAACAAGGTTCTGAAGCCTTGGAAAAAGAAAAGACCTATGCTCAGATGAATCGTATCATTGATTATATCAAGAAGTTAGATGATGCATTGAAGCGTATTGAGGACAAAACCTATGGTATTTGCAAAGAATGTAATATTCTGATTGCAAAAGCCAGACTGTTGGCGGTCCCAATAACTTCACAGTCAGCATCCTTCAAAATTCATGGTAGATGTCCCGAGAATGGAGTTGACATTATATCTGGTAGAAATGAATGAGTGAGCAATCCACGAAAGGAAGCTCAACATATTACTACATCATTGCGATAGTTCTTGTACTTGTAGATCAGATAAGTAAAGTCGCGGTGAAGGGATGTAATGTGTTCGGTATTCAACATTTGGGTATGCATATTGGTGAAAGCTTCCCTGTCTTTGGGGATATTGTGAGAATCACTTTTGTTGAAAACCCGGGAATGGCATTTGGTGTAGAGTTTGGTTCCGGAAAAATATTCTTGACACTTTTCTCTTTGATAGCATCTTTTGCATTACTGTATTATTTGAGGATGATTCAGAATGCGCAGATTTGTATACGAATAGCGATTATGCTTATACTTGCGGGTGCATTCGGAAATTTTATTGATAGAATGTTTTATGGAGTATTGTATGGAGAAGGACCACTCTTTTACGGTTTAGTGGTTGACTTCATTCAGATTGATATACCTGATATAACCATTGGCACATTGACATATACTCATTGGCCTGTATTCAATATTGCCGATTCATGCGTCACTATCGGTATGATTCTTCTCATTCTATTCAATAAACATCTTCCTTACCCATTCATTCCACATTCAAAAGAAAAAGCCATGGAGGAACATGGTGAGCAATCTTAACCAATATCCTGATTATGTGGAAAAGGTTATAGAACTCAGCGTTTCCAAAGGTCAAGAACCTATTAGGCTTGATGTCTACATTACAAATGCAATCGCAAATGCAACACGAAATAAGGTTCAAATAGCCATTGATCAAGGTGACGTCAAGGTAAATGGGATTCCAAGAAAGGGTTCATATAAAATCAAACCCGGTGATGTCATTTCATGCATATTCATGCGTCCCCCACCGCTTGAATTGCTTCCCGAGAATATCCCTCTCGAGATTCACTATGAGGATGAGTATTTGCTTGTCATAAATAAGCCACCAGGATTGGTTGTTCATCCAGGATTTGGCAATCGTTATGGAACATTGGTAAATGCTGTTTTGTGGCACATGGGATATCGAGAAGCAATTCCTTTAACAGAATTTAAAGATGAAGAGGAAGAATCAGAGGAAGCATTACCCACTGACGATTTTCTTGAGGCAGTGATTTCAAATGATGATATGTTAAGACCCGGAATTGTCCATAGATTGGATAAAGACACATCCGGGCTCATGGTGATTTCCAAACAAAGTTCAATCACACCTCATCTGACCAAACAATTTGCAGATCGTTCGGTGCAAAGAGAATACTTGGCACTGGCTTGGGGGATAGTAAAGGTTGACCATGATATCATAGAAAATCAGTTGGCTCCCTCACCAAGAAACAGAAAAGTCTTTGCTGTTGTGAATAAAGGCGGTAAAATGGCAAAAACAGAGTTTACAACCCGTTCGAGAGGTCCATTTGCGACATTATTACAATTGAAATTACATACAGGAAGAACTCATCAGATTCGAGTTCATTGCGCAAGCATTCATCACCCATTAATCGGCGATGCATCGTATGGGGGTGATGTAATTGGATATTCAGGGATAAGGTCACATGCTCTGAAAGCAAAAGCACAAGAATGTTTACAGATTATGCATAGACAATCACTACATGCAAGAATGCTGGGTTTTCAACATCCCATCACCCAAAAAAAATTGTTGTTTATCCTACCCCCTCCGGAAGACTTTCTAAAAGTTGCAGAAATGGCTGAGATTCAAATCCCCGATGATTTGCTTGAAACTTTCATAGGTATGAAATAACCTAGATTACACACCTAAAGAATTTTGTAATTTGTACAAAATATCGGAGCTATGATGGTGGTATATTATCTACTCGCATTACTGTTGGGATTTGGTACCCTTTTTTGTCAACAACCTCCAAATCAAACATGGTATTTTGGAAAGTTTGGTGGTCTTCGTTTCAACAATGCGATTCCAAATCCAATAACCGGCAAGCTTGATACTTGGGAAGGTTGCGCTGTACTATCTGACCCTGCAACAGGAAATCCAATCTTGTATTCAGATGGTAAAAAACTTTATCAAGCAGATGGATCAGTAGTTCCGGGTGGTGGTGATGCTATCAAAAGCGGAATCTCATCAACACAATGTTGTATTTTCATTCCTGACCCTGCAGATGCTCAAAGAGTATATTTGTTTACTGCGCCTGATTTGACAGGTATGGGATCCTCTGAAACAAAATCATTTTACTCACATATCAGTTTGCAGGGAAATCCATCTGTCATAACATCAAATGTCCTTATTCAGGATAATATGTCCGAAAAAATTGCCGGTACTCAGAATTGTGCTGACAATTCATATTGGGTATTGTATCATCACAAAGCACAATCCAGAATATTTGCATATAAAGTGACTTCTGCGGGTGTTTCAACAAATCCTGTTATTTCATCTTATAGTAATCTCAATAATTTCTATAATGTAGGAGCAATGAAGATTTCTCCCGATGGTTCAAAACTCGTGGTGGTTTCGGAAGCAGACGGATTCAATTATCTTCAAACCATTGTTTTGTTTGATTTTAATCTACAAACTGGTCAAGCTTCAAATCCCAAATTTTTGGCAAAAAATAAATGTTATGGAAATTATGGTGCTGCTTTTTCACCAAATAGTAAACGTTTGTTTACAACGGGAACACTAGATAAGCAGCAATCTTCAGAGGCAGCATTGTTTCAATTTGATTTAGTCTCTGATAATGAAGCAACGATCGCTGCTTCCATGTGGACTTTGCCGCTAGGTACGCGAAAATTATTCGGATTGCAATTGGGACCTGACGGAAAGATTTATGCAATTGCAGATAGACCCAATCAGCTTGATGTTATAAACAAACCAAATATGCTTGGTTCACAAATTGAATTTTCTACCAATGTGTTGAATCAATCAGGTAAGACTGTCCTGGGTTTACCGACTATGATTGATTATAATTTAGGTATCAGCATAGATACTCTGTTAGCGTGTCAAAGTTCAGGCATTATAATTGGTGCACCACCAATGCAGGGATATTCTTATGCTTGGTCTCCATCTATTGGATTGAGTAATGCATTTATTGCCAATCCACTTGCCAAGCCTTCACAGCCGACTACATATACACTTGTTGTTACAAATCCATTTGGTTGTCAAACTAGACAAACAGTGCATGTTGGGTTATTGCCAGCGGTAAATGTCTCTTATGAGATTCCTAACAGTATTTGCAAAGGTGGTAAAGTCCAGTTGAAAGCAAGTGGTGCAAGTAGATATTCATGGTTTCCATCTTATGGTCTGTCAGCAACGAACATAGCTAATCCATTTGCAAGCCCTGATTCAACAACAACATATTATTTGGTTGCATCAAATTCACTTTGTTCAGATACTATACCTATTCGTGTTGATGTTGTTCCCTTTCCAAAAGCAGATGCAGGGCCTGACAAAACAACCTGCCCCGGGGGAAGTGTAGAAATAGGTGTAAACCCCAAATCAGGTCATACATATAACTGGTTGCCTGATAAGTATGTTTCCAATGCATTCCTATCGAAAACCATTGCCTCGCCTCCAACTGATAATTTCCCTTTCATTCTCAAAGTCACGAATGAATATGGATGTGTTGCCTATGATACCGTGATTGTCAAAATAGAAAATACTCTTGTGGCAAAAACTTCTGTTGACACAACTATTTGCCGAGGAGATATACTTCAATTACGGGCTTCTGGTGGTAGTACATATCGATGGTTCCAAGGTGAAAACATTTCAGACACAACTTCTTCTACACCGGTCGTCAGACCAATCAACAATTCAACCTATGGCGTCATTGTATCCAGCGGATCATGTATTGACACGGCATTTATTGCTGTAAATGTCATTCAAGGAATCAGTGCAGATGCTGGAAAAGATCAATCAACATGCCCGGGAGAGTCAGTCTCACTTGGAACAGCATTGCAAAATGGAGCTTCATATTCATGGACTCCAGTTGTTTTTCTTGATAATTCAAAAAGTCCTACTCCAACCTGTTCACCAACTGCATCTACTGAGTATATATTGACAGTTATATCAAATGCCGGATGTATATCCCGCGACACCGTAAAAGTAACCGTTGCAGATAAACTTGAAATCAATATGCCTGCTGATACATCGACTTGCTTTGGAGTACCATTAACGATCAAACCAATTGGTGGACAAACATACAGATGGTATCCTCCTATCGGAATAAATGATACAAATTCAGCTGAACCAATTTTCACACCACAACAAACAACTACTTATTATGTTGAAGCGAAAAATGGGAATTGCAAAGGAAATGATTCAGTCACTATTACGGTATTACCTCTCCCCAATCTGGATGCCGGACAAGATCAATCGATTTGTCTTGGTGACACTATTATATTGTCAGCTCAAGGTGCCACCAGTTATACATGGTTCACAAAAAAAGATGGCGATATAGGAAATGGCAGTCAACTATCTATTAGCCCAGTACTTCCCACAATGTATTATGTTAGAGGCTCCAATGGTGCTTGCAGTATTCTCGATAGCATTGTTATCACTCTAAAGCCACAACCGCAGATTGTAATAAGCGGAGATACACTAATCTGCGCCGGGAATACTGCTACTTTAAATGCTCAAGGTGCAGATTCTTATGAATGGAATGATGATACAACCATTATATCAAAAAATAATGGACAATTACTGATAAAACCTACAAAAGATACTTACTATTATTTCAAAGGCAAGAAGGATGGTTGTTCTACAGAGATAGATAGCATTCTTGTAAAGGTTTTACAATCATTACCTATTATTAAAAATGCAGAAAAAGTCACTTGTAAAAACAAGCCAATTCTCATATCAATATTTCCATCTAAAGATATTGTTGTTTCCGGTGATTGTAGCACTCTATCGAATTCCAATGATTCATTATTCGTTATTCCCAACTCATCCGGATATATTTCCGTAAGGGGGAATAGAAATGGCTGTATATCATTGGACTCTTTCTATGTAGAAGTCAAAGATTTACCTGATGTTAAACTACCCCGTGACACTGTCATTTGTATGGGATCAAGTATAGAGATTACTGCCAATGGCGCTGATGATTATCAATGGGAAAGTAGTGATTCTTATGATTCACTTGCAAAAAATAGTATAGTATTCAAAAATGTATCAAATTCTATTCGTGTAAAATCAATTGGAAATAATGGGTATTGTTCATCATTCGATGAAATGAATATTGATGTCCGAGATCCCGTGGTTCTTCCCTTTTCTCTTACATTCAATCAAGAAATGATACCGGGTATTCGGCTTCCCTTGCAGTTAAATATACCTTCCGGAATAGATGCATGTACATTGTTGATCTTGTATGACTCCACATCAAGTGTCATTGAATCTCATAAAGTTGTTTCCGGTTCTTCTATAACTACTACAAATCAAACAAGGCGAAACGGTGAATATGCTCTTTCTGTCCTAAATCCCAAGAATGAGTCCGGACAAATAGAGTTTACTTTATATCCATATCTTCCTGCGGAGGATATTGACTCCAATACATATTTATTAAAACTTCAAAATGCAGATTCTAATTGTACCACGTATGAACTGAAAGATTGTATGATTCCATATAGCAAATCATGTGCTTGGTCATTACGTCCTGTACAAACTTTGAAATCCTATCAACTTTCTGTGGTTGACAATCAGATCAACATTCGATCTGCTTTTACTGAAAAGTTGAATTGCAGAATTATATCTCTTGATGGGAGAACTATATTCCATGAAATAGTACAAATGCAAGCTGGAGAACAATCAAGTATTCATATTCCAATTGACATACCAATTGGCATATATGCCATATCAATACAAGGATCTCTTTGGCAAGAAATTTATCTTATGCCTAAAACTGAAAAATGAAGATTGTATTTATTGAATTCACCACAAAAGTAAATGACAACTGATATAATTCGCTTAATCATATTCGTAAGTGGGCTGATCCTAATTCAAGGCGGAATTGATTATTATCTTTTCAGAACTTTGAAAAAATATGAAGCAGATTATGGTTCATTGATTACTGATATTCTTAAGATTTATAAAAGTGTATCTCTTCTCATGCTTATCATGCTAATCGTGACAAATGCAGAGCGTTTGATGACGGGTAGCAATTATAACTCAGGAAGAATTCCTCAAGTATTGATTGCAATATGGTATCTGCCGAAATATCCCATTGCCCTTATTCTTTCAGTTAAAGACATAATAAGATTATTTCGATACCTCATTGCTAAAATGAGGTTGAAAGAATCTACAAATGAAAATGCACACATTGATTATACGAGAAGAAAAGCACTTCATTCTATTACGCTTGGTTTAGCTTCA
Organism: Candidatus Kapaibacteriota bacterium; assembly: GCA_049426725.1. GTDB lineage: Bacteria > Bacteroidota > Ignavibacteria > Kapaibacteriales > UBA961 > UBA961. The sequence goes on from JBMSYN010000017.1 coordinate 7,653, forward strand.
GTTCCCTTCATTGCTACTGCTCAAGGTGTTCTGCACACGATTTATGATGTAGAAGTTAGAAAAACAGAGATTGTCATCCCTCGTTTGTCATCAGTCTTTGATGGTTTGAAGATAGTTCAGATATCAGATATCCACACGGGGTCATTCTTTGGTGTATCCTATATTGAGCATGTTATTGAGATCATTCATCAACAATCTCCGGGCATCATAGCAATTACCGGGGATTTCGTAAACTTTGATCCAAGTGAATATGAACGATTTGTACCACTTTTTAGAAAGTTGAAAGCAACATTTGGAGTTTTTGGATCTTTGGGGAATCATGATCATTATATGACAAATGAAAATCATGAATATCTCATTTCACTTATCAGAAAATCCGGAATTGATGTATTAATTAATGAATCAAGAACAATAGAAAAACTCGGAGCAAGTATTACTATTGCCGGAACTGACAATACGGGATTCAATCAGAAATATGGTGATTTAAAAAAAGCGTTTAAAAATGCACCAATTGATTCTCCCAGTATACTCATGGCACATGATCCGACATATTGGAGCATGGAGATTAAAGATTCAAAATTGGCTGATTTAACATTGGCAGGTCATACTCATGGCGGGCAAATGGGTATTGAGTTTCTGGGAACTGCTTTTAGTCCTGCCCAATTTGTCTATGAACATTGGTCGGGTTTATATGAAGAAAACAATACCTATCTCTATGTTAATAGAGGTTTAGGAACAGTAGGACCACCTGTGCGAATTGGTATAAAGCCGGAAATTACCGTCATTACTTTGCGATCACCTATTGCTTGACATAATGTGTATAAAATCAATGGCATAGCTTTTGCAAAGTGAGTAAATTGACCAAAATTATTCTTGAAATTCCATGAAATCCATTTTTATAACAGCAATATTGTTCTTTGCACTAAATAGTCAATTTGCTTACACTCAACAGTATCGTTTTTTGCAAACTGAATTATATGGTTTGCAATTATATGGAGGGTATTTAACGAATTCCTATACTGCAGATTTCACAAATTTTTCAGGTACTATTTCTTGTGACAAGTTTACAAAAGGAAATGGAAGTGGTAGTGCCTTTGGTTTACAATTTGAACTCCCTGCATCAAATACGGTATCTATTGTAGGTGGAATAGGAATGCATGATCGAAGTGGAAGTTTGAGTTCTACCTCGGTCTTTCCAATCCGTTATGATAATAGCCCAAATGGATTTACTGGAGTAGTTATGGATCAGACTATTGCAACATCAATGAGTTTCTTGGAAACTCAAATTGATGCACGCTATGTGATTCTGGAAAAATACTCCTTTGCATTCAGAATAATTGGTGGATTTAGGATTGGATTTCCCGTGCAAGGTCAATATGATCAAAAATCAACGATTATAAGCCCTGAGAATGTTGGATTTAATGTCAATGGAAATACCTTGCAAAGTCGTGAATTGTCAAGCGGATCAATCAGTTCTTTTGCCGGGATTCAAAGTGGAGGTGTAATTGGAATTGAGCCCATGTTGAGAGTATCCCCATCTATGCACCTTACTTCATCGATTATGTATGACATACCATTTTCCTCAGCTTTAAGTGATGCAAGTTTACGCATCTCAGGAATCAGAGCACTTTTTGGAATCCGATATTCAATGAGAGTATTTGCCCCAAGCCCAAATACGCCTTAATCTTTACATTTCTTCACCGCACCTTTTACCACCTGCAATTGTGATGATTTCATTATCATAATGATTGGCTATAATAGCCACTGACTTTATACTAGTGATGATTTCATTTTCGTCTGCATTTATGCCTGCAATCGAATGGGCAAAGCAAATTGTATCATCGAAAAGAAGAGAAAATGCACCAAAATGCAATTCGGCATTCTTTCTTAAGAGAAATCTGAGTAATTCTTCAGATATCTCAGCACCGGATACAAGAGTTGCCATGAATTCAATAGAAGTGTCTGTGTCTGTGAATGGTCGCACAATGATCATGACTCGAGCAGAGCCTTCATCAATAGAATATGACCCTTCCCCAAAATCAATGTGATCAGGATAATGTGCTTGCAGAACTTGTTCTACTTTTTGTCTTGTTATCGTTAAAAAGCTTTCTGGAGTATTCATAGATAAACCTTATTGTTCATGTGGTGGTAGTGCATCTTTATCTGCTGAAGGAAGTTTTCCCATTGATGATTTTAATTCCAATAACTGTTGTTCAACTTGAGAGGATGATGACAGTTTCTTGAATTCATCATCTAAACTGGTCGATGATCCTGCCAATTGTTCAAATGCTTCTGCTTGTGATTCCAATGTTTCAATCTTGGCTTCAAACTTATCGAACTTTGAAAATGCATCCGAACCCACACCACTAAAGGTTTGAGCAATTTGTTTTTGAGCTTTGGCAGCTTGTGAACGAGCGATCAATGTGCCTTGTCTAGCACGAGCTTCATCAAGTTTAGATTTTAGTGAATCTAACTGTGATTTAAGTTTTTCAGATGTTGTTTTTGCAGTGATATAGACCGGTTCTAAATCAGTAATGTTCTTATCATGCACTGATTTCTTTTCCAATGCAGCTCTTGCCAAATCTTCTCTTCCCGATGTAATGGCTTGTTGTGCTTTGAAATACCACTCAGAAGATTCTTGTTTTGACTTATCAATTTTTCTTAATAAAGACTTTTCGTGAGCCATTGAATTAGCAACGGCAAGAGTGGCTTTGTTCACCGACTCTTCCATTTCTAATACCATTTGTTTTAGCATTTTTTCTGGGTCTTCGGCTTTATCCAATGCATCATTGACATTTGCCTTGAAAACATCTGCTATTCTGGAAAATATACTCATATAAGCTCCAATTTGTTAACTATGAATACTGCAAATTAACAGATATTTCTCTGTTTTTTACCCTACATTCACTACAACAAAGATAACTTAGTAAATTTGTGGGCATTATATTAAGAGAATATCACTATGAGCCATCAGTCAGAGGCAATTGCATCAGTAGTTGAACATTTCGCCACTTTGCCGTCAATCGGAAGAAAATCAGCACAAAGATTAGCTTTCTACCTTCTACGCCAATCTGACGATTTCATACGCTCTTTTAGTTCAGCACTTTTGCATATGAAGGAGACTGTTAAATCCTGTTCAATATGTTTTACCTATACAGAACAAGACCCTTGCCCAATATGTTCATCAGATAAAAGAGATCATTCTGTCATTTGTGTAGTTGAACAACCTACGGATGTATTTATTATCGAAAGAATGAGTGAATTCAAAGGTGTTTTTCATGTTCTTCACGGTAATATCAATCCACTTGAAGGAATTAACCCTGATGATCTTAAGATTAGAGAATTAATATCTCGACTTACCCCGAATGTTAAAGAAGTGATACTTGCACTAAATCCTACAGTTGAAGGTGAGGTTACAATGCAGTATCTGTTAAGAATGATAAAACCTCTGGATATTATAGTCAGTAGGCCGGCAAGAGGAATTCCAATTGGGAGTGAGTTGGAATATACAGATGAAGCAACTTTATCCAAAGCACTACAATCTAGAATCATAATGTAATGTTTCTATATAAGTTCATAGTTGTTTTATACATGATGTTGCTGGTCACATCATGTAGTTTATTGGATACCAGAACTCCTGAATCTCCATCAAATACAGTTCAGTATGATCCTGCATTTGATTATCAAACAGTTCTTGTGAACTTACGGAAATCAATTCAGTACAAAGATCCTGCAGGCTATGTTCGCTGCTTATCGGATACAACCGATCTAAATGCCACACAGTATATGTTTGAACCAAATATTGAAGTATTAACACGATTTTCCGGTTTGTTTACAAAGTGGACAATCACACAAGAAAGAGCGTATTTTCAGAATATATTGTCAAAAATACCAACTGATTTAAGCTGCGATTTACAACTTGTCAATACAATTTATGATGGTATAACACCAGATTCAGTAATCATTCAATCTGATTATATATTAACACTTCCGCATACAATTGCATCAATACCGCAAGTTTCTTCAGGTGGTTTACGATTTGTTGTAAAAAGACAAAATAATGGCTTGTGGTCTATACAACGTTGGTCTGATTTTTTACATGTCAATGATTCAATCGGTGAAACATGGAGTTCAATAAAAGCACAATTCTACAATTGATTAAGTCATTATGGTTATTCATAGTGTTATTGTTTTCAAAAGAAATGTATGCGCAGCAATCTTTCTATTGTAAAGAACGTTTACCAGATATTGTTAATAGTTATTCCAAAACTTTACTTCCTGTTCTTCATCCTTCTGGTTCAAGACTGTATTTTGTTAGAAAAGAACATCCAAATAATATTGGTGGAATAAATGATCCTGATGATATATGGTATTCAGATCGTTTGAAAGGTAATTTATGGTCAGCTCCAATCAATGCAGGTCCAACGATTAACACTGCGAACTCCAATGCATTATTTTCCATTACTGCAGATGGAAACTCTGCATTTGTCTCTTCTGTCAATCAGTATGGAAATCTGACATTTCACATGGCAGAGTTGCATGGTAATGATTGGACTATAGGAAATGCTTTCGAAATAAGTGATTTCACCATGAATTCCCGTCAATATTTTGCAACTATGAATGCTGATCAAAATGTATTGATACTTGCTATGGTATATGATGGTACTTATGGTGATCTGGATTTATATGTTTCACTGAAAGACAAAAGAGGTGTATGGTCGAAGCCATTATGGATGGGAAATGAAATCAATACTCAATTCAGAGAAGGATCTCCATTTTTAGCTCAAGACAATACAACATTGTATTTTTATTCAAATGGTTTGGGTGGTTTTGGAGGAAGTGATTTATTTATGTCCAGACGACTTGATGACACATGGAAAACATGGAGTAAACCGATTAATCTAGGCCCCTATATAAACACATCAGGTAATGAACGTTCCATTACTCTTACCACACAAGGTGATACTGCATGTATCATTTCAACAGATAAGGAAAATGATCAAGAAGGTATGTATTTTGTTTGTTTGCAGCCAGAACTACGCCCTCAAGAAAAACAACAAGTTGTAGTTCCTTCACCGTTGATTGAACAACAATCAGATATTCATCTAGAATTATACTATGAAACTAATAAGTGGAAGTTAACTCCTCAACACATTGCTCAATTGAATGAAATATGCAGGCAGGTCATTGACAAAAATAAACATGTGATCATCCGTGGATTCACTGATGATAGAGGTGCACTATCTTACAATACTCAACTTTCACTTAGGAGAGCTCAAGCTGTCGGCGATTACCTCAAACAATGTGGTTTGAAGTCCTCGGATATCATAGGTGAAGGTGTAAGAATTTTGGAAGATCAATCTTCTGCAATGCAGAAAAGAGACAAATCAAGAGCTGTAAGCATATTGATGACAATACAACAATAATCATCCGAAAGAAGAATATTCTCCGTATTGATGATACTGTCTCCTTTTCTTGAAAAATAAGGCATAAATTATAAAACCAATCCCTCCGATCAGTAATAATGCCATAATGACCGAACCAAAGGAAAATGTTCCGGGGTAGACTTCTTTTGTACCATTTGTCCCATCAACTACTACCGGCTTTGAATAGTAGAATGCCGGATGAAATGGCATATGCCAATACCAAGGGATTGATCCAAGTAAATACCCCGTCATGAAACCATCACCCAATCCACCATAAGAATGCATGGTATAATTTCTATTGGCACCATTTTGATTGATATTCATGGTAGATGTCTTGCGTGGTATCCCATAACGCATTCTATATTGTTGTCCATTCGCAAATCTTCCATTAGCAGCAGACCTAAATCCTCTACCATTTGAAAAAGTACGATTTGATCCGAAAGAGTTTCTTTTAGAAGAACCAAATGACCTTGCACCTCCAAAAGATCTAGAACCAAATGATCTTCCCCCTCTACCACCAAAACCTGATCGAGCTTCAACGGTAAACGGCATGACTATGAATGAAAGAATACTAGTCAAGAGTAAAATTGAGGCATATTTATGAAATGTATTCATGATATTTAAAATATTGATTCGATTGAATGAGAATCATCAGAGTTTCTATACACAATTTCTGTTTGGAAATATATCTCTGATGCTAATTGCTTATTGTTAAATAATGAAGAGAGAAATGTTTGCTTTTGTATGTGGGTACTAGCCTTCAAATGAATCATTATGGAAACAACACCTTCGATAAATACATCATTCATATACAAAGATGTATTTTCAAGATCTCCATCGCTTTCTATTGTGAATACTTTTAACTGTAGTGAATCCTCAATGGTAAACGAAGCATCTTTCCTTCGTAAAAGTGATAAGTCATCTGTAAATAGATTCTTTGTATGAATAATTCCAGCTTGATCTTCAAATGAGATAATTGTATTAAAAGTTCCTTCTTCGTCTATTGAAACAAGTAATTCTCTTATGCCGGAAACTTGCTCTCCATTAACATAGATTGCTGTTTTCTCAATTCTACCATTGCTTTCAATAGAAATTGTTCTCATCGTATTTCAGTTTGAGTGAAAGGATACATTGTTAGTAAGAACTGCCTTTGATAGCATTTCTAAATACACTTTTCGTGAAATGGTAATTGCACCTAGGGATTGCGTATGATCATTAATATATTGTGAATCCAGCAGTGTGAAACCTTGTTTGAGTAAATGTTGGTATAAGTGAACAAATGCATGCTTAGAGGCATTGGATTGATGGCTAAACATAGATTCACCAAAAAAAGCTGAACCTATTGCCACTCCATATAACCCTCCAATGATAATCTCATCCTTCCAAACTTCGATAGAATGAGCATATCCTTGTTGATGCAAGTCAGTATAAGCCAATTTGATATCATTGCTTATCCAAGTACTCTGACGATTTGAGCACTGCTCAATGACATATTCAAAGTTATGATTGATTGTATATTTTTCTGTAGACTTTCTATATGTTTTAATTAATGAAGATTTTAGATATTCTGGTTCAATTGGAATGATTGCTCTTCTTTCAGGAGAATGCCAATAAATATCACCGTCTTCATCATTAGCCATCGGAAACCAACCCGTTTGATAAGCAAAGAGAATAAGTGATGAGCTCAAAGGTTGATGTTCAAAGAACTCCAATATGTTTACAGATGTCATCATAAGGGATTAATGACATATTTCAATCGGATATATGAGATATTTTTCTTCATTGAAAAAAGTTCTTGATCAGTCTTTGGGAGATTCCATGAATCATCTGAAGTTAGATTTTCAAAACTTCGGATTATACCTTCCCATGAATGGTCCAATTCACCAATGTATTCAGCATGAGTTAGTTTTATTGATGGGAAGGAATCAAGCAAAGAGATGTGATATTCCGCAACTTCCGGAACATCGGTCATAATATAAAGCATCGCATCATTCTTTGCCAAGCGTAGTATTTCTTGTATTAATTCAAGTGAAAATGCTCGTCTTTTATGATGCTTTTTCTTTACCCAAGGATCTGGGAAAAAGGAAAAGAATTGATCAATTGTTTGATTTTGTAAAAATGCCAATCCATTTGGCAAAGAATACCAAAGAGCATGGGCATTGGAAACATCTTCTCCAATAATGATACCATTAATCCATTCAGTCAATAACTTCCTGATTTCTATTCCTAGAATATTTGAATGAGGATTCAAATTCGCATAATTCAAAAGAAAAGACCCCCAACCACAACCAATATCAAGAATATTGGGGGGATTTCCATTTTTATAGATGCTTTTCCAATCAATATCGGACAAAATCGGAGGATAATATCTAGGTACTCGATCTAATTGGTTTAAAGGAAAATATACATTCGCCGCATTGTGATGTCTACTGCGGGGTTTTGGATACTTTTTTGTATCAATGACAAAATCATTCATTTTGAGACTTTGGCAACAATGTTGAATGTAAAGTAAAGTCGACTTGTATGGACGAAGTTGAAGATAATGTAATGTATCCTCCATTAAGCCACAATTGTACCTGATCGCTATAATGAGAACTCAGAGGTTCTCCGGACACTCCACCAGGCAATACACAATACACAAGGGTATCACTCATATCCGAAATGATTCTGACAGATGCACCAAGGGTTTGCTTGAAGGGTTCATTAAATGACCATGAACCATTATTGAGTGTGGTATTATTCCCACCATGAGGAAATGGACCATGAGTCACAATTGGAGAAAGCAAGGAATTACCAGAGAAAAGATGTTCCAAGGTTAATGAATGCAATTGTCCATATTTCCAAGTTCTTATATCGGGGTTTCCAAAAATACTATCACCTCTCTTTATGGCACGAACAAAAGATTGGAATATGATTTCAGAACGATCTTCTTTTTTATCTCTTGTGCGAACATCATCCATCCAATTGATCCACTTTGATTCGGGGTCATGTAAGGTATGCAATAGTATGCGTGTTGGTACATTTGTGATGATATTATATAAAGCCAGAAATGGTTTTGTAAGTTGGTCTTCAAAAACAGATCGGTGATATTCTTCTAAAAAGAGTGTATAAATAGTGGGCTCAATATCTTGATTCGTTATAAAACATTTCCAATTCTTTAGTTTTTCCAATGCTTTTTTTGCTTGACTGGGCAGATATTTCTTTTTCGAAAGTAATGATGGCAAAATTGAATCTTTGATTTGTTTTGCATAAGCAGAGTAAACATCCATTTGAAGGAATTGAGCATCTCTTACATCGTATTCATCAAATTCTTTCAAAGCTTGATGTAATCTTTCAGCTCTTGATGAAGATTCCCAGAGTGAAGAATGGTGAAACAATGGTTTTGCTTGCAAAGGATTATTTGCTGTGATGATGAATCTTCTTGAATGATCATTCGGGGCAAATGAATGAGATGGCAAGATTGATGATGTGTAGACCCCAGTCCATGAATACCCTTTTTTCCAACCAGGGGAAGGAATATTAGGATTATTCTTTTCACCTCTTTTGGGCATCATTCCAATCGTAGCAGATGCTATTGCTCCTTGTGCATTGCCGTACACAAAATTCAATGCCGGTGCACACCATAGATCAAATCCTTTTTTACATTCTGCCCAAGTCTTTGATTTCATGACTTTATATACACCAAAAATCTCATCAGACATATTCATACCTGTCCATGAATATGTCAAACAATATTCATCAAATTTACTTTTTTTGAACTGCGCATTCTTCACCATTGCTGTTGGCGGCGCATCAGAAATCACCGCGGACCTTTTCGTGAATCGAATGTCATAGATAATTGGTTCTTCATTCTTAATCAGAATAGTATCTCGCTTATAAGTAAATTTCACCCTTTTTCCATCTTCATCGAAGTAGTAATTAGTATTTGTTTTATCTACTTTTTCTACGAAATAATCAAAGTCATCATTCATCATATTTGTAATACCCCAAGTGCTATTATCATTTCTTCCCGAAACAATCAATGGTAGACCCGGGATTGTGGCACCAATTGCATTAAAACTTGGACATGTGATATGTGTTTGATACCATCTTGCAGGTAAAGACAAACGCAAATGTGGATCATTAGCCAATATGACTGATGAGGATTTCCCTTTTGGCAAAGTTCTCATGACCCATGCATTGCTTCCTACTCCATCACCTGAAAAACCCAAGAAAGTACGACCTTCATAGAGCATATTTGTGGCAATATTGGAAAAGCCCTTTAGATGATGAATGGCGATCTGTTCTGATGTTTCGCTTGCTTCCTGGGGATTACTTTCATATTGATAGACTGTTCCCGGAGTTTGTTTTGGAACAAGTGCCATTGCTGATGATATTCCGATCTTGTCTGCAATTTTTCCAAAAGCAAGATCTGTCCACATACTCATATTCATCTCAATTGCCATCAAACGCATGATGATAAGACAATCGGTTGGTGTCCATGGATCTGGAGAATAGCTCAAAGCACCAAATTCAAATGGAAGCTTATCTGCATTGCTTGTCAAAAACAAGTTGATTCCTGAAGAATAAGCTTCAAGAATCTGCTTAGTGGTTTTACTGGAATTTCTGTATAACCGATTTGAAATGTCAACCAAATTCATGGCTCTCATGAATTTGTCAGATGCCAATGCCTTTTCACCGAAAATCTCAGATAATCTTCCCCTTCCGGCTCTTCTTGCAATATCCATTTGCCATAATCTATCTTGAGCATGTACATATCCCATTGCTATAAAAGCATCTTGTTCATTTTTTGCTTGAATGTGAGGTATGCTAAACTTATTCCGATAGATCTGTATTGAATCTTTTATATAATCTGATGAATGGACCTCTCCCATGTCAATGGAAGTCTTGGTAACAAGAGTTAAAGAAAACACGAGAAGACCAAAGCCACAGATTACCAATGTAATCAATAATGGCGGTGCATGTTCACCAATGAGCCGAAGTATGGGATTTCTGCTTTCCATGAAAAGACATTACCTGTTATGATCGGCAACTATATTGAGTAATTGAGATATATCTTGCAATACATAATCAGCTTTTACATCTTGATTGCCGAATGAATCTCCATATTGTGCAAAAGCAGTATGCATACCAACATTTTTTGCACCAACCATATCTCGCTCCACCCAATCACCAACCATTATTGCATGTTCAGGAGCTATATCCAATTTCTTTAATGCAGTGAGAAATGGAACAGGGCTTGGTTTTCTCTCTCCTGTGTCATCATAGGTAACAACTGCATCGAAAGTGTGATGATAATTTATGTGACATAAGCGAAGCCATGCTTCTCTTGCAGGGGCATCTGATACAACGCCAAGCTTGATGTTTGACTTCACAAGTGACATCAATGTTGCTGTAACATGTGGATATGGTTTTAATGCTGCTTCTCTTGCTCTTCTATAGGCAATTATGCCAGCAGATAGGATGCGATAATCCAAATATCCAAGTTGTTGTGTGAGTAATTCATCAAAGACTCTTTGATATTCGATTCCTTGTGCATCGTAAATCGTTTTAATATGACCTTGTAATTGAGAACTGGTCAAATCCAATCCTGCATCAATCATTGCATTGATTGCAGCATCAATTGCTTGCTGCTTCATTGCCATGAAATCTACCAGCGTATTGTCAAGATCAAAAATAACAGCTTTAATCATGTTTGCCTCATTACGAACTCTGAGCTTCTTAAAGAGAAGAAAATCTCTTTGTAATTTGGCTTAAAATTACATAATTGACCACAACTTATGGTCATTAACGAGACAAAAAATGCAATTGGCTACTCCCTATCAAGCTCTTAGTCATGTCAAGTCACATGATCGTTTATTTATTCATAGTGTGGCAGCTGCACCTCATTGTTTGATTGATGCCTTAATTATGCATGCAGAGCGTTTGCAAGATGTGGAAATAGTACAATTGCACACGGAAGGTCCTGCACCATACTCCTCACCTGAAATGGCAAATCACTTTAAAGTAAATGCTTTTTTTGTAGGTGATAACATTAGAAAAGCCGTTCAAGAAGGTAGAGCAGAGTATATGCCCGTCTTTTTGAGTGAAGTGCCACAATTATTCAGAAAAGGTATTCTACCTGTACAAGTAGCACTCATCCAAGTATCACCTCCGGATAAACATGGTTATTGTTCTCTCGGTGTTTCTGTTGATGTCACAAAATCTGTAATAGAACATGCTGAGTTAATCATTGCCCAAATCAATATTCATATGCCTGTAACTCATGGTGATGGGTTTATTCATGTTGATTCAATTGATTATGGAATAATTCACAATGAGGAACTTCCTGAATATACGCCCTCACCCATAACCGATATACAAATGTCGATTGGAAAAAATGTTGCCTCACTCATTGAAGATGGTGCAACACTACAAATGGGAATTGGGGCTATTCCTGATGCGGTGCTCACACATTTGGATCATCACAAACATCTTGGAATACATACGGAGATGTTTTCTGATGGTGTAATTCCACTTGTTGAAAAAGGTGTGATTGATGGTAGTAAGAAAGTCGTTCATCCGGGTAAAATTGTCACTGGATTTGTAATGGGTAGCAGAAAACTCTATGAATTCGTTCATGATAACCCTTCAGTTGTATTTCTTGATATTGCATATGTAAATGATACAAATGTTATTCGTAGAAATCCAAAAGTTACAGCAATAAATAGTGCAATTGAAATTGACCTAACCGGTCAAATCTGTGCTGATTCAATTGGGAAAAAGATTTATTCAGGAGTAGGAGGGCAAATGGATTTTATTCGGGGTGCATCTCTGTCTGAAGGGGGTAAACCGATTATAGCAATTCAATCTACAACATCATCAGGTGAAAGCAAGATAGTCTCCACATTAAAGCCGGGTTCAGGTGTAGTCACAACAAGAGCTCATGCACATTTTATTGTCAGTGAATATGGTATAGCAGATGTTTATGGTAAAAACATTAAACAACGCTGCAAAGCTTTGATTGACATTGCTCATCCAAAACATAGAGAACAATTGGAAAGAGAATCTTTTTCATTATAAATTCTTCTGGGAATATGCTTTTTCAATCATCTCGGATATAATATTCTGACTCAGAACTACTTGTGCTTGTGTACCCTTGCATAGTAGTTTATTTGAAACTTTTAATCTAGCTGTAATATCACATACCAATAATTTCCCGTCAAATGAATTAATAGTAGCTTTCATTTCAATGCTATCACCTATTGCAGCCATGCCCACATGTTCTAAAGAAATACCAGCACCTATTGCATTTTCCCCTTCAGTAAATAATGGTTCAATTACCCTTCTGGAAGCCAATTCTGCATAGTAGACCATAGTAACTGTGGAACATACGGGATGTATTTCCACATTTCCTAGTACTGCTGTCATACTAGCATCTACCGTAAATTCCTCAATATAGTACCGTCCAATGATGTCCTTCTGCATGGAATCGACTCCATAATTCATTATTTTTGAATGTCTTTAATGATTTAATATGCGAATATGCGGATTTCATTTCATACACTTGGTTGTAAGCTTAATTATTCTGAAACATCTCAATTAAGAGATCAATACCAGAAATTAGGACATGATATCGTTCCATTTGGCAATGAAACTGATGCTGTGATAATCAATACATGCACAGTGACCGAAAATGCGGATACTGAATGTCGTAAAATCATTCGTAAAGTTCAACAACACTCCCCGAATGCTTTCATCGGAGTGACTGGTTGTTATGCTCAATTGAAACCGAATGAGATATCAGCAATACCTGGTGTTGATGCTGTGATTGGGACAGCTGATAAATTACGCATAGACTCCATCATCACAGATTATTCAAAGAGAATTACACCTGAATTGCATGTCGATACTCTGCAAGAAGTAGATTTTTCTTTTTCACAGTCTGCAGACGAAGATAGCAGAACAAGAGCTTTCCTTAAAATACAGGATGGTTGTGATTATAGTTGTAGTTTCTGTACCATACCATTGGCGAGGGGAAAAAGCCGTAGTATTGATATTTCGCTGATACCAAACAGAATACATCAACTTGAAGAGCAAGGATATCGAGAAATTATCTTATCAGGAATTAATTTGGGAGATTATGGATATGATGATAAATCATTCATCAATGTTCTTGAGATGATTGAATCTCTTGATACCATAGCCAGATTCCGGATAGGTTCGATAGAACCTAATTTAGTCAATGAACACATTCTTTCCTTGTTAGCCAAATCAACAAAGATAGTTCCTCATCTTCATATGCCACTTCAAAGTGGCTCATCGGAAGTTCTAAAAAGAATGAAACGTCGATATAACTTATCAAAGTATCGACATAATGTTGAAAGATGTATTGAGCTGATTCCAAATGCCTGTATCGGTGCTGATGTCATTGTTGGCTTTCCGGGTGAAACGGATGATAATTATGAAGAGACATTCTCTTTTATTGAATCTTTGCCATTTTCATATTTGCATGTTTTTACCTACTCCGAAAGACAAAATACGCCTGCGGCAGAATATCCTGATTCCGTACCTATGAGAGTTCGAAAACTTAGAAATTCTCGACTTAGAGATTTGTCCGATTCTAAGAGGAAAGCATTCTATCATTCACAACTTCATTCCATTCATACTGTGATACCTGAAAGTTATGATGATTCTACCGGTTTATGGAAGGGTTGGACTGAGAACTATGTGCGTGTTCAATTTTCTGCAAATCAGTTTCTTGAATTGAAACCTTATAATGTTCACCTCGAGCGATTCATTGATGAATCTGCAACTGTGTATGGATCTCTTATCGAAGAACCAGTGATAAGTAAGGGATTTCTCCAACTATCTGTCTTATAAGTCATCATGTCTCATCGCAAAGCACATGTCATTAAAGTTGAGTATGATGGAACAAATTATTCCGGATGGCAAAGACAAAAGAATGGTATAAGTGTTCAACATTGTATAGAACAAGCACTTTTACGCTTGACAGGTCATTCAATTCATGTATTGGGTTCAGGAAGAACAGATGCAGGTGTTCATGCCAGAGGTCAGGTTGCACACTTCAAAACAACTGATGATCTGTTTTCAGTGCCAAAAGAAAAAGTTATCAGAGCTCTCAATAGTCGCCTCCCGAAAGATATTCGCATAACTGGACACTGTATCGCCGACAGTTCATTCCATTGTACGAAACATGCCATTTATCGTGAATATTCATATACTGTAACTATTCAAGAGAGTGTTTTCGATAGGCATTTTGCAACATTCTACCCTTATCCTTTTGATCTTGCAGTCTTGTTACAATCAGGGAAACTCTTTCTTGGCGAACATGATTTTACTTCATTTTCCAAGAAAAATCCTTCTACCCTCTCGTATATTTGCAATGTATCTCAATGTACTTGGGAAAGAGTCAATGAAACCACATTCATTTTGCGTATCGGTGCAAATCGATTCGTTTATGGAATGGTTCGTTCAATTGTTGGCGCAATGTTGGAATATGCTCGAGGCACTTTTTCCCAAAAAGACATTCAGAATTTTCTACATTATCCAGAAAGATTTCCAGATAAGAAGAGAGCTCCACTAGCACCGCCTGAAGGATTGATACTTGAAACAGTAATATATCCAGATCATTTTGGAATAATATTTACATGAATGATGCTCAACATATATCATTTATGCAAGAAGCTTTGATAGAAGCCAAGCTTGCATTCGATAAGGGCGAAGTTCCTATTGGTGCAATCATTGTGCATGATGGAAAGATAATAGCTCGAGCACATAATCATACAGAAAAAGATCAAGATCCACTTTCTCATGCTGAAATTCTGGCTATACACGAAGCTTCGTCTTATCTAGCATCAAGAAGACTCAATAATTGTACAATGTATGTAACTCTCGAGCCATGTATAATGTGTGCAGGTGCAATTGTTTTGGCTAGGATACCGGAACTATATATCGCTTGTAAAGATCCTAAAACAGGAGCAGTTTCATCACTATACCAGCTATTGTCTGACACAAGACTCAATCATCAATGCTCAATTCATTATGGGTTATTGGAAGAAGACTCATCTATTTTGTTAAAGACATTCTTCCGTCAACTGAGAAATGGTGACATAAAAAAAACAGTATCTTCGAGATTCGAGCATGAGTAAAGAGCCAATCATTTATGAACCTGCACTCTATCTTGTTCCTACACCCATCGGTAATTTAGAAGATATAACGATTAGAGCATTGCGTTTACTCTCCAATGCCGATATCATAGCATGTGAAGATACTCGAGTTACAGGACAATTATTGAAACATTATTCGATAATTCCACAGAAACTGTATTCTTGCCGCGAACATAATGAAAAGGAAGTGAGTGTTTATCTTTGCAATGAGGTTAAAAAAGGTGCAGTTGTTTGTTATGTTTCTGATGCAGGAACTCCGGGAATATCAGATCCAGGTATGATACTTTTGCAAACAGCAATACATGAACAAATACCATATCATGTATTACCTGGGGCAACAGCTTTGATTCCCTCTTTGATTCAAAGTGGATTTAATTCTTCTGAATGGACATTTGTTGGGTTCCCACCCCACAAAAAAGGAAGAGATGCATTTATTGATAGATTATCAGAAATGAAACAAACAATTGTATTGTATGAAAGCCCTCATAGAATTAAAGATCTCATGAAAGATTTTGTCACTCATCCTATTCTTCAACATAAACACATGTATCTGATTAGAGAACTCACAAAAAAATTCGAACAGTCCTACAGAGGATTGCCTTCGGATATTTATACAGAATTGAATGATAGTCCGGCAAAAGGTGAATTTGTCTTGATTATATCCGGAGAATCAACATAATGTTTATCACATTTGAAGGAATTGATGGAAGCGGAAAATCCACTCAAATTGAATATTTAAAAGAATGGCTTGAAACACGTGGGCATAGGGTTACCGTTCTTCGAGAACCAGGAGGTAATTCTGTTTCCGAAAATATTCGAACTCTGCTTTTGGACTCAAGAGAGACTATCGATCCAAGAAGTGAGCTTTTGCTTTTTACGGCTGCAAGAGCACAATTGGTCAGTAAGGTAATACGACCTGCTTTACAACAGAAAAATATTGTCATCTGCGATAGATATATCGATTCATCAGTTGCTTATCAAGGGTATGGTAGAGGTCTGCCTGTTGAGGAAATTGAGCAGATCAATGCATTTGCCACAAATAATTTAATCCCCGACATTACATTTATCTTCGATTTGTCTGTTGAAGATGCTTCTAAAAGAGCAGGTTTTAGATCATCTCACACAAATTCATCACCTGATAGAATGGAGAGATCCGGAGAAGACTTTTTTAGGAAAACAAGAGAGGGATATCTTCAGATTGCAAAAAACTCTGAAAGAAAAATCTTCATCATTGAAGCAAATGGCCATGTAGAAGATATAAGAGAAGCAATCTGCAACATTGTAGAGCCATTTATTCTTACATTATAACATTATTCTTTGGCGAATTCATACAAAGCAACTTTCAAGCGCATTGTCGTTTGTAATGGATAATACTCTTCATATCCTTTTTGAGCAGATAAAATCTGCACTTCAGCCCAACATGAAGCCGGTTTATAATCCTGAATCAGTGCTGTAAACAATGCTTTTCCTTCCCTACTAACCATATATGTATTGCCTTGTATAGGCATGTTTGATCTATCCGGGGTTTCATGATGAAATTTCATGGTTATCCTCAATTATAGAATGTAGATGCTGAATCAATAAAGGCGCATTTTTACATGGAACTACAGCTTTATGTAAAACCGGAGTTACAAATGTCGATATTGACATTTGATCTGTAAAAAGATGATCGACACAGTACTCATATAGATTTTTAAGAACATTGGGGTTCTCAGTGATGAATGTCACGGTGCAAACATCATTGTGAGTTGTATTTTCTGACAGCATAAAAATGGTTGGTATCGCTTTCAAAGGCTTAGCATCAATGATTGTACATTCACCATTGCTATCAAAAGCATTTCGTATGGAAACAGGTATATTATTTTTCATTGGTAAATCAATCATCCAATGATGCAATAGTTTTAAACCATGATGAGCTAGCAAAGTAGCTATTGCATAGTTTACATGCTGTATTGATTTGCTCTCTGAACATAGTTTTGGGTCAGCACTTCGAATTCCTGAAACATCGGTCCAAATCTGTATTTCTTGTGCCTTGAACATGCTTCCAATAATAGTAGCGGTTAAATTGGAACTTTCATACCCCATCGTTGTAACTTCCCCGCTCTCTGTAGAACCTATAAAACCTGCAATGATCATCACATCATGGTCTTTTACTACAGGTAATATCTCATGAACTTTGTATTGAATCTGATACTCCAATGGTTTGGCATTACCATATTCATTATTGGTTATGATGATTGATCGCGCATCAAACATGTGCACTTGAATATCATTTGAAACTAGCAAGTGATTGACAAATTGAATAGCCATAATTTCACCTTGTGATAAAAACAAATCTCTTGTTTTTGGTGAAATCTCCTTTGTAAGTGAAACTCCCTTTACTAATCGAGTCAATAGGGACTTACTATTTTCGAGTTCTTGATGATAAATGACAGAGTCTTTATGAAGAATATTCGAAAGTTCGATATGATATGACAAAATCTCATCAATCATGTCGAGTGAAGACTGCAAGTCTTGATGCAATGCCAAGTTCAATGCTTTATCTAATCTTCTAGTAATATCAGAAAATGCAGAAATGACAATAATGCATGAATCTTTTTTTTGTTTTATGATTTCCACCATTGACAAAAAACCTGATTCATGATGAAGTACCGTTCCGCCGAATTTCATGACAATCATACTATATGCTCACAATAGTATATTTACTTCAGGTTCTAGCTTTATGCCAAATACAGAAAGAACCTTTTGTTGAATCATCAATGCCAATTCATAAATATCTTTTCCAATTGCTTTGTCGGCATTGATTAGAACAAGTGCTTGTCTATCATGTACACCGGCACCTTGATATCGAAATCCTTTGAATCCACAAGTATCAATCAACCATCCTGCAGGTATTTTGACTTTTATCTCATCAATGCAATATGAAGGCAAAGATGGATGCGTTCTTTGTAAATCCATGAATTGCTTTGCATCTATAATTGGATTTTTAAAGAAACTTCCGGCATTTCCAATTATCTGAGGATCGGGTAGCTTTTGTCTGCGAATTGCAATAATAGCTTCAGCTACATCATGTGAAGATGGATTCTTCAGATTCTGTATATCTAGATAAGCCTGAACATCTGGATAATTAGCCACTGGATTTTGAATCTTACTCAATTCAAAAACAACATGTGAAATCAAAACATCAGAATATTCAGATTCTTTAAAAATACTATGTCTGTATTTGAATAAGCATTCTTCGGCACTAAGCTGAAAATGCTCGCCCGTTGAAATCTTAATGCATTGTACACTTTTTATTGATTCTGAAACTTCTCTTCCATAAGCACCAATGTTTTGCACAGGAGCGGCACCAACTGTTCCCGGAATTAGTGCAAGATTTTCTAGATTAAACAATCCTGCTTGCAGCATTTCCATAACAAATTGATGCCAATTCTTTCCGCCTTCAACTCTTAAAAGAGAAGTTGTGTTCGTTTCACCAATGATTACCGACTTATCACCTACATATTTAATGCCCGCAGCAAGGTTTTCATTGACAAATAAGTAATTGGTTGCATCACCAATTATAATTGGATTATGTGGAGCTATGCTATTTTGAAAATCATATTGACGAGTCTGTTCATTAACTATGAAAAAACGATCAAAACAGATGGGAGTCTTGAATCCGGTTGAATGAGTAATATCGTGCTTTGCGTATTCTATCATGAATCAATGTTCAAAAATGAGTGTGACAGGACCATCATTTTCGATATGTACTTGCATATCAGCACCAAAAATTCCGGCATGAATAATATCATATTGTGATTTCATCATTACTAAGAACTCTTGGAATAGGATGTTTGCTTTCTCTGGTGATTCAGATGTTGTAAAACTTGGTCTTAAGCCTCTTTGCATATCAGCACATAGCGTAAAATTAGGAATGATCAGCAATGCACCTTGAATATCTCTGACTGAGTGATTCATTTTGCCAAATGCATCCGGGAATACTCTCAATCCAAGTAATTTATCCATCAACCATATATTTACAGATGGATCATCGCCTTGACAATATCCTATAAGAATACAAAGACCTCTCTGAATTTCAGAATGAATATTTCCATTGATGCTAACCGACGCAGCATTTACTCTTTGTACAATTGCTTTCATCACGATTGAGCATAATCGTAAAAACCTTTTCCTGTTTTACGTCCAAGATGACCGGCGGCAACCATTTTTCTCAATAATGGACAAGGTCTGTATTTACTATCACCAAGACCGGAATGAAGAACTTCCATAATAGATAAGCACACATCTAAACCAATGAAGTCAGCCAATGTCAGTGGCCCCATCGGATGAGCCATGCCAAGTTTCATAACAGTATCTATGTCTTCAACAGATGCAATACCTTCCATTAAACAATAAATTGCTTCATTGATCATTGGCATGAGAATTCTATTGGAGATGAATCCGGGAAAATCTTGTACTGTTACCGGTACTTTGCCAAGTTGTTTTGCAAGATCAAAAATAGTTTGATAGGTGGCATCGGAAGTGGCATAACCACGAACTATCTCACATAATTTCATGATAGGAACAGGATTGAAAAAATGCATGCCAATGAATTTATCTGGTCTGTCTGTTGCAGCAGCCAATTCAGTTATTGAGATTGAAGAGGTATTTGATGCAAAAATACAATCACTTTTTGCAGTCTCTTGTGCTTTTTGAAATAAAGAAACTTTCACATGTTGCTGTTCCGATGCAGCTTCAATGATGAGATCTGCTGTAGATGATGCAGTCTTTAAATCTGTTGTAAGAGTAATTCTTGCTAGTATTGCCGACTTGTCATCTGCAGTTAACAATTCTTTTTTTACTTGTCTTTCCAAGTTTGAAGAAATTGTGTTAAAACCTTTTTGTAAAGCTGAATCATTGATATCAACAAGTGAAACGGGGTGACCATTCTGTGCGCACACATGAGCAATACCATTGCCCATAGTGCCTGCTCCAATAACCATGATATTCATTGTTTTACCTTTATAATGTTATGATTGTGAATCGTATTTGTAAAAACCATTGCCTGATTTTCTGCCAAACATTCCAGCATTGACATAATCTTGCTGCATGACTGATGGTGTGAATCGTGGATCATTGAAATATTGTCCGTACACGGACTTCGTAACTTCGAGATTAACATCATTTCCAATCAAATCCATCAATTCGAATGGACCCATCTTGAATCCAACGGATTTCATGAGACTATCGATTTGTTCGATTGAAGCTGCATATTCTGTAGCTATTCTCATTGCTTCATTATAATAGTTTCTGGCAACTCTGTTGACTATGAAACCAGGTACATCTTTAGCAATGACAGGGACTTTTTTCAATGAAGTACAATAAGCCATTGCTGTATCTAAAATACTTTGTTCGGTAATTGGTGTTTTGACTATTTCAACAAGCTTCATGAGATGTGCAGGATTAAAGAAATGCAATCCTATGAATGACTGAGGATATATTCTATTCTTTGAAAGTACATTCACTGACAGTGATGATGTATTGGTGGCAAGAATTGTTTCTTTACCAAGGCCGGCATTTTCAATAGTATGAAATAGTTCCTCTTTGTCTTCAAGAGATTCTATAATTGCTTCAATGATGATGTCACAATCAGAGACTTGGTCATTTAACGTTTCGATATAATGACATGCACTCTTATATTCCTCTGCTTTTTCTGCAGTATAATTCCCTTTGACAACACCTTTGATTATTTGGGATTCAATGAATTCTTTTGCTTTATCTAAAGCTTTCGTTTGTTTGTCATACAATTTGGCGGAATGTCCGGAGAGTATGGAGGCAAGTGCTATACCTCTTCCCATGGTTCCTGATCCACAAATGAGAATTGTCATAATATCACTCTTGAGTTAATGCATGCATTTGATGTCGTAATCGCACCAAACCTTCTTGAATAGTACTGAATTGGATTCCCAAATCAGTATGGGCTTTGAGATTGATGAGACCACCACGCAGAGGTCTTTTTGCTTTTTGATTCAAAGTATGAGTCTTGATTGGTTTGAACAGATTTTCATCCAAATGAAAGACTTTAGCAATTTCTAAAGCAAACTCATATCTATTGCAATATGTATTGCCACCAATATGATATAAACCACATCGTTTTTTTTCAATGACTCTTTTTACACTCAAAGCCAAGTCATCAGTCAATGTTGGACTTGAATATTGATCATCTACAATATTCATTGAAAAACCGGATTCATGATTATTGATGATCCATTGAACAAAGTCATGCTGATGACTATTTGTCAGACCATACACAACATTTGTTCTTAGCACTGTATTATTTGCATGCGATCTCAAAACAGCATTCTCACCAGCCAATTTAGATTTGCCATAATAGCAGATAGGATTAGGGTTGTCTTGTTCTGAATATGGTCCTTTCTGACCATCAAACACATAATCAGTTGAAAAATGAATCAAATGACTCTCAACGATGAGTGATATTCGAGCCAATTGTTCTACAAATGTGACATTAGCATACCAAGCTTCTTGTCTAAGATCTTCACAGGCATCAACATTTGTCATTGCAGCTGTATTGATGGTGAAGTCGGGTCTTAATTCAAGAAATTCCTCTTTTAATTGCTTTATGTCAGAATATTGCAACTTCCTATATCGTATTCTGTCCGAGGAATCTTCTTCTAACGTTGAAGAAAAAACATGAATATTCCAGTCAGTTTCTTTCTCAAACAATCTGATAATTGCTGAACCTACTTTGCTATTCCCACCAATCAATGCAATCCTTAAACTTTCATGCATGGTCATCCTCAAAGAGTTTTGCATGGAGTTCGGTCAATTTGAGATCATAGGGAAATGTGACTTTCCGCATCAGTTCACTTCCTGTAATAACATGTACTGAATAACCATGATATTCCATGAGTGATGAATCATCGGTAAATTGAAATGATGCATCTATGCTATCCAATGCTTTTGTATACATACTTGCTCGAAACAATTGCGGAGTTTGAGCAAGTTTGAAATTCATTCGATCGATTGTTTTGACAATTCTTCCTTCATTGACTTCTTTTAAAGTATCAGCAATATCAAGAGCCGGAATTATACAGTCATGCTCATAGATCCCTTGTATCAACTGATAGAACACACTCTTTGGAATAAATGGTCTGGCTGCATCATGTATGCATAGAACATCAGAGTCCTGTGTTAGTTTATGAGTGATTGCATTGCGGATGGACTCTTGCCTGGTTTGTCCTCCACGCACTATTGCAAATGAATCATTGGGAAGAAACTGATTGCATATTTCCTTAATCACTTGTTCATATTCAAGGTCGCATGCAATGACGAAACACACTTGTTTGATGCCGCAAGATTGAAATCCCTGAAAGAGAGAACATAAGGCATGTTCAACAATCAATTTGCCATTGACCATCGTAAACTGTTTTGGGATATCATTTCCAAAACGCGTGCCTTTTCCAGCTGCGGGGATGATGCAAGTGAATTTCATGGACAACAAGCATATATGAAAAAGGCAGACATAATGCCTGCCTTTCTTTTTGAGTAATCAACGATTTATTTATCGGCTTCGCCCATAACTGGATCGACGGAACCTATGATTGCGACGATATCAGAAACCATCGAACCTTCTGACATAAATTTCAATCCTTGGAGATTTGAAGACGATGGAGAGCGAATTTTCAATTTCCATGGATGGCCTGTACCATCTGATACGATGAAAAATCCAAGCTCACCCTTAGGACCTTCAATAGCAGTATAAGTTTCTCCTTTGGGTGGCATTGCGCCAAAATTGATCAACATGAAATCATTGATCAATTCTTCCATCTTCGTGTAGATATGTGCCTTTTGTGGTAGTACATGCTTTGGATCATCAGTGAGTACAGGACCTTTGGGCATATTATCTAAAACTTGATGAATGATTTTCACTGATTCTTTCATTTCTTGAACACGAACGATGTATCGTGCCCAAGTATCACAATCATTGTGGGTGATAACATCAAAATCCAACTTGTCATAGACCCAATATGGCATAGCACGGCGTAAGTCATGATTTATTCCTGAACCACGCAAACAAGGACCGGTAAGACCCAATTGAAGCGCTTTATCTGCAGGCATATAGCCAACACCAGCAAGACGCTCGATAAATATGCGATTGCGATTGACCAGACCTTCTGACTCTTTCAGGCGATCAGGGAATTGATTCACCCAATCTCGAATCATTTTTAGGATTTCAGGAGATAAATCATTTGCAATCCCACCGATTCTTGAAAAGCTTGTGGTGAATCTCGCACCACAAATCAATTCAAAAATATCATATAACTTTTCTCTCTCTGTGAATGTCCACAAAAAAAGCGTGAGAGCACCTACATCCATGCAAGTTGCACCCATAGCCATCAAATGTGAACTGATTCTTGCCATTTCACAAAGCAATACTCGTATCCATTGTGCTCTTTCAGGAGCTTCAATGCCGATAGCTCTTTCGATTGAATAAGCAATGCCCATATTATTTGACATGGGCGACATATAATCAAGTCGATCTGTATGCGGAATAAATTCGTGATATGTCATTGCTTCGGCAAGTTTTTCATAACCACGATGAAGATATCCTAATTCAGGCACACATTTAACGATGGTTTCTCCATCAAGACGCAATAGAACGCGCAATACGCCATGCGTGGCCGGATGTTGTGGTCCCATATTGAGGACCATTTCATTTTCTAAAGGATCTTCGAACATCACGGTCGTGTCTTTATCCATGAGTTCTTTCATGATCTTGTTTTGGCGAACCGTGTGTACCCTTTCCAGGGTCGATGTAGCAGTCAATGGTATCATATTGAGACTATGATTATCAATAAAATGAATGAGGTAAAATTACCAAAATTTAGCGCTGTTACCAAACAGTGTTTATGGCGTTTTCAGACTTTTATCTGCAAATCTGAGCATTTACAGAAAATTGATCAATGTTTCTGGTTATAAAGGGGAAAACTAGGAGTAAAAACCTAATAATTACAAGGGCGAGTAATGTCAATTCAGTATTTTTGAGTTCCCTATAACATGAATAATTACACTTATGTTACTCTTGCTTTTCATCTTATTAATCAATGCTCAAGCTTATGCCGGCAATGGCGAGCAAAGAATGATTACTGATGTTGGTAATATCAGACTGTCAATAAGTAGTTTCGGAACAATCGGTACTGGTTTTGCCGCGTGGCCAAAAATACCTTCCTGTGAATATCCTCGTGGTAGTGGCATAGAACATCTCTTTTTAGGGGGATTATGGGTTGGCGGCATTAAAGAAATTGGTGGCAATAAGGTTACAGCCGTTACTACTGCTGCTTTGGATGTCTCTTCCGTATTGAATGTTGCGCAAGGTTTTGAATTTACTAATCAAGACAGTAATTATTTGATTCAAAGATCAAGTTTGCCTAATGACTTGTACTATTCTCCAAAAGCAATAAGCCACAGGGATTTTTCTTGTACTTTTTTTGATACCAGTTTATTCGTTCCGGAATTGAATCAAAGAATACCGGGTCATGAATATCCACTGGGTCTACAAGTGAATTTTCAAAGCTATGCATGGAATTTCCCATTCGCTGATTATTTCGTACTCCTTACTTATTCCATTAAAAATGTATCAAACACTCCCATAGATAGTGCCTATATAGGATTCTGGACTGATTTAGTTGTGAGAAATACCATCATTCGAGCCCCTCGTGGAGGAGATTTTTACAGAGCAGGTGGTAATGCATTGATTGATTCATTACGCATGATGTATGAATGGGATATATCGGGTGATAATGGCCTTGCCGATAATTATGCTGCGGTACGATTATTGGGTACGGAACCCGTTCAAAAACAAACGCATTACAATGTTTGGGCTTTCCAGGATACAAGAGGTGATGAATGGTTGCAATCTCCTCAGACTGATATTGAAAAATACAGAAGACTCAGTTCCACTTTTCTCAATCAAGTACAAATATCAGATGCCGAGAAAGTGATTTCAAAAGCAGGTAATCGCTCGCAACTCCTCTCAGTCGGTCCATTTTCTCGTATTCTTCCCGGCGATTCTGTAAATATTGCTTTCGGTGTTATTTGTGCAAAAAAACCAGGAAGTCCGGAAAGAAATGATGATGCTACACGCAGCATACTCATCAACAATGTTGGCTGGGCACAGCGTGCATATAATGGAACAGATGTGAATGGAAATAATATTCTTGATACGAATGAATTGGATCTAAAAGGCGATGGATCCATCGTGAGGTATATCTTGCCTTCCCCACCCCCATCACCAAAAATGAGAATTGAAGTAAAAGATAGAAGGGCTTTTTTGTACTGGTCAAATAATGCCGAGTTTGCAAAAGATATTCTCACAAATAAGAAGAATTTTGAAGGTTACAGAATATATAGAACGAATCCAGATCAGTTTGCAAGTTCATCGAAAGATTGGACAATGATTGGAGCATTTGATAAAGAAGACAATGGCGTATTTTATGACAATGGATTCTCTTCTGTTCGACTTACAGACCCAAATGGAAATCCTACTCCCCAATATTTTGATGGTGATACTATCGCTTATCATTATATGTATCCCTTGAATGATTTGCTCAATGGTTGGCAATATTCGGTGACATTGACAGCATTTAGCGATGGTGATGAAAAAGCAGGACTCCCCTCATTGGAATCAAGTTTGCTTGCAAATGAAAAGATCATCATTCCGGGTACTACCATTTCTCAAGCCGATTCAGCGTCGGAAGTCGGGATATTTCCCAATCCTTATTCTGTATCTGCCTCTTGGGATGCAAAAGCAAATGTCGAAAGAGGAAGAAAATTATATTTCTACAATTTACCCGCGAAAGCAAGAATAACGATTTTTACACTTGCCGGTGATAAAGTGGCTACGCTTCATCATGAAAAGGATATGTCACAAGGTCAGGATATTCAATGGTTCTCTCAAACCGGTTCATTTAATCCTGCAGACATTAAATTTTCCGGTGGAATTCATGCTTGGGATCTCATTTCTGATGCCGATCAGGCGCTTGCAACAGGAATGTATGTCGTCAATGTATTGGATGAGCAAACCGGAACCCAAAAAAACGGAACATTTCTCATTATTAAATAAAGGTTTACCCTATGAACGCTATCATACTATCTCTCCTTTTGGGAATGACCATCAATGTAATGGCACAAAATTATCCCAAAAAATCAATCATGGACATCATGACTATTCCTGCTGATTCATTGAATGTGGGTTCACTTAATTCACCAAGAATTGGTGATACTGTTATTATTAGAGGAGTGGTCTCCATTCCACCTGTGGTTGATTTTCCTAATGATACCAGAAAAATCATGATCGCTGGCAATCGTAATCATGCCATCTATTTACAAGATGAAAAAGCTTTGGCATTTGCAGGCATGCCAATTGTCTGCGATACTGCAAATACAGCTTCAAATTTCATACGATTAAAAAAAGGGCAGTTGATCGAAGTTCCTGTTAGAATCACAGCATTCCCTGCCAATAATAAATTGGGAACAACTCAAGGTGAAGTAATTCCGAAAGGAATTGTTGAATTCATCGATGATGGTATTGCTCTGCCTAATCCACCTGCTGTTTCCATTACAATGTTCAATCAAGGAAAAGCATTAACTCCAAATTATAATGTTACTGGTGGAGCTCAATACATTGGTATGAAAGTAGAGTTTTCTAATCTCACGGTTGTAAGTTCTGTAAAAGGAACAAATCAAAGAACAACCATTACAGTTTCTGATGAAAGTGGAAATGAAATGTATCTTCGCGATCAATCAAATCATTATCGTACAGATGCGGTTCAATTGGGAACATATACTGCTCCAACTGAAGGTACAAAAATCAAAAAGCTTCGTGGATATATTTCATCAAATAATATCGGTGGTCAAGCTGCTCCGTACATGATATCTCCCGGCATGCCTGAAGATTTGGAATTGGATATGGGTTCAGCTCCTCCAATCATCACAAGCGTGCGTTCAACCAGAACAAATGCTTTTCCTGGACCAAGTGACATAGTTCCGATATCTATGGGTATAAAAGCAGGAGCATTACCAATAACTTCTGTTCGTACATACTATTCATTTGATGGAAAAGGTTTCGATTCAGTAAGCGCAGAAAAAAGGAATGATACTCTTTGGACAGCTTCAATTCCTGCTCCTTCATCACTTACAAATGGAACATCACTTGTCAAATGGTATGTGAGAGTAAATGATCAATCAGGTCTTTCATTAAAATCTCCATTGGGTGACACCACCGGATATTATTATCGAGTATTAAACCGCACTCCAAAGATTGCAGACATTCGTGAAAGACTCACCACAAATGGCGCATCGGTGTATGAAGGATATTCTGCAACAATAGTTGGAACTATAACTGCTTCTGCATCTGACATACCTAATGCTGCCGCAAATGCACCTAGAGTTTACATTCAAGATGACAATGCAGCCAATTCTGGATTATTTGTAAGAACAACATCTCCGTCAAGCATTGTGCGTGCATTTCCCCGTGGAGCAAAAGTTCAGATTTCAGGTGTGATTCGTGAAAACTTTGGTGTAACAAGTATAGATTCTGTCATTACATCAGAGACCAAGCTCATAGCAATGGATGGAGATCAGATTCAACCAGTTGTGCTTAGCACCACGGATTTTGCTAGAAAAACACAAGGTTCATTGCCTGCTGAGCAGTGGGAAAGCATGCTCGTCACATTTGCTAATGTTATCGTTGCTGATTCCAATGCAGATAACACATCAAATTTCGGTGAGTTCACTATCATTGATGCCAACTTGTTCAATGGTGCTACTGAGTCCAATTCCAAGATGAGAGTAGAGACAGATGATGGAGCTACTACCTATGGTTCAGCAACATCTGCTGATAAATCCGTGCTCAACAGAGGCACACAAATAAAGACTATCACAGGTATCATGTATTTCTCTTTTGGTAATTATAAGCTTGTTCCAAGAAACAATTCCGATGTCATTTTGGGATCAGTTTCTGTTGAAGAATCACAAGATTTCAATACAGAGATTATTCCTCATCCTGCACAACCCTTATCAAGAATATATGCTACTTTGTCAACAACCACTAGTCCTATCTTCCAAATCATGAATATTCATGGTCAAAAGGTTTATTCCTCAGAAGCAATCAATGATTCCAATGATCGCTTTTATGGCATTATACCTGCAGGACTTCCCTCCGGCATGTACATGTTTACAATGTCCGGAGATTCTGACATTGCATCGGGCACATTTATTGTTCAATGATAAAAAGGGATGTTTAGGCATCCCTTTACTATATGAAAATTCAAAGATCAACAATAGCTTATGGTTTCCTTACACCTTGGGTAGTGAAGCTCATTGTGTTTTGGCTCTATCCTTTGATATATGCTCTATACATGAGTTTTACACGCTATAGGGCACTGGGAAATACATCTGAGTTTATAGGCTTGGATAACTACACATCCATATCGATTGATCCTCTATTTTGGAAAGCCCTAACAAATACATTGATCTATGCTTTTGGTGCAGTACCTTTAGCAACAATCTCTGCCATTTTGTTGGCTGTTTTATTACATTCTAAACTTGCCAGATTTCCTTCGTTTTACAGAGCAGGTTTGTTTTTGCCATCAGTTACCTCGATCATAGTCATAACATTGATATTTACTAATCTGTATGCAAAAGATGGTTATATCAATGCATTGGCCGGAATGATTGGTCTTCCACAAAGTGAGAAAGGATTTCTACTCGAAACATCAACGGCATTATTTTCCGTCATGCTTATGGATATATGGCTTTCAACTGGCTATTATATGATGCTCTTTCTTGCAGGTTTGCAATCTATTCCCAAAGATATCTATGAATCGGCTCAACTTCAAGGAGCAGGAGCATTTCAAGTATTACGAAGAATCACATTACCATTGCTGAAACCAACAATTTTGTTCGTCATGGTGATTGCCACTATCAAATCACTTCAGATTTTCGTTGAAATGTATACAATGACCAAAGGTGGTCCACTCAATTCCACTCTTACTGTTGTGTATTTGATATTCTCAAATGCATTCGAAAAAACGGATTCAATGGGCTATGGTGCAGCACTTGCTTATGTCTTGTTTGCCATCATTGCCATATTGTCATTTCTCCAAATGAAAGTACTTGGAAAAAAAGAATAATGTCGCAACAATCAATAGAAAATCTCATTCATGAAGCTCGTAAAACGTCAAGTGGAAGTTATCTACCTGAACATCATTCTTTTCATGACATCTTATTGCATCATTCAACAGAAACTTCACCTGATGAAATCTTTATGATATATTATGATTCTGATTCAGCAAAAACCAGAATCACATATCATGAATTCATCAGAAAAGTCCGTCAAACAGCTGCATACTACAATACATTAGGATTGCAAAAGGGAGATCGCATAACAGTTGCAGCGCATAATCATCCAGATACCATCATTCAATATGTTGCAGCTTGGTTTCTTGGTTTATCTGTCATTCCTCTCAATATGGGTGAAGATGATCAAAGATTAAGCTTCATTATTCGCGATTCATCCTCAAAACTAGTTTTGTGCAGAAGTGAATATTTGCAAAGACTATCTACAATATCAGATCCTAATCAAATTCTGATTCAAGAAGTTGATACACATTCTGATGGACTAAGTCTTTATGCAGAAATCATTGATTCCTTTGAACCTCTACCATTTTTACCAAAACATTCCATGCTTGATCATGAAGCATTGATTGTATATACGAGTGGTACAACAGGTATACCGAAAGCAGTTGTTCTTGATCAACAAAATTTACTTGTTGATGCAGACTGTATTGCCAAGTGGCATGGCATGAGCAAAACTTCAACAATGATGTGCGTCTTGCCTATTCATCATGTGAATGGGATTGTTGTAACACATGTAACGCCACTCATTAATGGTTCATCCATTGTATTGAATCGAAAATTCTCAAGTGAATATTTTTTTGAAAGAATTGAAAAAAATTCGGTCTCTATCGTATCTGTTGTTCCTACTTTACTATCGTATCTTCTTCAATATCATAAAGACAAATCGGTAACTATTCCAAGTTGTTTGTCACATATCATTTGTGGTGCCGGACCCCTCACTTGTGAACTTGTTCATCAATTTGAAGAAAGATTTACTATTCGTGTGATACATGGTTATGGACTAAGCGAAACTACATGCTACTCTTGTTTCCTTCCATTGAACTTATCTCAATCTATTCATCACACAATGCTTACATCATATGGTTTTCCAAGCATAGGAACTCCTATACCATGCAATGAAATGGATATTCATGATGAACAAGGAAAATCGCTTCCGGAATTAACTAGAGGTGAGATTGTCATACGTGGAACAAATGTGATGCAAGAATATTTGTCAAATGAGAAAGCAAATAATGATGCATTTACTCATGGATGGTTTAGATCAGGTGATGAGGGCTTTTGGATGAAAGGATTGGATGGACTTCCCTATTTTTTCATTACAGGAAGAATAAAAGAACTTATCATCAGAGGTGGTGTAAATTTGGCACCCTTGGAGATAGATGAAGTTTTAAGCAAAGCTCCTGGTGTGCGTGCTGGTATCTGTGTGGGTTTTGAGCATGATGTATATGGCGAGGAAGTTGGTGCTCTTGTCATAGCGGATACAGAAGATGTGAACCCGGAAGAAATACTAGCATTTTGCAAAGACCAATTGCCATTTTCAAAAGCACCCAAATGCATTGTCTTTACAGATGAATTGCCAATAACATCTACCGGGAAATATCAAAGGAATAAAGTCAAACATTTATTTAGTGAATATAAGTCAACACAATTCACTTCTTGATGTTTCTCGCATTGGAATCCAGTTTGGGTAATGAATTCTTCCTAGATGAATCTATTGTAGATTTCAAATATTGAATTCTTCTTTCACGTATTTCCATCTTCTTTTTGAGTCTTTCACAGGACATTGAACCTAAACTCATTGATAGAAATACAAGACTCAATATGAAACGATTAATTCTCATTGGTCAATAAGAATTGTTGAAACAATAAATAACGGGACTCTCTTTTTACCTTGTATAGTTGAAGTATCTTCACCTGATTGTTCTGCATAAGTCTTAGCTGTGTATTCATCTACGATCTCATCAGTTAACTTTCCTTCGAAAGACATTGACTTTGATTTGTTTTTCATGTCCATAAATAAACTTGGTTTAGCAAATGAACATCGTAGTTTGGTTTTAGTGTCAGATACTATAAACCAACACCCCTCTGTTTTACACACTTCATATATCTTACCTTTTATTCGAACATGCGTGTTTTTCATGTTTTTAGTCATGAGTTCTGTAATTGACAATACATTTCCTTCATATTTAGGTTGATCCCCAAGATATTCCTTCTGCTCAGAACAAGATGATGCAAATATCAGAATGATAAACATTATGAGAATGTTCATTCTACTACTCCTTTATACAGAAAGGATATACCAAAAGTTAATTCTTTATATGTTGCCTTTGAAAAACGACCGGTTTTATACATCAAATCAAGAAAATCTTTTCTACAAGGAAATGAAGCAGCAGTTCGAGGCAAATATGTATATGCTTCTTTGTTTCCGGTTAATAAACCACCAAGAAAAGGAATGACATACCGTGAATAAAAATTATAGAGTATACAAATGAAACCTCTAGGTTGACCAAATTCGAGAATCATTACCTTCCCACCCGGTTTGACAACCCTTGCCATTTCAGAAAGGGCTATAAAAGGATCATCAACATTGCGAATTCCAAAAGAAATGCTTGCAATATCGAACATATCATCGGGGTATGGCAATTGCATAGCATCAGCAACTTCGAAATCAACATGTAATTTTTTTTGTTTTGACTTCGATGGAGCTGTTTCCATCATTTCCGGACAAAAGTCAGTGCCTAATACGTTCCCATTTTTTCCGACTGCTTTTTTGAATTCAAATGCAAGATCACCTGTACCCGTAGCACAATCAAGTACTGACATCCCATTTTTTGCTTCTGAGTCTTTGACAGTGGACTTTCTCCATAAATGATGAATGCCCATAGACAATATGGAATTAGTACGGTCATATGCCGGTGCTATGGAGGCAAACATGTGTTGAATTTCTTTACTCATGGATATCTCAATCAAAAAAAGACCAATTAAGTGATAAGCGTATGACATTATCTTGCAATGGATATCCCGAGATATCCATGAATTGCTCGGAAAATACATTCATCATTGATGCGCGAATTCTTGCATTACCCAAAATTGCGGTTACATGCAAGTCTAGACCATTCCACTGGAATGAATCGTATCCATAGAAACCATCATGCGCCAATGTTTGAACATATGGGATATATCGTAAAGTCGTAGGTCCATCATTGACCCGTAAAGTACCACCAATAGAAACACTGCTTGCTCCAAAATATGTTTCATATTGAGCTTGGATTTGTGCATTCAATCGCGGGGATACTCTCATCTCATCTTGTTGTTTTGTATAAGTGCAAAATGTGTTTAGTTGAAATGCACCAATGCGAAGGTCAGCAAATGCAGTCAATCCATATGACTCAAATATCGATCCTTGTATTCTTGATAAGCCTGAAAATCTAGGAAATGATGAGATTGAATCATAATTAACAATAAGATTGAATGGATACTCCGATTTTCGATAGAATGTTTGTATACCTAACACTGAATGTTTGGTATGGTATTCCAATTCAACATATGCAAGATTTGTCATTTCTCTTGTTGTATCAGTTATCAAACCATAAAGCAATGGTTGTATGGTTTGTGTGCTTGAATAATCTAGACATACTTTCCATGCATCAATGTTTTTTGTATAGCTAAAACCATAATTAACATTTCCTTCAGTTTCAGTAGAAGTTCTAAAGCCGGCTTTCACTATGTCTGAATTAGTCAATGCATAAGATGCATAGGCATAACCATACGCTTGCAAATCTTGATCATTCAATCTATTCAGAATATTGAATGTTGAGTAATTAAAACCAAATTCACTCATAATTGATAGATTATTCACAAGATGTGGTAATTCCAATCTTCCATTGATTCCCGTTCTGAAATGGGGTGAATATTCCAGCATGCTTGTATCATTGAATTGATATGGATTAATACCTCTTGTTTCAAGTAAGGAATTCCCAATGAAAGCATTGAGTATCAATGATGAATATTCATTTACTATTTTATCTACAGTTATCGTTCCTTGAATAGTATTTGTATAGGTACGATCGAAATAATTGTCATACATCGCTGTAGCGTTCAAAGGAGATTCATAGGTACCATAAACTCCACCATTGTGATATGCGCCTTGATTGGAGAAAAGCCATTGCAATGAAGCATGCATAGATTCAGAGTAGGAATGTCTAATACCTACTCTCGTATTCCACATGTCTGCTCCGCCATTTCGTAACATCCCTGAAGAGGACAATCTTCTGTAAGAAGCATGAATATTCGTGAGTGAGTCTATATTTTGCGTGAGAACCCCTTCAGTTCCAATGAGGTCATATCCACCTTGTACATACCATATTCTTGAAAATGGTTTTACAGATGAATACATATTTTCTTGAATGTAAAGGAATGGGCCGGATGTTCCACCAAGGATGGAAGCATCCATCCCTGTATATATTGAAATTTTATGAATAGATTCTGTTTGAACTCCAAACAAATCTCCGGAACCAGATATCATATCGTGTACGGGAACGCCATTAAATGAAATCACTGATGTTGAAACATGTGAGTTGAAGATGGATATTCCCGAATAATTCAATGGATCTCCTGTCTGTTGATGCAGCATTGTTGTTTTTGATGATATGATATCTCCAATGCCAATATAATTGGTGGAATGGAAATCATATTTGAGAATGGAATCTAATGGAGTTGCTAATACAGGAGCATGCGCATGCTGAAACATCTTCACAGACAAAGTATCTTTTGCCTGAGTACTATATTGCACAAAGAGAAAGAAAATGATCAATATGAAATGCTTTGTCACAATAATTGTTGCAATGATGGTAAACCGAGAGCATCGATTGTCAAGAAGCCTTCTCCATATTCCACACCAATCATTGAGCCAAAATAACGTGCTCTTGCATGTACAGCATCCATGAAATGTGAAGTAGAGATGAGTGTTTCAGGACCTTCTGTTTCTTTTCCAGGAACATATACCTGACTTTCATAACATTGAATAGCGGCTATTTTTGAGTCAAATGTATGAGATATGTCAATGATAAAATCTGGTTCTTGATGATAAGCTTGAATATAAGAATACAATGACTTTGGTCGCCAAGGCATAGTTTCTTTGCCATCATAGTGTAATGACTTTTTATGCAATCCAGCAGTGAAATAGGCTTCTCGCACAATAGAGTGCATACCTTGATGATCGGGATGTCTTTCAAACTTCGGGGGAAGTAGAATTAATTTTGGTTGAATCAGTCTAATATATGTGGCAACTCTATCTGCATATTCTTTCGAAGGACGAAGGTTGCCATCTTCAAATTCAAGGTTAATTCTTTGATGAACATCCAATACTATATCAGCTTTTGCCGCCTCAGTATTTCTCTGTTCTATTGAACCTCGCGAACCCAACTCACCTCTTGTTGCATCAATCAATGTAACTTTAAGTCCCCTGAGAGTGCAGTCTTTGATGACTCCTCCACAACCAAGTTCAGCATCATCGGGATGAGCTGAAAAGACAATGATATCAGATTGCAAAATAGACATGGATCACAGTTTGGTAAATCGTGCTAGTACAAAACGAACTATGAGAAAACCAATTCCCACTATAAGAATCAGCCCCATTCCAATTGAAGTTAATGTACCGACGGTTTCACTACCTGTTGCTTCAACCATCAAAACAGAAGCTTCCTGGCTAATAACAATTGCAGATATAGTGTATAAAAATACACTTGCAGCGATAAGGAAGAGATAAATAACAGTCATGATATTCTCTTAAAATTGCTTTATGATGACACTAATTTACTAAGATGATCTTTAACATGATTCATATACCACTGAGGAGTGGATGTAGCCCCTGTTATACCTACTGAAGATTTACCTTTAAACCAATCAGGATTGATCTCGGCAATGTCTTCAATAAAGAATGTATTGGAATTAACTTCTTTACAGACATCAAATAATACTTTTCCATTTGAACTTGCTTTTCCTGCCACGAAAACAATTACATCATGATCCTGCGCATACTTTCGGAGCATGTCTTCTCTACCGGATACCTGACCACAGATTGTATCTTTTGCATGAAATTCAGTGGCAATCCCTTCCATTGTATCAACAATTAAATCCTTGATGCGACTTTGCAATGCTTCCTTTATTAACAAAAAAGTGGGACGATCCATCGTTGTCTGTGAAAATAGAACAGTTTTCTTGTCTAAATGAACATATGATAAAGCTTCATCAACGGTCAATACTACAATGCACTCGTCATTGCAAACACCACGAACGCCCAATACCTCAGCATGATCTTCCTTTCCAAAAATCACGATCTGATATCCTTGGTCATAAAACTTTCGGACTCTTTCTTGCAATTTTGTGACAACAGGACAAGTAGCATCAATAATTTCTATACCTAGTTCAAATGCTCTGCGATATGTTGCGGGAGGTTCACCATGAGCTCTGATGAGAACTTTGGGTTTTATTCCTTTCTTATTGGCTTCATCGGCGATTCTTGGAAAGTCACTAACTGAGATTGTCTCCAAACCCTTCTCTTGCAATCTTTGAATCTCTTTGGGATTATGTATGATATGTCCAAGAACATACACCTTCCCATCTATCTCCAATGATTCTTCTGCAATTTCAACGGTTCTTACAACGCCCCAACAGAAGCCGGAATATTTATCTATGGTTACTGACATATGATCACCATTATCTTACTTTTTTAAAATTGTATATGCTTCGCTAATGATAGCATTTGCTTGATCTTCGATTGTTAAATCAGTTGTATCCAATAGTATTGCATCATCAGCCATTTTTAGTGGATCAATCTCTCGATTTGAATCATATTGATCGCGTTCTTTCATTTTTTGAATCAATTCCTCTATTGTAGGCAAATTATCTGAATGTTTATTCTGCATTTCCTGTAATCTGCGAATAGCCCTCTTTTCTATATCTGCGATCATGAATATCTTAAGATTGGCTTGAGGGAAAACAGCAGTGCCAATATCTCTACCGTCCATGACAACACTTTGAGATTTGCCTATGTTCCTTTGCAAAGAAACCATCTTCTCACGTACTGCTTTTAAAGAACTGATGAAACTAACTTCTTCTGTTACTTCTGAAGTCCGAATATCATTTGTAACATCTTCTCCATCTAGCAAAGTCCTTTGTTGATGTGAATCGGGCTCAAGAATCATGCTTATATCAGGCAGATGCATCAAAAAAGTATCAATATTCGGCTTTCCTTCTCGCAACCAAGCCAATGTCACTGCTCTGTACATTGCACCTGTGTCTACATATAAGAATCCCAATTTCTTGGCAACCAAACGGGCTGTTGTTGATTTTCCTGAACCTGCAGGCCCATCGATGGCTATGATAATATGTGATTGCGCTTCAGTCATCTATTCAATTTATTAAGTGCAGCTTGATAATCATCTAAGGTGTCTATGCCAAAACCATCATAATCCAATTCAATGCATGCATACTTTTTACCTTGTTCCATTAAACGCAATTGTTCAAGCTTTTCAAATACTTCATATTTGCTTTGTGGTAACTCAGTAAAAAAACGAAGTACATCGGTTCTATATGAATATATGCCAATATGCTTTTTATATATTTGGCTTTCTTTCACGAATCCTTCTCTATTACATGGTATAGGTGCACGTGAAAAATACATTGCACAATCATTATGATCGGTTACCACTTTTACTACAGAAGTAGAATATAATTCGGATTCATCCTTTATAGGAGTAATGCCTGTACAGACATCATATGTATTATATGTATGTGCTTCAACGATTGCTTGAATATGAGTTGCTGACAAAAAGGGTTCATCAGCTTGTACATTCACAATAATATCAGCACTTATACCATACTTCTGATATGCTTCATAAATTCGGTCAGTTCCAGATTCATGATGGCTATCAGTCATGATGACTTTTGCACCAAATTGTGAACAGTGTGAAGATATCTCAGAATTATCCGTAGCAATGATGACATCTGAAAACAATGGTACTTTTTTACAATTATCATATACATGTTGAATGATGGTTTTATCACCCAAAGGCAATAATAATTTACCATTCAAACGAACAGAATTTAATCGAGCCGGTATGATGCAAATAATATTCATGAATCAACTCATTATCATGAATCGTTGAAGATTTGATAAAATTGATAATGCCTCTTCGCGAGTAGAGCATGGGATATGTAATACAACTTTACTGTCTTTATTGATCATATTTCCAAAATTTCCGGTTGCTACAGCATCAAGAATACCAGGAAAAACAGTAGTATAAAAAGCTGCATTATTATCCGGTGGAAACTCTATAGACATTACATTGCCTTTGTATAAGATTCGGTTAAATCCAAATAGCAATGCCATAATGCGAAGTCTTATTGCAAAAATAAGGTTTTCTGCCACTTGAGGTAATGTTCCATATCGATCTATGAGCTCAGAAATGATGGACGATAACTCAGAATCAGACCTCACATTGTAAAGTCGCCTGTAATATTCAAATCTATCACCATCATGTGAGATATATGAAGAAGGCAACATCGCATCGCTAGCCACATCTATTGCAATGTCAAGATTAGTGTGTTTGGTCTTTTTGTCTGAGACATAATCTTTGAATAAATCAGAGAATTCTTCTTCTTTCAACTCCGAAACAGCTTCTTCAAGAATTGTTTGATAAAGTTCTAGACCCATATCTGCAATAAATCCGCTTTGTTCGGCACCAAGTAGATTCCCGGCACCTCTGATTTCCATATCACGCATGGCAAGATGGAATCCACTACCTAGTTCAGTAAACTCTTCCAAGGCTTGCAATCTTCTTACGGCTTGCGGCGTAATGCTTTGAATAGGCGGAATGACTAAATGACAATATGCCTGCGTATTTGATCTTCCCACTCTGCCTCGTAATTGATAGAGCTCTGCAAGTCCAAAGTCATCGGCATTATTGATGATTATTGTGTTTGCATTTGGTATATCAAGACCTGATTCTACGATTTTTGTGCTTAAAAGACAATCAATCTTCTTTTCCAAAAAACCTTCCATAACCCTTTCTAACTGATCTGATTCCATTTGACCATGGGCTTTCGCACATTTAAGAGAAGGAAAAACTCGCAATAGCTTCTGATGTATGGCATCTAGATCTTTGATGGTATCATTTACCACATATATTTGTCCACCTCTTGAAACCTCTCTCTCAATTGATTCATGAATCAATTCATCATCCCATTCATGTATCACTGTATGAATTGGAAGTCTATTTCTTGGGGGTGTTTCTATAATGCTTAAATCTCTTGCACCCATCAAAGAAAAGTTCAATGTTCTAGGAATAGGTGTAGCGGTTAATGTCAAAGTATCAACAGATACACGAAGATTGCGAAGTTTTTCTTTTGCGGAAACTCCGAATCTTTGTTCTTCATCTATGATCAAAAGACCTAAGTCTTTAAATCTTATATCTTTACTTAATATCCTATGCGTTCCTATCAAGATATCTATTGTACCATTTGAGATTTGTTCTGCTATGGTTTTTTGATCAGATGTCTGGCGGAATCTACTTGTCACTTCCACTTTGATGGGATATTTCTTTAATCGATCTGAAAATGTGTTGAAATGTTGATGAGCCAATATTGTCGTAGGCACCAATACTGCAACTTGCTTCCCTGCTTGAACGGCTTTGAATGCAGCTCTGATTGCTACTTCTGTTTTGCCGAATCCAACATCACCGCAGATCAATCTATCCATTGGCAATGTACTTTCCATGTCTCTTTTCACATCTTCTGTAGCTTTGGCTTGATCTTCGGTATCTTCATACATGAATGAAGCTTCTAATTCTTTTTGCCAATGGGTATCTGCAGGAAATTGAAAACCTGGTTCAGATTTGCGCATTGCATAGAGTTTGATCAATTCTCTTGCAATGTCTTTTATTCGCTTTTTGGTTCTTTGTTTTTTCTTCTCCCATTCAGATGAACCAAGTCTGCTTAATGTAGGCTTTGATGATTCTTGTGCTGCATATTTCTGAACTTTGTGAATATTATTTAGGTGAACAAATAAGACATCTCCACCGTGATATAATAATCGAATGCATTCTTGTTCTTGTTCATTGATCTTTATTGTCACCAAACCATCATATTGACCAATTCCTTTATCGATATGAACAACATAATCACCAATATGCATTTGCTGAAGCTCTTTGAGCGTGATTCCTGAAAAGCGTTTTGCATGTTGCGATTTCTGAAAATGCTTCCGCTCAAATAATTGATGTTCAGTTATAACGGCTAATTGTAGGCCAGGGCACATAAAACCTGTAGAGAATGTCCGATCAACCCACTTGATTTGCTTTAAAGCTTCTTCTTCACTTATCTTGTCAGGTATAATACCATCAATAACATCATCCTGTTCCATTGCCATCAAAAAGAGCTCTTTGAATCG
>JBMSYN010000018.1:0-46280 GCA_049426725.1 Candidatus Kapaibacteriota bacterium
GAACAAATGGTGAAAGTGAGTGCATTCACGAAATTCTGGATGGATAAAAATCTTCCTGGTGAAATTCTTCCGCTTATTCCTGCTCCAAAACCACGTGGGTATCGTGGGACAACTCGCAGAAAAGTCATGTTCAATGGACACTCCCTCATGCTCGGCTTCGGCGATCAACAAGCTGCCGAATTTCCTAAAAAGGGTATGATGAGCATCGCTGCTTCTTCCATAGAACCGGAAGATCATCATGCAATCTATGAACTCATCGGTAAGAAGCTTCTTACCAGACCATATCATGAATTGACAGAAGCTCTGAATTTCCTCATCATTCGCGATACGGGCGAAAAAGCTGTCATCTTCAATGTTGCGGAGCTGAATGGAGAAATCGTACGCAAACTCAAATTACTCGGCGATATGCTCGCTAAAACTTCACATGCGATTGTGTCTGCATGGGTATATCATGATCCCACTCGCTCCGATTATTATCTCGATCAAAAATCACTCGAACCCGGAACCATGCGCATCAAGAAATTATTCGGTTTCGATGAACTCGCCCTCACCATCAATGATATCAAATTTCGCATAAGCCCATTCACTTTCTCTCAAGTGAATGTTCCAATGATGAAAGTGATGGTGGATCGTATCAGAAGTTTTTCAAAGAATGGAATTGATTCCCCCTCATGCAGACTCATCGATCTCTATTGTGGCTATGGGCTATTTTCACATTCGCTTGCTGACATGTTCAATGAAATACATGGAATTGATTCATCAAAGTCGGGAATAGAATCTGCAAAACAATTGGTGGAACGCAGAAAAAAAGCCGGACATCCTATTGGATCCATGCAATTCAAAGAGGCATTCATTACGAAAGACACCGTAATTTCTCATCTTCCACAACCGGATGAAAAGCAAGAAATCATCATATTGGACCCTCCAAGACAAGGCACCGCAGAAGGTGTGATTCTGGGTATTGCAAAACGCAAACCTGAAATGGTGATTCACATCTTTTGCGCAATCAATGAGATTGAAAAAGCCGTGCGAGAATGGAAAAAAGGTGGATATGTACCTGTATACACTCAAGCGCTTGACATGTTTCCCGGTACCCCAACTTTGGAAACAATTGTCGTATTCACTTCTCAAGTCTAAATATCATAATCAATACGCCAGCACTGGCGCAAGCCACTTCTCACATTCTTCTATGCTCATGTGTTTTCTCTGAGCATAATCCTTGACTTGATCTTTGTTGATTTTCCCAATGGTAAAATACTGCGACTGTGGATGCGCAAAATACCAACCGCATACGGATGCTGCGGGCATCATGGCAAGTGATTCAGTAAGCGATACACCAATATCTTCTGCATTCAATAGGGAAAAAAGTGTAAGCTTTTCCGTGTGATCGGGGCATGCAGGATACCCCGGTGCAGGACGAATTCCTTGATATTTTTCAGCGATGAGATCTGTATTCTCAAGTGCTTCATCAGCAATATATCCCCAGATGTCTTTGCGAACAAGCTCATGTAGATATTCAGCCGCCGCCTCAGCCAAACGGTCTGCAATTGCCTTTACCATGATCGAAGAATATTCATCATGTTGTGCCTCATACTCTTTGCACAGTGCGTCACAACCAATTCCGGCAGTCACGACAAATGCACCAATATAATCTGCTATTCCGGAATCCTTCGGTGCAATGAAATCAGATAAACACATATTGGGAAGAGATGAAGCACGAATGGATTGCTGCCTTAGAAAATGAAGTCTTGCAAGCGCGTTCTGGCGAGATTCATCAGTGTAGAGTTCTATATCATCTTCAATTGCATTCGCAGGAAATATCTGGCATACTGCATTGGCACTTAATGTGCCTTCATCTGTGATGCGATTCAAGATTGACTGTGCATCATTGAAAAGACTTGTGGCTTCTTTACCATATACTGCATCTTCAAGAATACCGGGATATGAACCCCGCATTTCCCAAGAAAGAAAAAAGGGAGTCCAGTCGATATAGGTTGACAATATCTTCAGATCCAATTCTTTGAAG
Source organism: Candidatus Kapaibacteriota bacterium (assembly GCA_049426725.1). Classification (GTDB taxonomy): domain Bacteria; phylum Bacteroidota; class Ignavibacteria; order Kapaibacteriales; family UBA961; genus UBA961. The sequence goes on from JBMSYN010000018.1 coordinate 2,027, forward strand.
ACATGTTTGCCCGGCTTATGAGGTGCTTGTGGTAAATAAGGCATTGCTTATCAATTTCCCATTTTAAACATTCCACCACCCGGAGGTGTAGCCGGCGGTGTTCCAAATGCACGAAGATTATAGGTGAAATTCAACAGAAAATAACGTTGCAAAACATTTGTCTGAGAATCCTCGATATAATTTGCCTGCACAGCACGATTGATGCTTTGATTCTGATTAAGTGCATCATATACTGACAATTTCACTTCTGCATTATCATCAAAGAATCGCTTTCCAATTCCAAGACTCAAAAGCGGAATGCTGCGATTCAAATCTCCTTGCAATCCATTGTTAATGGTATAATTGAAGTCACCTGAAAACACAAAGCCACCCAAGAAAATCCAGTTCACGCGTGCAAATAATGTGTGAATGGCATAATTATTATCCAATTCCTTTCGAATGGAATTTTGAACAATCGTATATGCCGTTCTCCATGAAACCGAGAAATCAAGATCTGAACTGATATTGCTCACTAGCGCGAGAGATGGAGTGATGGCAAGATTATCAGCATCATTGCGCAAGCCATTGATGAGCGTGGGTGTGCGTGAGAAAAATCCACCAAGATTTGAATTCACATTGATTTTGAAACCTGTGAATGGTTCAAATGGAAATGTATAGGTGATGAATGAGCTCGCATTGAAGGCGCCACTAATATTGATTGGTCTTGTAAGTTGCGCTCCATTTCCAAGTCTGATATTACCTGGGAGAATGGTGTCGCTTGTTGCAATGATTGATTCGGTCGATAATTTGTCATCAATAAGTGTCAAAGAAGCCATCGTGAAAAATGCACGACCACTCATCATGGAAAATGTTCCATAATTTCCTCGAATCTCATTGTTGATTTCCTGCACGAGATTTGAATTCCCGGTGGAAAGTCGAATAGGATCGGTATTGTCAATCACATCTTGCAATTGTGAGAGGGAAGGTTGCTGCGTTGACACTCTATAACTTAAACGCGCATTGCTTGTGAAGCCATCACGCATTTGATAAGAGATATTTGGTAGAAGATTGTAAAATGTTCTTGAGGTATTGAAGGCATTTGGAAATGTTTGTTCAACATTCAACTTCGCAATCTGATAATCTACACCAATAGAAATATTTGCTGCTTGCGAAAGATTGTATTTATAGGTGATTCCGGGTCTTTGTGTTGCATAAGTTGACAATGCATTATTCGACAATCGCTGATTCAAAGATGAATACTCACCTGTATTCACATTGAAATCGTAAATCTTTTTGTCATTGGTATTTTCATTGAATGCATAATTATAGCTCAATTGCATTTGACCATCCTTATGAAGATTTTCAGTAAATGCAATATTGGTTAATGCATTATACCCATCACCTTCGGATGGCATGTCTTGTCTCAGTGTATCTGAGAATGATTGAGTAATCGAACGATAAAAATCATTGACGGCATTATTTCTTCCGGATCCGATATTATTATTTCCGGAAACACGAGCTGATGCTGATATTGTACGCCCTTCCGTTTCAAAACGATGTCTATATGACATGTCGATGCTACCATTATACCCCGTATTCTCTGTATCAGTTGAAGTATTTGAAGCATTGATTGGTATTGAATTTTCACCAAATGTACTATTGATAGAGCGAATTGATTTTTCGGTAGACTGCAATGTAAGGCGTGGCTCGATCGATATGGAATTCATGGAGTCGATCGTCCAATCCATACGAACATTGAATCTATGATTGCCGGTCAAAGATGAGTTGTTATTTGTTTGGATATTGTTTTGTGTCGAAGTGTCATCAAGAAAATAAAGTCTCTTTACATCTTGCAAGGAAGAATTGTCACTATAATTCACAAAATAACTACTGGTAACACTGAGACCTTTTGCCCATGAATCTGTATAGTTCATGCCTAGTCCATGTGACTGAGTAATCCCATCGCTTTGACCAACCATGAAATCACTAACACCACCGCCTGTCATCCAGCGAGAACCTCTTCCACCCATACCACCCATATTTCCGCCAAAAGCACGCATCATAGATCCCATGCGTTGCATCATCGGATTGCCACTTGAACCCATCACGCCAAGAATATCCTGAATCGAAAAATTCTGTTGATTGATATTGTTTGACATTCCAATAATGGAAATTCTACTGTCTTTATTAAAGATATTGATCGTACCACCACCGGTATAACGATCTTGATCGCCATAGCCGGCATAGAGTTTTCCGAATTGACCATTTTTCTTATCGGCTTTCATGACGATATTGAGTGTCTTTGTTCTGTCACCATCATCAAAACGAGTAAATGCTGCTTGATCACTCATCGCATCAAATGATTGCACTTTGTCAATCACTTCTGCAGGAAGATTTTTGAGTGCCGCAGCAGGATCGCTACCAAAGAATGGCTTTCCATCTACAAGTACTCGTCGCACTTGCTCGCCTTGTGCTTTGACTGAACCTGAGGCATCAACTTCCATTCCCGGTAATTTTCGAACAAGGTCTTCGGCTGATGCATTTTTATCTGTCTTGAATGCATCTGCAGAAAATTCCGTGGTGTCTCCTTTCATTTCAATGCGTGTTGCAACTGCAGTGACCTCCACTTCATCGGTGAGATATCCTGATTCTCCTAATCGAATTGTTCCGATTTTTACGGTATCCTTTCCTGCGGGAATCGTAATTGACTTTGCATATTTCGCATAGCCGATGGATTGCACGCTGAGAGTATATGTTCCGGGTGAGACATTTTTAATGAGGAAAATTCCGGATCGTTCGCTTACGCCACCAGCGATGGGTTTGCTTTCTCCATCTTTCAAAAGAGCGGCACGCACTCCGGGAATTGGTGATTTAGATGAGCTGTCAATCACGATGCCGCGGATGACAGAATTCTGTGAGTAAACTGAAATGCTTGTAACAATGAAAATCAAACAGAAAAAGAGCTTTCGAACAATCATGATATACTTCAAGAAGTAAATGAAAACGACTAACTATAAACGAATAACGCCAAAATATAGTGGAAAGTTGCCTGTTCGATACAAAAAAGCCGTCTCGGGGACGGCTTTTCTTCACAATTTGTGAAATATGTCTTTATGTATGCCTGTTGTTCTGAGTATGATGTCTTGCGACACGCCCTCGGCTTTCAATCTTGCTGCTATGGCTTCTTGTATATTTTTTGGCTCATAATCCTTCTCAAGTAATCGTTCAATGTCGGGGGAACGATCATGTTTCTTGGGACTATGCCCCTTCAAAATTGATTGGACAGAATGCCCGGCCTTACTGAGTCCTTTTTGTTCTTCACTTTGAGGCTTTTCCTTTTTTTGCGAAGGATAAGGATGCTCACCTGCTTGAAATTGAGGAGTCTTTTTGAATGCCTCTTCGACGGACATAGATTTGATGGTATCTTTTCCAACGATTTTCTTGATTTGTCTGAATACATCTTGTTGATCATTCGAACAAAAGGAAATCGCAACTCCCGTCAATCCAGCTCTGCCTGTTCTTCCAATACGATGCACATATGTTTCAGCTGCATCGGGTAAATCATAATTCACCACATAAGGCAATTGTTCAACATCGATTCCACGAGCGGCGATGTCAGTAGCAACCAATACTCGAGAACGTTTTTCCTTGAAGCGATTGAGCGCGCGCAATCGTGAAGATTGCGTTTTATCTCCATGGATTACTTCACTTGGTACGCCTTCTTTATTCAAATCGCGAGCTATGCGATCGGCGCCATGTTTTGTTCTTGAGAACACAAGCACGGAAGTCATCGGCAATGTATCCATCAATCGAAGAAGCAAATCAATTTTCTTTTTTCTGTCAACAAAATATACCAACTGTTCCACCGGCTTTGCACTTGAGGAGACAGGATCAACCGCAATGCGCTTGGCATTATTGAGCATGTCATTTGCGAGCCGCTCAATTTCTTGTGGCATTGTTGCACTAAATAGGAGAGATTGTCTTTTGCTTGGAAGAGTATCAATGATGCTACGAATATCATGGATGAATCCCATATCCAACATGTGATCTGCTTCATCCAGTACAACGATTGAGACTGAACTGAGTGAAACAATTCTTTGATTCATCAAGTCGAGCAGTCTGCCCGGTGTTGCAACTAGAATATCCACTCCATTGCGAAGTGCTTGTTGCTGTTTGCTTTGAGCAACTCCACCGTAAATGACGGTATTTGTCATTCCGGTAAATTTTCCATAAGCTGTGAAACTATCACCAATCTGTTGTGCAAGTTCTCTCGTGGGCGATAGAATCAATGCACGAATTGGTTTTTTTCTGCCTTTATGTTTATTGTCTTGTCTGTCTTCTTTGTTGATTATTGGTTCTGAAGCAAGCAATTCCAAAATCGGCAAAGCAAATGCCGCTGTTTTTCCCGTACCCGTCTGAGCGCATCCGATGATGTCGCTACCCTGTAAAATTGAGGGAATGGCTTCCGCCTGAATGGGTGTCGGCACGGAATATCCCTCTGCCTTGAGTGCCTTTTGTAGGGCTTCACTCAAGGGCAAATCTGTAAAGTTCATTCGTTCCTTTGTTCGGATAAATAAGAATCATGCGCGAAGCATGGCAGGAGGAACATGAGGAGAGGATACAGCTGAAGGCCGAACTTGCATTCCAAAGCAATGAATCGCAGTACAAAACTACGGTTATTTGAGGGAAGAGCAATACTACATAGGAAATTAAGCCACATGTGGAATTTCGAGGAGAATGAAACGTATTCAACAGAAGGTCAATGCAAAAGCCCCTCAATTTGTTAATTTTGCAACCATGCAATCAATATTTGACACACTTCAATCTGCTTTACGCAAACGCATCCTGATTATCGATGGAGCCATGGGCACGATGATTCAAAAGCATGGTTTGCAAGAAGAAGATTTTCGAGGAAGCAGAGAAAGTGCGGGTGAGTTTCATTCAGTGCTCTGCAATCACCACCATGATGTTCGTGGTGATAATGATTTGTTGGTATTGTCTCAACCTGAGATTATTCTCAATATTCACAGAGAATATCTAAAAGCAGGTGCAGACATCATTGAAACAAACACATTCAGTTCAACCAGTATTGCGCAAGCTGATTATGGATTGCAAACGCTTGCCTATCAATTGAATGTGCATGCCGCAAGACTTGCCAAACAAGCTTGCATGGAATATTCAACACCGGAAAAGCCACGTTTTGCCGCCGGTGCAATTGGACCTCTCAATACTTCTTTGTCGCTCTCACCTGATGTAAATGATCCCGGTTATCGAGCCACAACTTGGCAAAAAGTTGTGGATGCATATACTGAGCAATTGCGAGGTTTGATAGAAGGCGGCATCGATATCATACTTGTTGAAACTGTCTTTGACACATTGAATTGCAAAGCAGCGATCTATGCGATCTCATCATTGTTCGAAGAATTGAATATTTCACTACCTGTGATGATTTCCGGAACAATCGTTGACATGAGCGGTCGTACGCTTTCGGGTCAAACCACAGAGGCATTTTGGCATTCAATCAGACATTGTCCCAATCTCATCAGTGTTGGGTTGAACTGCGCATTGGGTGCAGATCAAATGCGACCATTCCTTGAGGAATTATCACGCATTGCGGATTGCTTCATCAGTGTATATCCTAATGCCGGACTCCCCAATGAAATGGGTGGCTATGATGAAACGCCTGAATCAATGGCGAATGTATTGAAAGAATTTGCAGAATCAGGATTCATCAATATCGTTGGTGGCTGTTGCGGAACAACACCTGATCATATCGCCAAGATTGCAGAAGTGGTAGAGAATGTTCAACCACGAATACCCTCTAAGAAAGAACCTCTGATGCGGCTTTCCGGCATGGAGCCATTCATTCTCCGACCAGAAACCAATTTTGTGAATGTTGGTGAAAGAACAAATGTCACGGGATCAGCAAAATTTGCTCGACTCATTCGCGAGAACAAATATGATGAAGCGATTGGCATTGCAAGACAACAAGTTGAAGCCGGAGCACAAATCATCGATGTGAACATGGATGAAGGCATGCTTGATTCAGAGCAGGCAATGAGAACACTTTTGAATCTCATAGCGTCGGAACCGGATATTGCACGCGTACCAATCATGATTGATTCTTCGAAGTGGTCCGTGATTGAAGCAGGACTGCAATGCGTACAAGGCAAAGGAATTGTCAACTCAATATCACTCAAAGAAGGTGAAGAAGCTTTCATCGACCTTGCAAAAGAAGTGCGTCGATATGGCGCGGCAGTCATAGTGATGGCTTTTGATGAGCAAGGTCAGGCAGATTCATATCAAAGAAAAATTGAAATCTGCTCTCGCGCATATCGGATCTTGACTGAAGTGGTACATTTTCCCGCTGAAGACATCATCTTCGATCCGAATATCTTCGCAGTTGCAACGGGCATCGAAGAACATGCGAATTATGCATTGGATTTTATCAATGCAACCGGATATATCAAGCAGAATCTTCCACTCGCGAAAATCTCCGGTGGGGTTTCGAATCTTTCATTCTCATTCCGCGGGAATGAACCAGTTCGCAGAGCAATGCATTCCGCATTTTTGTATCATGCAATCAAAGCGGGCATGGATATGGGTATCGTGAATGCCGGTCAAATCGACATTTATGATGATATCCCAACAATGCTCTTGGAGCTTGTGGAAGATGTAATCCTGAATCGCAGATCTGATTCAACTGAGCGTCTTGTAGACTATGCTGAAAAGTTGAAAGCGGAATCATCCGGAGAGAATATACAAGCACAAGAAGTGCAAGCATGGAGAACTTTGCCAATCAATGAGCGAATTCATCATGCGCTTGTGAAAGGCTTGGATGGACATGTGAATGAAGACATGGAAGAGGCAAGATTGCATTTGGGCTCACCGCTTTCAGTTATTGAAGGCCCTCTCATGGATGGCATGAATATCGTCGGTGAATTATTTGGCTCCGGAAAAATGTTTTTGCCACAAGTCGTGAAATCAGCTCGTGTGATGAAAAAAGCGGTGGCATATCTTACGCCCTTCATGGAAGCCGAAAAAGAATTGGCTGGAATTGCATCAGCTCCAAATGGAACGATACTCATGGCGACAGTGAAAGGTGATGTGCATGATATTGGAAAGAATATCGTGGGTGTTGTGCTTGGTTGCAATAATTATCGTGTTGTGGATCTCGGTGTGATGGTTCCCGCAGATCGCATTCTTGATGAAGCAATCGCATGCAATGCAGATATCATTGGTCTTTCAGGACTCATTACACCCTCACTCGATGAAATGGTGCATGTGGCAAAAGAAATGCAAAGAAGAGGAATGCAAATTCCTCTCATGATTGGTGGCGCAACAACATCGCGGGTTCATACTGCAGTGAAAATAGCACCGGCTTATGATGGATGCGTTCTGCATGTGCTTGATGCATCAAGGGCTGTACCCGTGGCAGGACAACTTATTTCCACCGAGCACAAAGATGCCTTCATCAAAGACAATGCAGAAGAACAAGGTAAAGTCAGAAATGATTATGAAAGAAGAAATTCAGAAAAACAATTGATTAGCATTGAAAAAGCACGCTCAAACAAATTGTCATTATTCAATTGAAGGTTTATGACATGCTACAACTCATTTGCTTATTACTGTGTACATATACCATGACAGCACAACGATTTTCTCCTCCGACAACTCTTGCAAAACCTGTGCAAGAAGAATTGCATGGCATCTCGCTTATTGATTCCTATCGTCATCTGGAAGATAAGGAGGATCCGCAAGTTATTGACTGGACCAAAAAGCAACATGATGCAACAATGGAATATCTTCGTTTAACGGCTCCCGACATCAAAGGATTAAATGAAGAAATCCGTGCATTGTTTGATCGCGATGTTACTTCTCCACCGAGAATCAAAAAAGGAAAAGTTTTCTTTTCTCGAAGAAAAAAAGGTGAATTGCAATTCAAGTATTATGCCCTCATCGATGGCAAAGAACAATTGCTCTTTGATCCTGTTTTACTTGATCCAAGTGGTAAAACTTCTATCTCCGGTGTGACCATAAACAAAGATGCCACCAAGCTTGCTATTGCCACACAATCAAAAGGCGCTGAAATCACCGACTATCGCATCATTGATGCTAAGACAGGAAAACAAATTGGAGATGTCTTGCCGGGTGTGAGCAATTTTTCATGGAAGCATGATGAATCCAAAGTGTTTATCACCCCGCGAACAAAAGAATTGATTGAAAATCAGATTCCACTCGCAGTTTATGAGCATACACTTGGTGCACCCTTGACCAATGCTGTTAAATTGCTTGCCCCAAATGATGCCAAAGATTTTGCCTCCATTTATGAACCTGAGGATGAACAAGTTCAAGTATGGAGCACGGGTGATTTTTATAGCAATACTATTTCATTTCGTAAGATTGGAAGCTCAGACAAGCCACGAGTGATTTATTCTAGCGAGAAATTCAAATCTTATCCTGAATTCCGTGGCAAGAATATCTATTGGCTTTCAAATCATGAAGCACCGAATTTTTTTATTGCCAAAACTACTTTGGAAAATCCGGAATTCGATAAAGCACAGATTCTTGTTCCAGAAGGCAAAACAGTAATAGATGGTTTTGAAGTGACAAGTACTTATATGCTTGTACAAGATAAAAAAGATGTGATGTCACGCATCATGGTGCATGATTTGAACGGTGGATTCATAAAGGAATTGACATTACCTGAATTCGGAAATGTTGCTTCGATGAGTTATGATCGTGATGAAGATATTATCTATATCGCCATTTCATCTTTTATATCAACGCAAAAGATCTATACACTCAATGGCAAAACATTGGAATGGAAATTCTTTTATCAAGATGAAATCCCGATGGATCTATCAGATATTCATGCCTCTCTCGAATTCTGTGTATCAAAGGATGGCACGAAGATTCCAATGTTCATTGTCCACAAGAAAGGAATCAATAAAGATGGAAATAATCCTGTACTGATTACTGGTTATGGTGGTTTTAATATCGGAATGAGCCCTGAATTCGTTGGATATAATGCATCATTTCTGAAGCGTGGTGGAATCTATGTTCGCGTTGGACTGCGTGGTGGAAATGAATATGGAGAGTCATGGCATCTTAATGGCATGCTCAAGAAAAAGCAGCATACATTTGATGATATGATTGCAGCAACCGAATGGTTGATTGAGCAAAAGTATTCCAATCCTGCACGGATTGTTGCAAGAGGTGGTTCAAATGGTGGTTTGCTCATGGGTGCAATTGCAACGCAAAGACCGGATTTATATCGCGCAATTATATGTCAAGTACCTCTTCTCGACATGATTCGCTATCATAAATTTCGCATTGCGAGATATTGGATTCCCGAATATGGCGACCCGGACAAAGCAGAAGACTTTGGAACCCTTCTTCAATATTCTCCTTATCATAATGTCAAAGCCGGTGTTTCACTTCCTGAAATGCTTGTTAGCGTTGGAGAATTCGATATGCGCGTGGATCCACTCCATGGAAAGAAATTCGTAGCAATTGCCCAATCAAGACCAGAACAGACAAAGCCGGTGATGCTGCATGTGGATTTTGATGCAGGACATGGCACCGGAAAGTCAATAGAACAAATCATAGAAGATCAGGCATTCTTCTGGAGATATATTTTTAGTCGTTTGAACATGAATTGAGATATAATATGCGTATTGCCATTTTCATATTCTTGGCTTTGCTTTCACTTGAAGCACATGCACAAAAGCAAAAGAAAACATCCAAAAAGAATGTACAAAAAGAAATTCCCAAGCGTTATGCATTAGGATCAGGTGAACTATTACTCTTTTCCGAAATGGACGGCATGCGTACAAAAATCACTGTTTCATTTGATAAGCATGGTGCCCGCGAAGTGACTGAAACAGTGGGTTATCGTGCAGTTGAACAAGATTTGAATTTGAAGGTACATTCAAAAAGCATTTTCCTCAATGGCATTCTTACAACCATGGATTTACAGGAAGGAACGGGAACGCGATACTCAGTTGGTCAATTTGCTGATGCGGGTGGAATCAATTTTTCGACTATCACTGATAGCATGAAGAAAGAGATTGGACTTGAAAAAACATCGAAGATGGATACCGTTCTTGGATATCCTTGTGAAGTATGGAATATTGCTCATCCAACTATTCCATTCTCAGGCAAATATTCTGTATGGGGAAATTTGGTATTGAAAAGTGAAACCATGACAAATGGCGTGCCGATGAAAACCTATGCGGTCAAGATTGAAGCAAATAAGCCACTTGATGAATCATTGCTTTCAATTCCGGAAGATATCGTATTCAAAAAACCCGGCGAGTGATTATTTCAAATGCTTTGGATGCACAAAAAGAAATCCAAATTCCTCTGATCCATTTTTTGTGATTGTTTTGTGATGGATGAGATGAGCTTTTCGGAGTGCCTCTGCATATCGTCCACGCATGCGCATGCCGAGTTTCAACCTGCGATGAACAATGATATCATGAGCAATAAAGTATAGCAATCCATAGATGCTGATGCCAATGCCAATCCAGAAAAGAGGGGAGAATGTGTCAATTCCATTGAAGATGCATGATATTGAAATCACGCCAAAGAGTATACCAAAGACATCATTGAGTTCGAATCTGCCATGTCTTGGTGTATGATGTGTTTTGTGTATGAACCAAAGCGGACCATGCATGAGATATCTGTGAGTAAGCCATGCAATGCCCTCCATCGCAATGATGGTAAGCATAATGATTCCGATATGTATCAAGAATTGCATTAGATAAAGTCTATGATGTCATGTCTTGAAAGCACACCCGACAAACCGCCATACTCAGATACCAAAATAGCATGATGCGTTTTTAATGCAGCAATTGCTTGCTGTATGTCATCACCACCATCAATAATCGGCATGGGTTCCTCTTGTATATCTTTTACGCTTGCGGACAATACATTTCGATCGGCAATAACTTTTGCCATCAATTTATTTTCTCGCAAAGTTCCGATTGAAATTCCATGTTCAATCACAGGCATTTCTGAAATCTCATATTCTTGCATGAGCTGCAATGCTTGTTCTACAGTTGCATCGGGTTCGATGCTGATGAGCGTTGGAATCGATTTTACATTTGATTTTACTGCAAGAGCCGTTTTCACAGTAAGGCGATCATCGAGCAAATGTTGTTCTTTGAGCCATTCATCGGAATGATGTTTTGTGAGATATCGCTCGCCTGTATCGCAAATGATCGCAACCACGACATCATTCTTTGTGAGAGTTTTGCCAAGTTTCAATGCTGCTGCCACATTCATTCCACTTGAACCACCACAAAATATTCCTTCCTCACGAGCTAGTCTGCGAGCCGTATTGAAGGATTCTTTGTCATTGATATTCATCACATCATCAATCAGTGAGATATCGAGATTTCCTGGGATGCGCTCTTGTCCGACACCTTCAACGAGATATGGAAGTGCTTCAACAACGCGACCTGTTTCTTTGAATGTTTTGATGCAAGAACCAACGGGATCCGCCGCTATTACTTTCAGATTAGGATTTTGCTTTTTGAGATATCGTGCAGTTCCTGTGATTGTACCACCTGTTCCAATCCCTGCAATGAAATGCGTGACAGTGCCATCGGTATCATTCCAAATTTCGGGTCCTGTCGTTGCTTCATGAATTGCAGGATTCGCATAAAAATCATATTGATTCAGCATCACTGCATTTGGAATTTCTTGGGCGAGTCTTTGCGCTGTATTGAAATAATATTCCGGTGAGCTGGCCTTTGCCGCGCTCGAAACAATCAACACATCTGCTCCGAGTGCTTTGAGATAGCGTACGCGTTCTTGTGAGGCTTTGTCTGTCATCACAAATAAACATTTATACCCTTTGAGTGTTGCTGCGAGTGCAAGCCCAATTCCTGTATTTCCGCTAGTTGGTTCAATGATGAGTCCACCCGGCTTGATCAAACCATCTCTTTCAGCGGCTTCAAGCATAGCAATGCCGATACGGTCTTTGACTGAACCGCCGGGATTACGACTTTCAAGTTTAACATATATCGTAGCGGGTATATCAGCCGCGATCGTATTGAGTTTTACAAGCGGAGTTTTTCCGATGAGACCAAGAATTGAAGAATGAACATTCATGTGATTTCTATGCATTTGTGAATGCACAAAGATAGGAAATCTGAAAGCATGTTTTGCCTTATCAGAATGAAAAGCCCAAATAGGTGCGAAGAGATAGATTTAAAGTCTGTAAATCATGATTCTTAAGGATAGAATTCAGGGGATAAATCAAGAATCCTTCAATTCCAAGATGGAATGGATCGAATCCGAATTGCCAACCCAAGCCGGTTTCAATACCCAATCTCAGCCTTTGAATCTCATTCATGTAAGATCGTTGTTGAATTATCAATACATTTGAACCCGATGGATATCTGATTGCATCTTGTCCTTTGACAATAAAGGATTGATGCAGGAAATCAGAATCAAGAACATACATCGAATTGATGCCGGCGAAGAAGGAGTAATAGGAATAACTATTTTGTCCAAACAATTCCAGTGAAGCACCATAGATTGGTAATTCAAATGAGAGATGAGAAATCAATTCGGTTTCATCTATACTGACTTCATGTAGTTCATGGAGTTCTGAAAGGGATCCTTGCATGTTCAAAAACTGTTTTGACCGGTCTTGAGCAAAGAACATGCGATTCACAAATGTTATGCCCAATCCAATGCGCATGATTATCCCCAACTGTGGAATTGATTGACGCAATCGAAGATATGTAGTAGAAAAATCTTGCTCATGCAATTCTTCATCGGATTCTTCCATTGAAAAGGGGAGCAAAGGAATGCGATCATCAATAGAATACACTGAATTCCCTGAAAATATGAGGTTGGGTACATTGAATATGCTTCCGGGAATATCACTGCTCATGTGGAATACACCATCATTCCAAAAAGAACTACTCGAGCCTGTAACATCGATTGCCCTGAATGCTCCAATCTTTGGGAACCAACCTATCGACATATTCAGAAAATCCGATTCAACTGCAAATGAATCCGGTGAAAGTGACTCCAAATCAAGTTTGGGTTTTCTTCTCATGGTGGAATCGGGTTCAGCAGCCTGAATGGAGATGGAACAAAGGAATATGAAGAATGCAATCATCATGGCGATACATTCCATATTCTAAAGTGAATTCCTTGTTCAGTGATGAGTCTCATGCCATATACACCGGGATGATAGGTATATGTATTAGGAATAAAACGAAACACATGACTTCCTTTATCTTGCTTCATCGAATACTCTTCAATGATGCGACCATCCAAAGTGAAGATAGATAATTGTATGCTTCCTGATTTATCCAATTCATAAGTCCATTCCGTTGGCTCACCTCGCATGACAGGATTGGGAACATTTTCCGATACATAACTGAATCGAATATAGGGAAGAGGAGTGGTCTTTGATGAGATTGTGATGACAAATGAAGTGTCCAGCAGAATCTTATCTTTCAATGTGCCACGAACACTAACAATCGTCATGCTATCCGATCCGGAAAGTGCAATACCATGAATGGAAAGATTGCCAATTCCTTTACACATGAATGCGATGCTATCTGGTCTGATGCGTTCAAATTCTTGATATATGTCCTGTACTTTTATTGAATCAATGAAAAACACGGTCTGATTCGAGAGGTGCACAGAATATGTTACTGAATCTTGTTGATTAATGCCAATGACAATGTTTCCTCTTTCACCAATGGATAGAGTACCTTGTGCAAAAGTGCAAATGGGAAGAAACAATACAAAAAGGATGATGCTAATCATTGTATGATAATGAATTCTGTGCGACGATTTTTCTTTCTTGATGATTCTGAATCATTTGGCATAAGTGGCATGCTTTCGCCTTTGCCTGATATGATGAGTCTTGATTTGCTGATACCGCGAGCAATCAAAGCACCGGCAACAGATTGTGCTCTTGAGAGAGATAATTGTTCATTGTCTTCTTCTTTTCCAATATCATCGGTATGACCTCTGATTTCAAGTTTTACATTCGGGGAAGATTTCAGAGCAGAATAGATATTATTCAATATCGGTTCTGCCATTGGTGGAAGAATTGAACTACCTTTCTCGAATTCAATTTCTTCCATGTACACTGTACCAATTGCATCCCAAGAATGTAACATTGATTTGTCATAAAAGCCGTGGATTGTTCCCATGATGTCTTTCCTAAGTGCAATCACACCTGAAACACGATGTTTATCTGCTGAAATTGGAGGCGCATAAGAAATCACATAATGATTTTTCATGCTTTTGATGATGTCCGCAAGCACAAATGGAAATTCTTTCGTGGTATAAATGCGATACATTTTTCCGCCTGTGTTTTCGGATAATTTTCTGAGGATATCTTCATCGGTTTGACCATAGGCAATTGTATGTATGATGACTCCATTCTTTCTTGCATGCCTTATCACTGAATCTTCATCTGCAGTTGAAGAGTTATCGCCACCATCTGAAAAGACAATCATCACTTTATTGGAAATGTGTGTTGATGTAAATTCATCAATCCCTGCAATTGCGCCATCATAGATTGCAGTACCGCCGCCATAAGATTGATCCGGAATAGTACTATCCCCACTCAATGAGATTGAGAAACTAATCGGTTTAATGCCACGCAAACCATCAATCTTGAATTGAGAAGTGTATTGTTCATAATTGCTTGACAAAGGAACTTCACGATGTATCTTCTTTGTAAATTTTACTACAGCTATTGCATCATCATCATTGAGCATGTCCATGGAAAGTCGAACTGCTTCTTGTAATTTATTTGCACGCATTTCACCCATGGAGGGAGAATGATCAAGTACCATTGACAATGCCAGAGGTTTTCTTGCATCTTCATTGATTTCATGCACGGTGAATTGTGTGATTTGTTGATTGTTTACATTCATTCCGCATGAATCTATCAACAATCGAAAGATGCTGTCTTTGCCTTTAATCACTTTTTTTCGATTCGGTCCGGCGAGACCTTTCACGAAAAACCCCTTTTCATCTTTGATGCTAAGTTTCACATGAATGCTGTCAGGATATCCTGCATCATTGATTCCAATAAGAGAGGCATCGATCCCTGCTTGAGGCATTGGTAGAATACTATCTTGAACCGACATTCCACGTTCATAAACAGCAAGTATGGAATCTGATTTCATGGCTCTGTCTAATGAAAATGGTATGGCATTCAATATCGAATCCATCGACTTTTCAGACATCTGATACCGTGGTTTATAATTTGGGGGTGGCTGCATTTCTTCGAATTGCCTGATCATCATGTGAGGGCAGCCACTCAAAGGAAGGAGTAAAATCAATATGTACAGTATTCTGATTCTCATAGGGAAAATATAACGGTTTGACTTTTGAGAAGTTTCATTGTCTATACTACTGTCACATTTTGTAAATTTGACTATTGCCACTTATTCACTGAATTGCCATGAATATCCTCCTAATTGGTTCAGGCGGAAGAGAGCATGCTCTTGCTTTTGGACTTCATTCTTCTGCATCAACAAATACAGTATATGCCTTCCCCGGAAATCCCGGAATGAAGAATATCGCCACTCTTGTGGATTCTTTATCGCTTAATGATACTGTTACAATCATTGCATTTTGTAAACAACATGCGATAGACTTGGTTGTAGTTGGACCCGAAGCACCACTTGTAAAAGGTTTGGCTGATGATCTACGATCTCACGGCATTGCAGTGTTTGGTCCTTCTGCAAAGGCGGCACGAATTGAATCCTCAAAAGGATTTTCCAAAGATCTCATGAAGCGACATGGCATTCCAACTGCCGGCTATGAGCGATTCACCAAAGAGCAATCCCATGAAGCTCATACATATATCAATGATAGATCGCTTCCAATTGTTGTCAAGGCGGATGGTCTTGCTGCAGGCAAAGGCGTGATCATTGCCGAAACACATCATGAGGCACATGAAGCAATCGATGAAATTTTTTCTGGTCTTTTTGCAGATGCAGGTTCAAGCATCGTGATTGAAGATTTTCTCAAAGGCGAGGAAGCATCTGTTTTTGCAATCACCGATGGCAATAATGCAGTATTACTTGCGCCCGCTCAAGATCATAAGCGAGCAAAAGACGGAGACTTGGGAAAAAACACCGGAGGTATGGGTGCTTATGCGCCGGCACCTTTGGTTACGGATGATGTGATGCAAAGAGTTCATGATGATATTGTAAAACCAATGCTTAAAGCAATGAAGGAAGAAGGATATCCATTTGTTGGATGTTTATTTGTCGGACTCATGATTGATGACGGCAAGCCTTCCGTTGTGGAATTCAATTGCAGATTTGGTGATCCCGAAACACAAGCAGTGCTAAGTGTATTTCGCGGAGATCTTGCAAAACTTCTCCATTCCGCTGCGATAGGCACATTGGATGCCACTGCTATGAAAGCCAGATCAGAGGGATTTGCATGTAATGTTGTCATGGCATCAGGTGGATATCCCGATGATTATGAAACCGGACATACTATCCTTGGCTTGGACAAATTATCTGAAATTCCCCAAGTTCGTGTATTTCATGCCGGAACGAAATCCTTGTCTGATGGCTCCATTGTCACTGCCGGTGGAAGAGTGCTGGGAATTTGTGGTCTTGGAGAAACCCTTGCTGAAGCCATTCACCATGCTTATTCTGGGGTGGAGCACATTCATTATCATCACAGATATTATCGCACCGATATTGGCAAGAAGGGTTTGAATGTAACAAATCCCTAAAAATCAGCTCTTTACGATTGTATTCACATACTAATAGCGGATGTTCATCATGAACAGGGACAAGTCCTTCAATAGGTCCCGTATTCCAGCATCCACCGAGCTTTCAGAGCATACAGACCTAGAATTGTATGCCATGCTCAGTGGGGGTGGAAGTCATGCACATCAAGCATTGAGCATGTTGTATAAAAGACATTCACCAAGAATTTATTCTTATGTACGAAAGATTCTTGGGGATGTGCAAGCAACTGATGATATATTTCAAGAGACATTTGTTCGATTTTATGAGATGGGTGTTTCAGGACAAGACATACAAAATGTTCAGGGCTATTTGCTGAAGATTTCACGCAATTTGTGTTTGAATGAAAAAGCAAAAAAATATAACACCAGCACAATCACGATTGAGAATTTTGAATTTCCTTCATTGGACACACCCTATGAACAAAAGGAATTGTCAAGACTAATTTCCACGGCACTAGAAATGCTTCCGGAAGATTATAAAGAAGTTTTGATCTTGCGTGAGATGTATGGATATAGCTACAATGAAATCGCAGAGATTGTTGAGACATCTATGCCAATTGTAAGAACGCGCATTTATCGCGCAAAGCAGAAGATTAGAGTTATTCTTCAGCCATTTATTGATGATTTGTATAAACACTAAATAGAATCTCATGAGTCAGGAATTTTCAAATCTGAGTCCGTCTGAAATGCTCACTTTATACATGGATGGTGAATTGCCGGAAGCAATGCAGCCATCTTTGTTCACGATGCTTTCTCAGCAAGCGGATTTACGACAAGAAATGCAGGATCATTTCACGATGCGCAAGTTCATCGACAATACGATGATCATGCCACCAGAGTCCATGCATGATTCAATCATGCGTAGAGTTGGTGCAATTGCAATTGGTGCATCGCTAAATAATCCCGTATCCACCGGCATGATGCAAACTGTATCCTCTTGGCTTGGGAAAGCAATGCAACCACTCATGTATCTATTGATTGGTGCAAGCATTTCTGGATTATATTTCGCAAGTCAACAACAAACACCGACTATGGTTGTACCTTCAAATGCACAAAAAGCTTTTGTCATGCCAAGAATCATCCAACCTTCAATGAATCAAGCAATTCGTAGTGCTAGTCAACCCATGGTCACAAAGAGTTTTCGACCTCAAGTTGCAATGGCAGTTAATCCAATCAAGCAAGAAGTTGTTGAAGAGATGAGTTCAAATGCGAATAATGAAAATATTTCCAAAGATGTGTTGACCCAAGATGTTGTTCAACATGTAATTCCGGAAAACAAGCAACAGAATGTTATTTCTGAAGTGGATAATACTCCAAAGCCACAGACATTACAATCATCATTGAAGATAGACAATTCCTATCAAGCATATTCCCCCTTTTCACTTACCATGCGTGGATTCGCGCAACATTCTTTTGTTGATCAAACTGTCACCCCTGTCAATGATCCATTCATCAATAGCATATCTCTCGGACTTCAGTATGATGTGTCTGAACAAGATGCTGTATATCTTGAAGTCGGACAGGAGTCCATTGCTCAACGATATACCGGAACGGAGAATAACTTCACCGTTCAATATGATCAGACTTATGTGGCTCCATGGGCTATGATTGGTTGGCAGCATCGCTTTGTTGGGAATCAATCCTTGCGTCCACTCATCAGAGTAGGTGCAGGTGGCATGTCAACTGGTCCGATGGCTCGCATGACATTGGGCATGGAATATGATATTAGCAAATCAATCACTTTGATTGGTGGCATCGAAGCCATGAGTACATTGTATTCATATCAAGGTCAGTGGTTCAGCACACAAAAAGCAGGAATCACCTATGGTACGAGAATTTTACTTCGATAAGCGAGACTTTATCGCATGGATTGTCTCGATGATTCTCATCATCGGGACATTTTCATCTTGCACCCCGGTGAATGATGTCTCAGCCGATCGTACGAGAACAATAGTGGATTCAATCACAAAAGATTCATTGCATCGACTGTCTCTTTCATTACTTCCACAATCGCTTTCTTTTGAAACCGAATATCCATCAAAAGAAATTGTAAAGACCATTGCATTTGCAAATCTTTCCGACTCCTTATTCATCCCAATTGATTCAATTCGTTTGAAACATGGCAATCGAGGATTTTCATTGACATCGGATTCCATATATTTTGTGCTCACACCCAAATCTCAACAAGGTGCTTCTAAATCTATTCCTGTAAAATTTAATCCGACCTCTGAGGGTGTTTTTCTCGACACATTATATATAAACGGTTGGAAGAATGTCTTTATTCCACTAAGAGCTGTTGTATTGAGCGGAACAAGAGTATGGCTTGAAGATGTGGATTTTGGTTCAATTCCTTATGGGGAGGTCCGGGATACGGTTATTCGAATACATAATTATGGAACCGAAACGGCAATCATTTCATCGCTCACATTCACTGATGGATTCATCGATCAATTTGAATTGCTCTCAAGATTAAATCTTCCATATCAATTGCAACCTGGAACAAGCGTATCGATTCCATTGAGAAGCAAATCCACCGCGCAAGGACTGAATATCAATGCGCAAATAACTGCTGACATATCCTATACGGGAAAAGGTCGTGTAAAAACCATTGCTACTTGCTCCTCAAGTGTGTTTCTGAACAAAGGCATATATGTTACTGATTTTCGAATGTTCACTGCATCAATCAATAAGCCATTTGATGCAATGTGCACGATAGTGAATAATTCCTCTACAACTTGCATCATCAGTCAATCAAAAACATTTGATGACAATGCAACCTGCAATGTTTTATTTGGACAAACAATCAATGGAAAACATCTTGCTCCAAATAGCATATTCACCTATACGATGCGTATAACACCGAAAAAGAAAGGTGCATTCTCCATCGACATACCATTCACCATCATTGGGGATTCAATCATTGATAATGTCTGTAGCATCTATGGCATTGCAGATTGACATCCCACAATTCCGTAATTTCACTTTTCAATTTGGTTATTCGTGATGCCCGGAATTATCATAGAAGATTGGTCACTCATCCCTTTTCGTGATGCATGGTCGCGTCAAGAACAGTATGTGCGTGAGATACAACAAGGGATCCGACCCAGCACTTTGATTTTCTGCGAACATCCGGCGGTACTTACAATTGGAAGAGAAGGCGGAGAACACAATGTAAAAATTGATCCCGCTTTGCTCTTGATGCAAGGCATTGAAGTTATTCCCATCAATCGTGGCGGAGACATCACTGCACATAATCCGGGTCAACTCATCGGGTATCCATTATTTCATCTTTCTGAGTATCGTGAGGATCTTCACTGGTTTTTACGAAGCATTGAAGACATCATCATGCAAGTACTTGCTGAATATGGAATTGCGTCCGGAAGAGTGGAAGGGAAGACAGGCGTGTGGATTGAACAAGAGCGAAAAATCTGCGCAATTGGCTTGCATTGCTCGCGCTGGGTGACCTCCCATGGTTTTGCCTTGAATGTCAATAATGAGTTATCGATCTTCGACTCAATTGTCCCCTGCGGCATACCCGACAAAGAAGTCACTTCTATGTCAAAAGAACTCGGGATTTTGGTGGATATGGAAGATTTAAAAGAAAAATGCCGTAAAGCATATTTGGAATACTTTAAATAAAAAGTGTTTGCATGATATGGGGATAACCTCTAAATTTGTGACCCGTTCGATACGGTTTGCGGGAATAGCTCAGTGGTAGAGCGCAACCTTGCCAAGGTTGATGTCGCGAGTTCGACCCTCGTTTCCCGCTCAACGGCGCAAGCCGTTACTTCCTCTTTATGCTGCATGCCTTGTCATCACTTCCCCCCGATGATAAGGCATTTTTTTATCAATTGATACCTATGCCAATTACAGTAGATATTCAAATCAAAAAACCAATTTCAATTGTATGGGATTGTTTTGTTAATCCTATGCACATTATCCATTGGAATCAAGCATCATCAGATTGGCATTGCCCTAAGGCTGAAAACACTCTAGAAGTTGGGGGGACATTTGTATATACGATGGCAGCTAAGGACGGAAGTTTTAGTTTTGACTTGGTCGGAATGTTTGATGAAGTTGTTCCGCATACATGTCTAGCTTATACACTTGGGGATGGCCGAAAAGTCAGAGTTACATTCGTTGAATCAGATGATCATGTGAATGTTATTGAGCAATTTGACCCTGAACAAATACATTCTGAAGAGATGCAAAAGCAGGGATGGCAATTGATTCTGAATTCATTGAAAGCATATTGTGAAGCATTGTAAACATCATTCCACAATGATCATTTTGCCAAATGCAGGTTCGACGAATGTATCGCCTTTGACATCGAGTCTATAGGCATATACGCCTGGCGGCATTGGAATACCCTCGGAATTTCTTCCATTCCATTCAATTGTATTTTTTCCGATCGACATATTCCCATTCAATCTGTGCACGATTGCACCGCGCATGTCTGCAATGGTGAGTGTATACATTGCATCGCGAACTTGAGAAGCATAGGTTAAATCGAATGATATATTTGATCCACTGATCACAGGGTTGGGGAACTGTGAAAATTCATCAATAGAACTATTAAGAACAACAATAACCGTTCTGCGAAGGGTATCTTTATTTGCAGCAGCATCTTCGGTGATGACATAAATGATGTTTTCACCAATTTCAAATCTGTTTTCCGGAATATAGGAGAATTCAGCGCGCATTGCTGATCCATATGCGCCTCTTGTGAATCCATATTCACGGATATTATTATCTGATCGCACTGCAAAAGGATTATTCCGAATAAATGTTTTTGTGGTATCAATTGGTACAAAGGAATTATCCAGGATACGCACTGTAATTCGGGGATTGATAGCCACCACATCATATTCACGAACAATTTTCCCATCTGCGAGGATTTCAATCGACGGAGGTTCGATGTCCTCGCTGATTGTCAATGTTTGTTTTGCAGTATTATTGAATGAAAATAATTCCGCAATATTTTGTTCGCAGTTTATTCGAGCAGTCCATTCTGAAATCTTTGATAATTCGAATGTGGAAGCTTTCATTTGATAGGAAATGGGTGAATCTTTTGGTATGATTGGCAATGAGCTGATTGATGTCTCACTGATTCCACCACCACCGAGAGGTTGTTGAATGATGCATAATTTCATTGTTGGATTCGAGGCTTGACGCAAAGAAAGATTATAAATATCAAGCTCGCATGACATGCTATCTCCACGAATTGGTCCACTCGGTCTTTGTTCCGTACCTTTGACTTTCAGTGATGAAGGCAAAGGTGCCAATTCCGCCGCCGGAACATATACTCCATCGAGTGTTTTTACCATTGGCCCTTGAGTGCCTGCATTGCGAGCAATGGCAATGTCAATCTCAACATAAGGAAATGCCTGAGCATCTATTGCATTCACATCGAATGTGCCCGAACTCGAGGAATCCAATAGTACGCGATTCAGTTTTGAACTATTCCAACCGTACAAATATTGCTGTATTCTACCTTGATCTGATAAAGAATCTCTGATTGAAAGTTGCTTCCATTTGATTGCTGGACCAATCAATCCGGTTGAATATCTACCTTGCTGTAATGCTAGTGTATGTTCAATGTTCAAGGACAATGTATCTGTATAAGCCCCGAATTGTTCTTTTGCACTTCCAGGTAAGCCGCCTTTCATGCCGTACATCACATAGGAAATTCGATATCTGTCATCTTGAGTAATGGAAGAACCATCAGGATATGAGAATCCATTGAAAATGGAGTCAATCTTGATTGCTCCAAATGTTTTGAGAATAGAAATCAGAGATTCCGCATCACCATCGACACCTTTTGGTGTTACGATTGCTCCACGGAATGAACCATCGGAAACGCTGATAGCAATATGATCTCCGAGCGAAACGGAATCACGGAGATAATGAATCAAATCACCACTATTTCCAGCACGATATTTATCTTCTTGGGCACCATAGAAAGCATCAAAATCTCTGTAAATCCCAATGCTATCGAATTGTTTCAAATGCAGAAGATTCCATTTTGAACCATCCACTCTTTCAATGAATGTTCTATCGCCAAATCGTAGATATCCATAACGATAGTCTTCACCACCATTGCAGGATTCAATCAATAATGGAATATTCTTTGAACCCAATGATAAAGACGGGGATGTGGCTTGTTCGGCAAGACCTTCGGATCGTGATTCAGGCAATGCCGAAAGTTTATCAACATGAATGAAAGCGGTATCATTGATTGGAGAAGCTACAGCATGGAATGGAGTCACTTCCCATGGACTATATTGTATAGTTCGAGAGTCAAATGTCCTCGTGAACAACAGATAATCCTGAGAATTCACACCGGTAGCGAGGACAATGTTTGGTGTCCAATCAACATGCAATTCACCAAAATTGAGCGTGTTTGATTGTGTTCCTGAAAATCCTGCAATCACCGATCCGTCGAGTGCTTCAATGCGCAAATCATAAGAAGTGAATTCTCGATTGCGTAATGGAAGCAAAAATCTGAATCGTGGTTTATCTGCCTGCACATTCCAACCCGGAAGTGGATCGATCACGGTTAAAGAGGCAGCAAAAACATTCACAGGAAAGTCGAGTACATTGTTATTTGTGATTCGTTCTTCTTTGATGATTTGTTGAGGATCAATCACGATTTCAATGCCATGAATGCCTGATTGATTTAAAGTAGGGAATGTGAATGAAATATTCTGTTCCCGAGCAAATGCCGGATATATGCTTGAAAGCGTGTCTTTTTTGTCTGCAACAGTTCTGATGCATTGCACTGTTACAGGAATCGAATCCATTGTTCCTCGATTGCGAATGATTCCTTGCACCGTAAATGATTCATCGGTTGCAGTGACAAGGTTCACTTGTATATCTTCCGAACGAACATAATAATCAGGATTTGGAGCAAGAGCAAGTTTTGTAAGTGGATCGCCAATCAAACAGAATTGCATCATGGAATTTTTAAAGAAAGGGTCAGTGCTATTTCCTTGACCAATCTTGGTTGCAAAGACAAGATCACCGATTCTTCGCAGACCATATTTCGACATCGCACCATACATCGTGACGAAATTATAATAGTCCGGATTTGTGATTCCGGTATAGGTGTTTCCAACCGAGGCGATTGCCCCTTTGCCGGATTCAAGTACATACGATTCATTTCGACAAACAGTTGTTGGCTCGGCAAATGCTCCTGAATTGCAGGAAAAAGTGGTGAGCATGAAATACTTTTTGGGATTATTCAAATCCTGCGCTCGCCAGCCATCCAATTCAAAATATTCAGGAGAGCCATGTCCGGCAAAATTGACCCACAATGTTCCATCATTTACAGCTGATCGAATTTTCGTAGCAATGCTTTCATCCACTCCGCCCACTTTGTTGATTCTGCGTATGCGTGTGGTGTCTCCGGAAATTGGAGAGTCTAACACAAATGGAGCAATGCCATCAAATTGATTGTGAAAAAACGGATCATCCGCATCGCCACCTGAGAGAAATAAAAATTGTTTCATCCAAGGTGCTGCCTGCAGCGAATCATATTGAATCAGTTTATCAACAACTTTTTCTGCTTGTTCTGATGAGCTTACGCTGAGTCTTCCCAGAATAAGTTCAGGATCTATTGAATCATTGCTGGGTGTGGTAAACCAAATATCACTGACAGGGAAACCAAATGAGGGAATGAAATCTTCTTGATGTGCTTTAAACGTAAGTTTGAGTGGATCCCAACTTGCATCACCCATGAAAATCACATAAGAAGGGACTGGAAATTGCCAAGAGCGATGAGTATGTCGAATGAAATCTTTGATTGCATGTGCATCTTTCGATCCATGACCAAATTCTTTATAAATGTCTTCACTTGAAATCACTTCAACGGTAAATCCTTGCTTGCGTCTATGTTCGGCAAGTCTATTGGATGCATCAATGAATTCCGGATGAGAAATAAGGAGAACATCTGCTTGTCTGGATGAATCTCTGAGATTACTTTTTGTGACCGGCAGGATGTCCGGCTCAATCCAAGCAAGAGAATCAGCAATAAGAATATGATGTTTTCCGGGTGTGAGTGAAAGTTCACCCAAGAATGAATTGCCAGATGCAATTGCTGATCCATTCAACATGAAATGATTGAGTGTGTCAAGAGCGATGAAAGAGTTTGTGCGAAGTTGTTGAATCGTTAGTGATGCCGCATTCGTTAGTGAATCTTCAAACGATAGATTACCTGAAAGCATTCGAGGATATGCAATGGATGTTGTTCTTACATGATTGATAAAGCATTCAGTGACTATGGTGTCTGAAATGGGAATAGATTCAATGCGCAGAATATTTGCCCCATGCTTAATGATTGATGGGTCAACATTCATGCGAGATACATGATTTTCAAAACCGGCGAATGAATCACGAGCAATAAGTGCATCATTCCAAAAAATATCAAAGCGATGTTCGATATCCATCATTGGCCTGTCATTTGCTCCATGAAATGCAATCTCCATGTTCATGGATTTTTGTGCTGCCGGCACATTGATGGTATCGATGAATGTCCGAAACTTTTGTACCGATGAAATTTTGTCCCAGAAGAAATTTTTTCCTGTTGAAAAATCCGAAGAGAGATAGCGATAATCAATTGGGCTTATGACATCGCCTGCATAGAATTCGGAATCTTTTTCATGATGAAGAATCACCTCGACAGATGTATCTGCAAGGATTGGAAGTATCGGTGGGAAAGATGTATATCGTTTTCCAATGGAAGGTTGATTCTTGAGAGTAAGAAAAAAGGAAGCTTCGTCGGTTACATAATTTCGCCATGTGGTATCGCCTTCTGCTCTGCGTGCGGCAAAAATCAAGATGTCTTGTTCATCAAGTATGCCATTACCATCAATGATGCTGCAAGCATAGGATTGTTTCTTGAAGATGAGATCAATATTGGAAGTTGGCAAACCCTTCCAATTTGGATACAAGGCGAGTGCTTTTTGCAATGGAAATCTGGCTATGCCATCTTGTTTTGTGATCAGCCGCACATATGATTGATTAGGTTCATACCAATCATCTGCTTGCACATACTCAGTTTTGTTTCTTGGTATTCTCGCTGAAGGAATATGTTCCGGATTGATAATGTGAGCGAATAATCCTTGCTCGGAATGTGGAATGCGAAAAGTCGGAGTAAGGTGAAATGCTTCTGAGATTATTGAAATCTTGCATGAATCCGCAATTCGCAAAGTACCATGAGCATCTCTGAAAATGGGGTTGATCACTGCTTGTGCAAGATGAACTCCACGAAACATATATGTTTTCTCAATGCTTATTTCAGGTGTGATTCTGACAATATCTCGCAATTGACTTGTATCACCCCTATACAATTCGGAATGAATGATATCGATTGTTAGTTTCGCTTGTGCATGTTGAGGCAAGGCAAATGTCAGCGGATAAACCGTTTTTTGAGGATTATCAGGAGAAAAATCAATGTGGATGCTTCCTTCACCGCGTCTTGATGTCAACTCTGCTTGGACATTGACAACAAAGCAAAAAAGGGATAGTATTGAGAGTATATGTTTGATATGTACATTCATAAATAGTGTTAAACGCCGGTGAAGAATTTCTGTCTTAACCAAAACATAGCGTAAATTACGAGAGTTCACACAAAACCCGGGTACATAAATGAACTATCTTACACTTGTTTCGGCATTGCTTTTATTTTTCTCATTCCAAGTGAAGGCTGCAGATCCCACTTGGTCTTCGAGCATTGCAAATATTGTCTATTCGAATTGCTCTTCATGTCACAGGGATGGCGGAATAGCACCATTCCCACTAATGACCTATGAACAAGTTGCCACCAAAAAGAATTCAGTTTTACAGGCAATTACCTCGAGGTCGATGCCACCTTATCCTGCCGACACAAAATTTCGATCATATTCTCATCAAAGAACGCTTTCTGATGCTGATATCAATGACATGATTGAATGGGTGAAGAATGATGCACCTGCAGGGGATGTATCATTGGCTCCCAAGCCACCAACTTTTGCATCAGGACCAATCATCAAGAATCCAAGCTTTACATCTCAGATGCCAACTTATGCCACGCAGGCAAAAGCGGGAGGTGAAGACGAGTATCGATGTTTTGTCTTGGAGGGATCTCCAACAAAAGATGAATTCATATCAGCAATTGAAGTCGTTCCGGGCAATCCCGAGATCGTTCATCATGTATTGGTATTTCAAGACACCTCGTCTGTTCCCGTGCAATTGGATGCTCAATCACCCGGACCGGGTTATCCCGGATTTGGCGGCGTGGGCTCCAATACTGCCGATTTGATTGGTGTATATGTACCTGGAATTGAACCCTATTTTTTCCCCAAAGGTTTCGGCGTGAGATTTCAAAAAGGTGCAAGAATCATTTTGCAGGTGCATTATCCTGCCGGAACGGAGGGCAAACAAGATTTCACATCAGTCAGATTGGTGTATTCGGATTCACCATCGCCGAGGGAGGTATTCATAAGTCCTTTACTTAACAGAAGAAATATCGTGGATGGTCCGCTACGTCTTCCAGCCGGTCAATCAGAGACATTTACTCAAAGGATAACGATACCATATGATGCCACGGCATTTGCCGTCATGCCTCACATGCATTTGCTAGGTGAGAGCATAGAAATCAATCTTCAAACCCCCAATGACACCATTCCAATCATTTCAATACCTCATTGGGATTTCCATTGGCAAATGGCATATACATTCAAGACACTGCAAAAAGTACCGAAAGGTTCGGTATTGCAATCAAAAGTGACATATAATAATACTGCTGACAATCCACATAATCCCTCGAGTCCACCTAAGGAAGTTACATGGGGTGAGGGCACCACCGATGAAATGATGCTCACTTATTTTTACTATTGCGCATATCAACCCGGAGATGAGTTGATTACCACTGAGGTTGATGATGAAAGGGATGAAGACATTCCTTTTACAGAACTTTCATTCACCGAAGTTCCGGATGGAGTCATTATAAGATTTCCAAAAGTAGTTTCATTGCATGAATTGCGCATTTATGATGTTCTTGGTGGCATTGTCTATCAGCATCAAAGCGATCATGGACATAATCATTCAGCATTAACCATTCCTCTTTCGGCTTCCGGTGCCTATTTCCTTCATGCGACGGATAAGGAAGGAAAGCGATATGGCGGCGGTTTTTGCATCAGGCAATAGGTCGCATTCATGGCATTTCCATGCTGAATATGCTTAGGAAATCTCTATTTTGCGTTTCAAACTCGAGGTTCTCATGGAAAATTCAGACCGCAATGATGCTGATCGTCACATTCATTCATCTCCAATTCGCAGGGTGACAACTCGCAGCGTTCAGGAGATGAAAAAACAAGGCAACAGAATATCTTGTCTTACCGCTTATGATGCCCTCATCGCTCGAATTTTGGATGAAGCCGGCATCGATGTGATTCTCGTGGGTGATTCCTTGGGGAATATCGTACAGGGTCATGAAACCACGATTCCCGTGACTTTGGACGATGTCATTTATCACACAAAAGCGGTTGTGAGAGGTGTGCAGCGCGCATTAGTTGTGGCAGACATGCCATTCATGAGCTATCAAGTTTCACCGGAAGAAGCATTCAGAAATGCCGGAAGGCTCATGAAAGAAGCGGGTGCCAGCGCGGTGAAAATAGAAGGTGGGCATCGCGTATGTGAGGCCGTTCGGCGCATGACCGAAGCCGGAATACCCGTCATGGCACATTTGGGTTTGACACCTCAAAGCATCAATCAATTTGGATCTTATAGACCAAGGGGCCAAAACCAGCAAGAAGCCGATGAAATGCTCAAGGATGCCAAAGAATTGGAGCAAGCCGGTGCATTTGCCCTGGTTTTGGAGAAAATCCCCATGAATTTAGCCCTTGAAATCACAAAAAGTCTCAGCATACCTACCATTGGCATAGGCGCAGGTCCCCATTGTGATGGACAAATTTTGGTTTACACAGACATGATTGGGCTCACAATCGACTTCAGTCCTCGTTTTGTTCGCCGATATGACAATCTTCACCAAAGGGTGAATGACTCCGTTTCCCGCTATATTCAAGATATTCAAAGCGGGAATTTTCCCAATGAAAGTGAGAGTTATTGATCCGAATACACAAGTTTAAAGGGCTATGTTCATAACTTTCCAAAAACTCTTCTCGAAACCTTTGAAATAGCAGGGGTCTTCATTTGTTATTCCATGCAAAATCTGTAATTTGGTGTCTTGAAATCTGATTCCGATTCACCAAAAAGCAGATGCATGTCCAAAGAGATACCTGAACGGAAAAGCGGATCGGTCCAAAGGGACCTCGCGCCTTATGTAGGTTTGGGATCGCAATTGGCTGCAGCCGTCATTGGATGTGGGCTTTTGGGATGGTGGCTTGACGGAAAATACGGCACCACTCCATGGTTCACGATTGGTCTTGGATG
Source organism: Candidatus Kapaibacteriota bacterium (assembly GCA_049426725.1). Taxonomy (GTDB): domain Bacteria; phylum Bacteroidota; class Ignavibacteria; order Kapaibacteriales; family UBA961; genus UBA961. The sequence continues at coordinate 31,209 of JBMSYN010000018.1, forward strand.
TTTTGGAGCGATCGCAGGCATGACTCATTTTATAAGAGCTGCAATGCAAGCGAATGCGCATGATCCCACAAACAACAAACAATGAGCGTGTGAGCGATTCCCCTTCGAATCTGTATGCGATCATACTGGCACAAGTGGTATGTTTTGTAAATGCCTTCAGCGGTTATGTCATAGCTCGCCGTGCATATAAAAAACCATTTGAAAAATTTGTGTCGATTGTTCTGGGAAGCATGTCATTTCGCATCATGATCGTTGGTGCATTGTCATGGTGGTTTTTGGCAATCATGGACATGCCGCAATTGGCATATTCACTGTCGCTGGCAATAGGAGTGTTTGTATATCTTTTTGCTGAGATTATTTACTTCCATGTATTGTCGGATAAAATCAGGTCAAGAGAAAAGGAACAACAATCTAATTAGCATACGATTCACGCAATCACATATAGTTGAACATGAAGCAAGATTCTACTCTGCACGATACCACATCACAACATTCTATGCAACAAGCTCATGCCGAAGAGCATGTCGGTGCTGCACAACATGGTGAGCATGCAAAAACGGAAGGTTTTACTTTCAATGCAATGTTCAATGAGAATCTTGGTGATCATGGTGGATTCTATTTGTTTTCTTATCACTTGGCAGACCTTCCATATATCTTTGTTGATAATGGTTCATTTGAATTTTATCCAAATGTTCATGCATTGGAAGCATCAGGAAAATATGAATTACATGCCGGTCATGCGGTAAAGAAAGATGGCTCTCATATTCAACTCGATTTATCTCCAACGAACTTTGTGATATTCCAATGGATTTCCATGATTGTGGTGATAGCATTGTTCATCATTGGAAATCGTTCCTATAAAAAAAGCCATAGAGCGCCGAAGGGTATTGGCAATGCATTAGAAATGCTTACCACCATGATTCGTGACACCGTGGTGCGTCCGAATATTCCCAATGAACGATTGGTATCAAAGTATCTTCCATATTTTCTTTCCGTGTTCTTTTTTATCTATGCCATGAATTTGGTTGGATTGCTTCCGGGTGGTCATACAGCCACTTCGGCAATTGGAACAACGGCAGGTTTGGCAATCACTGCATTTGTGATGGTGAATATTGTTATACCCGTAAAGGCGATGGGAGCAGGTGGAGCATTCAAATCATTTTTACATCATTTGCTTGGTGGGGCCCCTTGGTGGCTAGCACCAATCATGGTACCCATTGAAGTGGTTGGAGTGTTTACAAAACCATTCGCACTTGCCATTCGTTTGTTTGCAAACATGTCCAGTGGACACATCATTCTGTTCACATTGATTGGATTCATTTTCTTTTTCAATACGGTTGCTGTGTCACCCGTGGTGACATTATTTTCGATATTCATATATTTTCTTGAAGTATTGGTGACATTCTTGCAGGCATACATTTTTACGATGTTGACTGCTGTATTCACCGGACTTGTTCTCGGCGATCATGCCGATGATCATCATTAAGAAATTTATCGTTTCATTTTTACACATCATTTCACTCATCTTACTCTTAGGAGAACACAATGGAAAAAGAAGCATTTGCATGGTTGGGCGCCGGTCTTGGCGTGGGTATCACCGTGTTTGGTGTAGGAACTGGTATCGGACCACTCGTTGCGGCAGCGCTCGAAGCTGGTGCACGTCAACCTGAATCCGCAAAAGATGCTCGTACAACAATGATTATCGGTGCTGCGCTTATCGAAGGTGTTGCACTTTTGGCATGTATCATTTGTATCCTTCTCGCAACAAAATAATTTGTTCGAGACGAATCTTCGCAAGGCAGTCCTGCAATGGTGGGGCTGCCATGCCTTTCAAAATCCGTTTTGTGTACTGACCAAAACATTTACTCACGATCAACAGAAATAGTATGGACGCTTTGCTTAGTGTGAATCCCGGTTTGATGATCTGGACGCTCATCAATTTTTTCCTGTTTTTCTTCCTTCTCGGAAAGTTTGGTTTCAAACCCATGCTTGCCGCATTGGAAGCGCGTGAACAGCGAATCAATGATTCGATAGATCAGGCAGAACAAGCCAATGAATTGGCTCAAAAGTCCATGCAAGAGACTCGCGAGAAATTAGCTAAGGCGCAGGGCGAAGTCATGGACATGCTCAAAGAGGGCAAAGTTCAGGCAGAGACAATCATCCGTAATGCATCTGAGGAAGCCGAGCGCATCAAGCAGGCAAAACTTGATGAAGCATTGCGTGAAATTGCGCGTGAAAAAGACATTGCATTGCAATCTTTACGTACAGAGATGGCAACACTCATCGTGCAGGCGACAGACAAAGTGATTGGCAAAGTTGTCAATGCCGAACAACACCGTGCATTGATCGATGCAACAGTCAATGAATTGTCAAACAATTAATCAGCTGCGAGCAAAATCTCCATGGCATCTTCAACACGCATAGCACAACGATACGCATCTGCATTGATGGACCAAGCATTGGCTGATGGAACATTGGAACAGATCAATAGTGACTTTCAATATATCATGTCTCTTGTTCGTGAATCTGATGAAATGGTAGCTGTTTTAAACAGCCCGGTGATTCGTTACAATACCAAAGTTGGCATTTTGAAAGAAGTTTTCGGATCTCATGTTTCAACTCTCATGATGAATTTTCTCATCATGCTTGCTGAAAAAAGAAGAGAATCCATATTGCCCGACATTGCGGCTTCATTCACAGAAATGTACAATGAAGAGAAAAAACTCATTCCTGTGGGATTCACCTCGGCAGTAGAATTGGATGAGACAATGCGCGCAACATTGATAGACACAATTGCAAAAAGAACAGGCAAAACCGTTTTGCCAACATTTTCCGTAGATGCTGCATTGAAAGGTGGAATCACCATTCTTATTGCGGATACTATGATTGATGCCTCTTTGAGACATCAGCTTGACATGTTATATCGCGAACTGACAGGATCTGTAGCTCATTCTACAATTTGATGAGTAACTATTTCACTAAGGGTGTGATTCGATGGTTCAGATATGTATCGCCTTCATCTTGGCATTAATGTTTGGTCATGATGTTCTGGCACAAGAAAATTCTGCATCTGATGATGCTGCGATTAGTTCATTGAAATTAAAGCCGCGACATGGATTGTTTTACATGTCCATGGGCTCCGGAAATCCACAAGGAGATTTTCAGAGCAATATTGGTTCAGGAGGATTTGCCTTCCTCATGGGTGGAGGATATTCCTTCGAACCGATACTTCCTGCACGATATACAGGATTCAATGCATCACTTGTTCTCGGTGCTGAATTAGGTTATGTGACATTGAACAGAAATAGAAGACCCGCGGCATTCTATAAATTTTACGACGATTACATTTATACGAATTCAGTCGTACCCATCGATCTCTTTGCACGATTGCAATTGAATCTTGCACAATGGGTTTTTCCCTATGCCGAGATTTCCGGTGGAATGAATATATACTCTGCTACAACGGACGGAGAATATAGAGAAAGAGTTGTCCGAGAAGGACGCGAAGAATGGGAAACAAGAACTGATGAAATTTATTCATCTCGCAATGTTTTCTGGAAATACGGAATCGGCACCGGTGTGATGATCAAATTGGTTGAGAACATTACATTGCCGAATAAAGCAAATAGCATTTTGCTTGACATCAAAGCGCGGTACAATTATGGCACCAGATCCAATTATCAAAAAGTGATCGATGTGGATGCAAATGGTACAACGATGGTAGAGGAATATGCAAATGCCGGAACAGATATATTGTTCTTTCAAGCAGGCATTGCCTTCCGATTTTAATATGACTAATATTTATTTATTGACTAATACACAGGTAGTTTGATCATGGCAGAAGTTCGACCCGAAGAGATTTCCGCTATTTTGCGCCGACAGCTTTCCGGCTTTGAGAATGAAGCCGACATCTATGAAGTCGGTACAGTTCTTCAAGTGGGCGATGGTGTTGCTCGCGTATATGGATTGACAAAAGTCCAAGCATCTGAATTGGTGGAATTCCCCAATGGTGTTATGGGTATGGTGCTCAATCTTGAAGAAGACAATGTGGGTGTAATTCTCTTTGGAGATGATCGCCTTGTAAAAGAAGGTGATACCGTACGCCGTACCGGCAAGATTGCATCCGTTCCTGTTGGAGAAGCTTTGCTTGGTCGTGTCGTGAATCCATTGGGCGTGCCCATTGATGGCAAAGGCCCCGTGATGACAAATCACACATTGCCAATCGAACGCAAAGCTTTGGGTGTTATCGAGCGTCAGCCCGTTACAGAACCATTGCAAACAGGTTTGAAAGCAATCGATGCATTGATTCCCATCGGTCGTGGTCAGCGCGAATTGATTATTGGTGATCGTCAAACCGGTAAAACAGTTGTTGCGCTCGACACCATCATCAATCAAAAATATACTCATACAGAAGAAGCTAAAAAACTCGGTATCAATCCGGTGTATTGCATTTATGTTGCGATCGGGCAAAAAGGATCCACCGTTGCGAATGTTGTTTCAACACTTGAAAAACATGGCGCAATGGATTATACAATCATCGTTGCGGCAAATGCTGCTGACCCAGCTCCATTGCAATTCATCGCTCCATATTGCGGTGCATCAATGGGTGAATTCTTCCGTGATTCAGGTCGTCATTCACTTGTGATTTATGATGACTTGACAAAACAAGCTGCTGCTTATCGTCAAGTATCATTGCTCCTTCGTCGTCCACCAGGACGTGAAGCATATCCCGGAGATATCTTCTATCTTCACAGCCGCTTGCTCGAGCGTGCAGCAAAATTGAGTGATGCACTCGGTGGTGGCTCAATGACTGCGCTTCCTGTTATCGAAACCCAAGCAGGTGATGTGTCTGCCTATATTCCAACGAATGTTATTTCCATTACAGATGGACAGATTTATCTTGAATCCAATTTGTTCAATGCCGGTGTTCGCCCTGCTTTGAATGTTGGTATCTCGGTTTCTCGCGTGGGTGGTAATGCTCAAATCAAAGCAATGAAGCGCGTTGCAGGTCCATTGAAACTTGAACTTGCGATGTTCCGTGAACTCGAAGCATTTGCAAAGTTTGGTTCAGATCTTGACAAATCCACCATGCAACAATTGCGTCGTGGTGCACGCTTGACTGAAATTTTGAAGCAACAGCAATATTCACCTGTTACACTTGAGCGTCAAATCGCGCTTGTGTTCGCAGCAACAAATGGGTATCTCGATGAGATTCCCGTTGAGCTTTGCCGTGAATTCGAGGATGAATATCTCGAACTCATGGAAACAAAGCACAAAGCATTGTTATTCTCCATCGTTGAAGTGAAAGATCTCACAGATCAAATCAAAAAAGATTTGAATGAAGTACTCACTTCATTTACTGAGAGATTCAAGGCGATTCGCGGAATCAATTGATAATACAGGAAATCTTGTACCATGATTGCAGTCACAGGAGCAGCCGGATTCATCGGTAGTTGTTTCGTGAAAACGCTCAATGAAAAAGGATATGATGATATCCTGATCATTGATTCGCTGGAGCAAGATGATCGCTGGAATAATCTAGTGACAAAAAAGTTTCGTGGCATTGAACATCCTGAGGTGTTCAAAAAAAAATGCTCCGAAGGAATATATGATTCGCATGATATCACGGCTTTGATTCACATGGGTGCTTGCTCATCCACCACGGAAAGAAATGCCGAATATCTCCTTGAAAACAATTATCGATATAGCATAGCCATGGCACAATTTGCAATGGCGCATGATATACCATTCATCTATGCAAGCAGCGCAGCCACTTATGGTGCCGGTGAAAAAGGGTATGATGATGCTTCGGTGAATGGATTACGTCCTTTGAATATGTATGGATATTCCAAACAACTATTTGATGAATGGATTATCAGTAATGGACTCGAACAGTCCGTGACCGGTATTAAATTCTTCAATGTGTTTGGTCCGAATGAATATCACAAGGGTGATATGGCAAGCATGATTTACAAATCATGGAAACAAGTGCTCGCACAAGGTCATATCACATTGTTTGCTTCTGATATTGAGGAATATCCCGATGGAGGTCAAATGCGTGATTTCATATATGTGAAAGACGCATGCGAAGTAATGTGGAAGATCTTGGATTCAAAGAAATCACATGGAATCCTGAATCTTGGAACAGGAAAAGCCCGCACTTGGAATGATCTTGCACATGCAGTGTTCAAAGCACTCGGAAAACAATCTGATATTCGATATGTGTCCATGCCGGATTCACTCAAAGGACAATATCAATATTATACTCAAGCCGTGATGAGCAAATTACAATCATCATACTCGGCACATGCATTTCTGGAATTGGAAGATAGCATAGCGGATTATGTTGGACACCATTTACAGAATTCGACAACACGATATTATTGACATCACAACTTTTTAAGCATTGATATGGCAACACTGAGAGATATACGCAATCGCATCACAGCCGTGAAAAGTACGGCAAAGATTACCTCCGCCATGCGCATGGTTGCTGCAGCAAAATTGCGTAGGGCACAGGAAGCGATTTTATCGACAAGACCATATACCGAAAAATTTACAGAAGTGCTTTCCAATTTGGCTGGCTCAAATTCTGAGGATTATTATCATCCTTTGCTTCGTAAACCTGATACATTCAAACATATCGTTGTGATTGTCATTTCCTCTGATCGTGGTCTTTGCGGAAGTTTCAATACGAATGTCCTCAGAATGGCTTCTCAATACATCGATCAAACAATTCCGGCTGAATTTCCACAAGCAAAAGTGAGTGTCATTTCCGTAGGGAGAAGATCATCACAATTTTTTGCAAAAAGATCACAACCAGTCTTGGCTACATTCCCAGATATTTTTGGTCAATTGCAATTCAGTACCGCTGCAGAAATCGCAGGCATCGCCGCCAATGGATTCATCAATGAAGAGTTTGATCGCGTGATGATTTTCAACAATGAATTCAAATCAATAATCAAACAAGAAACAACGGTCAAACAACTATTGCCCGTTGAATCAGTACAAAATGAGCAAGCAATTACGAATGATTATATTTTCGAGCCAAGCCGTGGTGATATCATGGATGCGATTCTTCCAAAATTTGTGAATACACTTGTTTGGAAAGGTTTGCTCGAATCCAATGCTGCTGAACAAGCAGCACGCATGATGGCTATGGAAAGCGCAACTACAAATGCGCGTGATCTCATTCGCTCATTGCAATTGTCATATAATAAAGCACGCCAAGCATCTATTACCACAGAAATGCTTGAAATCGTAGGTGGTGCAGAAGCTTTAAAGGCATAAATGGTAGTGAATTACGCTATTTTCACACTTTTTAACATTCTTTGGCTCTTTTTGTTGATGTGTGGCATGTTTTTACATGTAATTTTGTATCATTAGATGTACACTATCCCATAAGGTTTTTATGAAAAAGCAAATGTTGAGCGTTTTGCTCGCGATGATCATGGTTCTTGGTCTTTCCACATTGGTAACAAGTTGTGGTGATGATCATTGCTCATCGCCAACCGAAACTGCAATCATTGATAATCAGGACGGCGTAGATTTTGATGCTGTCTATGCAAGCATATTTCCATCAGGCAATGAAGTGATTTCACAGGATGGTCCTCCAACACGTGGCGGCGGTCCCGGTAAACGTGACACAGTTCGTGGTGGTGGTGGTCGTGATACAGTAAGACGCGATACTACAAGCAGACCAATGCCTTGGCAATCAGTTCTTCCATGTCTTAAACTCACACCTGAACAATCAGCAAAATTGCGCGAGTTTTCAGTTGCACAGCGTGACTGCGAAAAAGCAGCACGTGAGCAGTTCCGCAGTGTGATTGAGCCATTGCGTAAAGCACAACAATCAGAGATGGATGCAATTCGTGCAGATCTCAGAGCAGGAACAATCACTCGTGAAGAAGCTGCTGCAAAAGTTAAAGCACTTAATGAAAGAATGAGAGCAGCTACACAAACCGCAGAAGCACAAGTTCGTGCGGCAGTCAAAGCTTGTATGGACGCATTCTTCTCAAGTTTTGAATCTATCATGACGCCTGAACAACTTGCAATGTGGATGGAATGGAAAAAGACAGGTAAATCTCCTTGTCCAAGAAATCCAATTGGTACAAGACCCTAATAGAAAACGACTTCTACTCAAGCCTCATCGATTGATGAGGCTTTTTTTTTGTCTTCTGTAACCAATATTGAGTTGTTAGTGTTATAACAATTGAGAAAGACACATACCAAAGTCACATAAGCTTGTAACCAAAAATGCGCAGCTTTGTTATTGTCTTCGAGAGCGAGAATAAACCTTTCAATGAGCGATTCGGTCAGATAACCGGAAATCTGAACAAAAGCTCAGTAAAAAAAAGAAATCTTCACTTTTTTATAAGGAATACCACTATGAACAAACTCATCACGAAAAGCATGTTGATGCTTACTGCAGTGTTTGTCACAGTATTTGCTTCTAGCTGTACTGATCAACTCTCAACAATTTCACCGATTGTTGACAATTCTACCGAGACATTTGCAAGTGTGTATGATGCAGAATCAATTGCATCCTCCATCATTGACAATACAGATGATGGTTTATCTGCAAAAGGCGATCGTGGTCGCGGCCCTGGTCGTGGCAAAGATGATCGTGATGGAGATAATAGAGGCGATAGCCTTCGTCCGAAGCGCGCTCATCTTCGTCAAGTCATCGATTGCTTGAAATTGTCTGCAGAGCAAATGACACAATTGCAATCATTGATCAATGCAAAGCGCGATTGCGAAAAAGCGGCAAAAGAACAATTTAAGGCTACAGCGGGTCCGATCCGTGAAGCTGAAATTGCTTTGCATAAATCGCTTCGTGAGCAAATGGCGGCAGGTACAATCACGAGAGCTGATGCCAATGCACAATTGGAAGCATTTAAAGCTAAGAATGCAGCCACAATGCAAGCAGCTATCGAAACAATGAAAGCAGCGGTAAAAGCTTGCAATGATGCATTGGAAGCAGCAATCATTGCTATGTTGACACCCGAGCAATTATTACTCTGGAATCAATGGAAAGCAACAGGCACCAATCCTTGTGATTCACCGGTCACCAATGGCTGAAACACAGATTTGCTGAAAAATCAAGCCCCGAATCAAGATTCGGGGCTTTTTTTATGCGCATTTCGGAATGCAAGGTCAGTTTCCGTAATTTCGCATGAGATTACAATGGCAAGTGCATCATGACAGATTTATTGGCTTTGATTGGCAGAAAGGTGACCGGATTTTTCCGACAAATCGGGCAAATCACGATTCTGCTCATGCGTGTTGTGCGATATATTCCCAGGGTGGCAAAAGATCGCAGACTTGTTTTGGAACAAATGTCTATTGTCGGTACTGAATCACTCCCACTCGTAATCCTCATCGGTGCCTTCACGGGTGCGATTGCTGCATTGCAAGCAACCAATCTTTTTGCAAAGTTCAATCTCATTGGCATTGCCAGACCATTCATTGGTGGATCGATTTCAACCGTAGTCTTCACAGAATTGACACCTGTTTTAACCGCACTCGTCATTGCGGGTCGAGTTGGTGGTGCTATCGCTGCACAAATTGGAACCATGCAAGTTTCCGAGCAAGTTGATGCACTCGAAATGATGGCGATTGACAAGAATCGATATCTTGCAATGCCTCGCGTGATTGCCGCGCTAACCATGATGCCGGTACTTGCAGTTTTTTCAAATCTGGTTGCGCTTATTGGTGCTTATCTTTTGACCTCACTCAAATTTGATTTCTCATTCGATATATTCTTTGATTCCATTCAGCGTTTTTTTCAAATTTCGGAAGTGGCGCAAAGTTTATTCAAATCAATGGTCTTTGGTGGCGTGACTTCACTTGTTGGATGTCATGTTGGCTTTCGGACTGAAGGTGGAGCCGAAGGCGTTGGACGTTCAACTGTTGAAGCCTTTACCATTTCAGCCGCCACGATTTTGATTTTGGATGCAATCTTTGGATACATTTTCTAATTCATAAGTAAGCATGACCATACAAGAATTACTGAATAAAGCTGAGACACATTGGGACAATGCAGAGACATTGTTTCATATTGGCACTGAACTTGAATCAAGAACTCGATTGCCCGAAGCAAGAAGAATTCTCGAGCGAGCATTGGGTCTTGCCCCGAAAGATATGCCCGAAGCTTATGCAATACTAGCATTCACTCATTTTCGAGATAATGCATCTACAGCTGAAAAAGGGGAAATGACTTTGATCCAGGGTTTGGAATCAACAGATTCAGATATTCTAAAAGCATGGTATGTTGCATTCATTGATGATCCGCCTGCAAGAGATTATTTCATAGAATATTTGGGTAATCATGCCGATCCTCGACTCAGAATAATACTTGGTCATGCATTATTATGGCAAGGTATGCATGAAGAAAGTTATCAAGTGCTAACTGATGCAAGAGCTTCTTTCGGACCCGGAATACCAGAACTTCTTCCAAAAGAATTATCGGTGTATTGTTCCTCATTAGTATGGCTCAAAGGGGCAATACCTAATATCAATCTAAAAGAAACAGTCATTCCGATATTATATGCTTTGCAGGAAAGATATACCGACATCTATGTGAATCATGCAACAGAAATTACAGCTTGGCAAGTTGAAAAGGACTGGAATGCCGTGCTTGATGCATGCCGGAAAACGCTTGTACGGTTTCCGGATGAGGAAACAACAATGCTTGCCATGGCACTTGCTTTTGACAAACTATCAAAGCCACATCATGCTTTGCACTATTTGGGAAGAGCAATTGGCATAAAGCCATCTTTTGCGAGAGCAAGAATGGTGTCAGCACGAATATTGGAATCACTCGGAGAAATTGATCTCGCAAGAGAACTCATGTATCAAATACCAATTGCTAATCCTCAATATGCCGTTGGAATTCTCCAAACTGCAATTTGGGCATTTGAACATGGCGATAAATCATTTGCGCTTGAATTATACAGACGTTCCTATGCAGAGCTCAAGCCATTCGAAAAATCACAATTTGAATCACATCCCACAGTGAAACAAATTGCCGATGAACAAAAGAGCACTATATTGCTCAATGTTTTGCAATAATCTCTACTTCATTCATACTCAATGCAAACAATTCTCATCTTAGATTTTGGATCTCAAGTTACACAACTCATCGCTCGCAGAATACGCGAATCGGGAGTCTATTGTGAAATACATCCATTTTCCATCACCAAAGAAAAACTCGAAGCAATCAATCCTAAAGGCATTGTATTATCAGGCGGACCATCAAGCGTCTATGCCGAAGGTGCGCCAATTCCTTCATTCGATGTATTTGCGCATGCAGAGCAATATCAAATTCCCATTTTGGGGATTTGTTATGGTCTGCAGCTTACGGCATTCATGAATGGAGGCAATGTAGACAAATCGGCTAAGAGAGAATTTGGTCGAGCAGAATTGCGTATCGACAAAGAAGATGCATTATTCAAGGGCATAAATGCTCATTCTATAGTGTGGATGAGTCATGGTGATTCATTGACAGCGCTTCCTGATGGTTTTGAAATTATTGCTCATACAGATAATGCACCGATTTGCGTTATCAGAAATCTCGAAAGAAATATTCGTGGCGTGCAATTTCATCCTGAGGTGCATCATACGCAGGATGGTGCAATCATGCTGTCGAATTTTATTCATGACATATGCGGATGTTCATCAGATTGGAATCCTGAAAATCTCATTGAATCAAAAATTGAAGCAATTAGAAAGCAAGTTGGTGATGGCGGCGTGATTTGCGGTTTGTCCGGAGGAGTTGATTCAACCGTGGTAGCCGTACTTCTCCATAAAGCAATTGGCAATCAATTGCATTGCATTCATGTAGATTCCGGTTTGATGCGCATGGATGAAAGCAAAAAACTCGAAGCATTGTTCAAGCAGAATTTTTCCATGAGCATTGATGTTGTGGATGCATCAGAACTGTTTCTTTCAAGACTTGATGGCATAAGCGATCCCGAAAAAAAGAGAAAAATCATTGGTGCAACATTCATTGATGTCTTCAATGATGAAGCCAAAAAATTTGGTGATGCAAAATTTCTTGCGCAAGGAACACTATATCCCGATGTGATTGAATCCGTAAGTGTGAATGGACCATCGGTAACCATTAAATCACATCACAATGTCGGTGGTTTGCCTGAAGAAATGCATCTTAGTCTTATTGAACCATTCAGAGAATTATTCAAAGATGAAGTCCGCGCAGTGGGTAGAGCATTGGGTATACCTGATTGGTTTATTGACAGACATCCATTTCCCGGTCCAGGACTTGGCATTAGAGTGCTTGGAGAAGTCACGAAAGATCGTTGTGACATTTTACGTAAAGCTGATGAAATATATTTAGAAGAGATTCACAATGCCGGTTTATACAATGAAATATGGCAAGCATTTGCCGTATTATTGCCTGTACAAAGTGTAGGCGTGATGGGTGATGAGCGCACATATGAAAACACATGTGCATTGCGCGCAGTAACCAGCGTTGACGGAATGACGGCAGATTGGTATCCCATGCCTTATGATGTGCTCGCTCGCATGAGCAATCGCATCATTAATGAAGTGCGTGGAATCAATCGTGTGACATATGATGTTTCCAGTAAACCGCCGGCAACGATTGAATGGGAATAAGATAATTTGTTGAATTTTAGTTGAATCGTATGAGAGTGTTGATCGCCATCATATGGTATTGTTTGAGTTGTGGTGTGGTTTCTGCATATGCGCAGAATACACCAAGCCCAATACTTGATACAGTGATCAAATATTCTCCATATACATTTGGAATTTTTGGATCGGGGGGGGAGAATCTTCATACAGCTTCATTCAGCGGGTTTAAGGGAATTCCAAGTTGTTGTCCTGAATATACAAATGCCAATGCTCTTGGTTCATCATTTGGATTCATTGGCAATTATGCATTGACCCCTCAATTTGGTATTGGCTTGCGTGCAGGATTCAATGGACTTGGTGGAAATTTTGCTTCCGAAGAAATTCAATATGTGATGTCTCAGCAAGGTTTTGCAACCATAACCCATTCGCTAGAAACTTCCATAGGCTTGCTATCTCTTGAACCTCAAGCAATATTCTCAGTTGGAAATGCAAATCTTTCAGGAGGACTGTGGTTTGGTCTTCCACTTTCCATGACATTTTCACAGAGAGAGTCTATTTTTCCAGGGACATTTGATGGGCTGAATAGAGTAAGAAATGAACTGTCCGGAGACATCCCTTCCATACCCCCAATACTTATGGGTATTTTCGGTGGAATATCCTATGAATTCCCATTAAACAAAAACAAAAATCTTCGCATTGCACCTGAAGTGCGAGGTTTTGCACTTTTGAATGAATTATCTGAATCAACAAATTGGAAAACAATTGGAATCAGAGCAGGACTATCTGTTCTTTGGACATCTATTGAAAAGATACCACCACCACCACCACCACCGCTGCCACCTCCAATTAAACAATTGCCGGAACTACTTACATCTTTGAAAGTGTCAGAAGACAAAATCCACACAAAACATATTGATTCATTTTTGCTCACAGAAACAATTCATCAAGTTGTACAACCAATACTTCCTTATGTGTTTTTTGAAGATGAGTCTGCTGAGATTGCAACACGATATCAATTGTTGAGCAATCAACAAGCCGAACAGTTCAATGAACAATCACTAATATCACTTGATGTACTTAAAAGATATTATCACATATTGAATCTTGCTGGTTTGCGTTTGAGAAATGATACATCGCTCAGGTTAACAATCACTGGCACTACTTCAGGTGCTGGAAAAGAACGGAGGAATATACAGCTTGCAAAAAATAGAGCTCAAGTAATAGCTAGATATCTATACAATATTTGGAATATTGATTCAACACGATTGTTGATACAAGCCAAAGGTATGCCGGATAATCCATCGAATAATGCGTATCCTGAAGGCATGGCTGAGAATAGAAGAGTGGAATTAGAGTTTAGTGATCCAAGAGTCTTTGAAGTTCTCACGATAATGGATTCAGTATTGACAGTGAAGCCGGAGCAAGCATTTGTCAAAGGTGAATTGGAATCGGGCACGATGATTGACAAGTGGCGCCTGACCATCATGACAGACACAAATTATCTTCATGAATCACTGGGAATGCACGATACATTCGTGGGAACAACGCTCAAGATTGAGCCTGATAAATTGGGCAAAACACTTGATAGTTTGAGATTCCGATATAATGTGGTGGATACAGCCGGAAGATCTCGTACATCTTCAATAGTGATTCCCATTTCGTATCAACAAATATTCATCAATAAGTCAATTGTCAATACTGAAAATGATAATATCAAAAGATATTCACTGATTTTGTTTGATTTTGATGAATCTACTTTAAATGATAGAAATATGCGCGTCATTGATGCAATCAAGGCAAAGAACAATATCGAGATTGTTTCAATCATTGGCGCAACCGATCGCTTCGGGGATCAAGAACGCAATGCCAAACTTGCAATAGAAAGAGCAATGTCTGTTGGAAAACTTTTGAATGTAAATCCATCAATTATACAATCAAATAGCACTTATGAAGGCACATCCAATGAAGTACCGGAAGGTAGATTCTATAATAGAACGGTAATCATTGAAGCCAAGGAAGATTAAAAGCTAGATGCAAGGGGTCATAGTTCTACTCAAAATATACTCAAAACCAAAAATCTGAAAGATTAGCATTGTAGAGTATGATATGCTTTGCTAAATTTGACACAAAATAGATTGAAAGGAAATGTATGGGTAATTGGGCACTAGTTTATTGTTTTGTTTCTTTTAGTATTATTTTTTCGGGTTGTCCTAAAGCAAAGGTAGAAGTAATTGACCCCAAACCTTCAACTGTAAGTACAAACTTGGTATCGGATACAATGAAACCTGTGCTTTACAATGAATGTGATCAATTTCTTCAAGATTATGAGAAATGGGTTCAATCATATATCGCACTTATTGAACGATATCAGAAAAACCCTCAAGATAAAACCATCATGAAAGATTATGAAAACATGGTTGGTCAAATCAGAACATGGGATATACGCTCTCGCACTTG
>JBMSYN010000019.1:0-42513 GCA_049426725.1 Candidatus Kapaibacteriota bacterium
GGTCATCTTCTTCTTAAGAAGCCTCAATCTAACTCGATTGGGGCTTCTTGCGTTTATGGGGGGGGTACATAACTTTTTTTGTAAAATCACATCCTTTCTTTCTATTTTGCATGTATAATCTTCGGTCATGCTCACCACATGATTCCTAAAATCGGATTCATACTGACCTTTCCACGACTTTTGTCTAGGTGAGTTATGGCTTCTTCGAAAAATCTGCAACCCTTCTACAAGAACTGGTTCTTCTGGGTCATGGTGGCTGTTGCAGTTGGATATTTTGCAACCAGAAATTCTAATAAGCCCGCCCCCACTGTCGATTATATGACAGCTCTAAAAGATAAAGCCTATGCAAAACTCGATAGCGGAATCGTTAGCGATAAATTGCTTAACAAAGAAACGTCAGATGATGATAAAGAAGAATTGTTTGTTCGCATTCCACTGGATCGATTAAAACCCGGAACTGTTTTGGATTTCGGTAGCAATGATGATACAAATCATCGCATAACTGTAACTCTTCTTTCAGAAAACTCTGCAGAAGTAACTGTCCATGATGCAATTCCCGTAAAAGGTGACTCCTCAAACTTGCAATCAAAAATAGAAACAGGTACATATTCAATTGCGGTCTTCGAAGGCTCGCAAATTCTTACAGACAATATTGACAATCCTCTCATGCAAAAACCTGCACTCATTCTGGAAAACCTTTCCTATGGTGCAGACAAAGGGCATCCACTTCTCAGTAAAAAATACTGCATCGGGAAATCTAAAAATGTGAATGGTCTTGAATCCCCTGTATTACGAATCTATCCGTGGTTGGATCCTGTCAACTTCCCCAAAAGCGGACAAGAATTCTCATTCGCAAAACATCAGATTTTGTTTGGTTTAAGCATGAAACGCTAATCGTAAAATTCAACGCAAAGCAGATAAAATCGTCATTCTTGCGGCTTTTAATGCTGGGAGAAATCCACCTACGAATCCCATCACAAGAGAAAAGATGAGCGCGCCGCTTATCACGGAACTCGTCATGGAAAAACTGAATGATAATTCAGTGAATGATCCAAAATTTAGTGTTGAGATACTAAAAAATTGCAATAGGGAAGCAATCGCAATTCCCAATACTCCTCCCAACAATGATGTCACAATCGATTCAGTCAAAAATGCAATCAAGATTGATGTCCGTCCAAATCCCAATGCCCTCAATGTACCAATCTCTGTTGTGCGATTTGCAACTGCTGCATACATTGTTATCATCGCTCCGATCATCGCACCAACACTGAAAATAACTGTGATGGTAATTCCCAAAATCTGAATGAACATTCTCATCGCTTCTGATTGCTTCTCAAAATATCTTCGTTCATTCTCTGGTTCATATTGATTTAATCGTTTGTCACCGGCAAACAACATCTTCATTGCCTCAATATTGGCATCAGATGTTTTTCTAAATGTCAATGTTGAAAAGGCATCACGATTGAATGCCTGTTGCAATTGACGAACATCACACCATAATTCAGATTCAAATCCTGATTTTTCCGCTTCCATCTCACCAACAATAGTCCAATCATCTCCACCAAATTTTATCTTGTCTCCAATGTCAATGTCATCAAATGTCTTTAGCAATGCCGTTCCAACAATCAATTCTCTTGATCCAAATGTGAACATCCTGCCTTTCACAATTGTTATTTTATTTCGAATATTCAATGCTGTTTCCGATACTCCCCTTACAGCCAAATTACTTACCCCGCCGTCTTTCTTTGGTGCATTTATTACCGTCACTCCATCATAGGTCATCAATGCATTGCCCTTTTCATCCTTCTGCACGAATTGCAATGTGGAAATCAAATCAGCAGCACCTCGATCTATAATGCTCGTAATCTCTCCTGTTGAAGATTTTCGGGTAATCACCACATTGTCTTCAGACCCCGTTGTTGCAAGAGTCTTGCGAATTCCATCAGCCATCATCAAAACTGCAGCAAACACAAATACAACAAGTGCAATACCACCTATTGTAATTCCGGCAGTGAGCTTTCTTGCAATAAAATTCTTGAGGATATAGTAAAATGGAATATTCATGTTCATCCTGTGAAACGAAGTCCGTCAACTATGCGCATGGTAAGTGCTCTGTACAATGGTATGATGGCAGCGATTACTCCAACAATCAATGCTGAAGAACCCGCTAATACATATGTGGAGGGCTCGATGATGAATACAGGGAACCAACCTCGTGGTAGCAATGCTTCAAAACCTTGCACTATGGGAATCAGCAAAGCAATGCCAATTCCGGCTCCGAGAAAAGAAATCGTCAATGCTTCACCCGCAATGAATGCAAATAAATGTCCACCCGTAAAACCAAGGGATTTCAATACCGCATATTCTCTTGTGCGCTCTCTTGATGTCATGATCATTGTATTGCACAAAACCAACAAAATGATTCCAATAATCAGATATGACATCACATTGATTGCACCTATGATTGCACCCGATGAAGAAACAAAACCTTGCTGAAATTGACCTTCGGTTTCTGTCTTGGTTTCAGCTGCAGAATTGTTAAACAATTGATCAATCTTTTGAGAAATTTCTGCAGACTTCGATGCGTCTGCAATTTTCACTACATAATATCCTACTTGATCCGCCCTGGTTGCATCATCCTGCTTCATGCGTTCATTGAGATATTCCCAATGAAAAAACATTTGTGTTGCATCATCTGTTTTGGATCGCGGCGTGTAAATTCCTCTCACGGTAAATTGCCATGAACCCGGATAAATATCTCCTTCCATATTCATGACATCTCCAATCTTCAAACCATATCGCTTTGCTGTTTCAATTCCCACAATGCAAGAACTCCTATCTGAAGTGAAAGCATTGATTTCCGATGATGTCAATTTATATTCAGGATATAATGTGAAAATCGTTTCTGGATCACATGCCTGTCTTGCAAAAAATTGATCTTTGTCAATATAGGTTCCACCAAACCAATTCAACCACGAAACAGTATTCACTCCTGGAATGCCGGCGATTTTTTCTTTATATGCATAAGGTAGTGGAAAGATGAAAGAAACTGCTTGTCGTACAATCAATCGATTTGGAGAAGATGCCGCGACACCCGCATTCCATGCAGTAACAACGGTACGCAACATCCCAAATGCAATAACCGCAACTGAAATACCGACAATCGTGAGTAAAACTCGCAATGTATGCCGGAATGAATTCTTGATGATGAGATTTGTCATGCTCATGAATGCGCCTGCGGAATAAGATCACCTTTTTCCAAGTGATGAACTATATGGGCACGATTCGCTGCCTGAGGATCATGCGTCACCATCACGATTGTCTTGCCAAATTCTTTATTCAATCTCTCGAGCAATGTCAAAATCTCTTCAGCTGAAACGCGATCAAGATCACCCGTCGGTTCATCTGCGACGAAGATATCAGGATCAGATGCAATTGCTCGAGCTATGGCAACGCGCTGCTCTTGTCCACCGGACAATTGCTTTGGATAATGGTCCATGCGATCAGCGAGTCCAACCACACTCAAAGCCAATTCAACTTGCTTTCTTCTTTCCGATTTGCTGAGTGGTGTTAGCATGAGCGGCAATTCCACATTTTCAAATGCAGTGAGTACCGGTATCAGATTGTAAAACTGAAAAATAAATCCAATATGTCGCGAGCGCCATTTTGCAAGTTCGGTTTCACTCAGCTCACCAATATTGGTATTAGCAATTCTGACTTCTCCATTCGTGGGTCTATCAATACCTGCAATGATATTTAAGAGCGTTGTCTTTCCTGATCCCGATGGTCCCATCAACGCAACAAAATCTCCTTGTTCAATATCTATGGATACATCATTCAATACAGTGATTTCTTGCTTGTCGCGCTTATATGTTTTTGTGAGATGCGATATGGTAATGATTGCAGACATGCTTATTCCTTCTCAAGTTCTATGGATGTTCCATTGGAAATCTTTTCCAACCCGGAAATGATGAGCGACGCTCCGGGTGACAAGCCGGATACAACTTCATAATAATCGCCAAATGTTTTTCCTGTTTGTATGGTCACCTCTTTTGCCTTTGAGCCAGGTCCAATTATGAATGCGATCACCTTACCATTAACATTTAACACCGCGTTTTTTGGTATGAGAATTTTTGGTGCTTCTTTCGGACCCTTCTCAGTTTCCATTCGCAAAAAATTTACTTTTGCAGCCATTTCCGGAAGCACGCGTTCATCCAAATCAGAAAAACGAATCTTTACTTTAACTGTTCCTTTTCCTCTGTCTGCTGTTGGAATAATTTTGCTTACAATTCCAGCATATTTTTTATCTGCAATTGCACTGACAGAAATTTCCACGGGTTGATCTTGTGATATCTTGGAAAGAGAGGATTCAGATACATCCGCTTCTACTTCAAGTGATGACATATCGGCTAAAGTCACAACTGCACCTCTTGCTCCTGCAGCCGCACCCAATGCGGTGATTACCTCGCCAACATTTGCATTTTTTGTAAGTACTGTTCCGTCAAAAGGAGCGCGAATGACTGTATTTTCAACTTGCACTTGGGCAGCCCGAATCGCAGATTCTTGTGCTTTCATTTGCGCTTGAGCAGATCGAATCTGTGCTTGAGCTCTTTGCCATCTGAATTGAGTAATGTCCAATTCAGCTTGAGTGCCGGCACCACCCGAAATCAAAGCTTTTTGTCGAAGATATGCAGCATTTGCATCATCATATTCCGCTTGAGCATTTGCAAGTGATGCTTTGATCACTTCCATTTGCGCTTTTTGTTGAGAAAGAAATGCTTGCACATCATTGCTTTCAATTCTGCCAATCACATTTCCTGACTTTACTTTATCACCTTCAATCACATATAATGCTTCAAGTCTTCCGGTGGCTTTTGAAGAAATGGCAGCTTTAACCTGAGCCACAACATATCCTTGACCCGTCAGGATTGCATCTTGTCCGGAAAGAGATGATGCAGTGATTGTCAGTGTTTTTACTTGTACGGAGGAGTCTGAAAACACCAAATACCCAATGATTGACAATATGATTGCCAAAATGATGATATACAGCGTTTTCTTGGATGAAGACTTTTTTCCATCACGATCAATTTTGAGTGATGACAGATCTGCCTTGGAAGCTTGTTGATTCATAATCTAAGTTTTGATTTGTGAATGTGTTCTAATTCTGAACATTTCGAGATTTCACAAGCATCGGGAATAATGCCGCGACAGTTGTATAGAGGGTTGAGGCAATACCATAACGGAAGAAAAAATTCCAGAAAGTCATTTCCGTTGGGCGTATATAGAAAAAGAAATAAATCAGATTATGAACAAAAGAAGAAGCCAGAATTGCAAGAATGAAATATAAACTGCCAAGAGTATATTCATTGTTTTTTTCTTTGTAGAAAAACCCTGCGGTGAAACCGGCAAAGGTTTTTGCAAGGGCATTGGTGCCAATCACATCATAAGACACCAAATCAAATAATAATCCACATAAGAAACCTGCCAGGATTCCTGTGAATTGTCCTTCACGCAATGCAATCCACACCACAAGTATCGTAAGCAAATCAGGTGTGATGCCACTCACTGAAATCAAATTGAGTGCAATCACATGAGCCAAAGCTAGCAAAAGTGCAGTTATGCCATAGATTACATAGCGCAAATTATACCATGATTGAGCAACACTTCTTTCTTGAAATTCAGTCATTTCATCTTGCCTTTATTTGAGGAATCATGGGTTTGCCCAATTTATTATTGTCTCTTTCAAGCAATATTCTTTCTGGATTGGGCAATAATTTCATCACGAACACTTGTTCCAAAGTAAGAAAGTTCAGTGATGGCTTCACAAGAATTTTTCGAAAAAGAGAAGTTCCATCATCTCTTGTTTCCATCACTGTGCCGATTTTGATATTTGCAGGATATCTATTGGAATAACTTGAAGTAATCACCTCGTCACCAACCTGCACATCATACGATTTAGGAATATTCTTCATCGTCAATGCATCTTCGCCATCCCAAATGAGTATTCCGTCTATTCGCGAGCGTTGAATTTTTCCGGCAATTCTGCTTTCTCGATTTATCAGCAATCGAATAACCGAATATCCATCGCTGGTACCAACAACAAGTCCAACCAATCCGGCATCTGTGACAACCGGCATTCCAACTTCGACACCATCCTTTTTGCCACGATTGATTGTTGCATAATTACGCGCTTCAGTTGTTGTTTTTCCTACGATGTCGGCGGTTATGAGCGGAGTGGTAGAAGCTTTCTTAAACTCAAGCATTTTCCGAAGTTTTGCATTTTCTATGATTGATTGTCTAATCTTTGCTCTTTCATCACTCAATTGCAAATTGAGTTCACGCAAAGCGGCATTTTCATTCTTCAATGCAATTGGATTTGGAATCCATGAAAAAGCACTTTGCATCCAACCAATGCCACCTACCACGATGGATCTATATCCTCCCAAATCAGTGGTATTACCAAGATTCATCATGATAAATGATACAATCGTAAGGGCGCTCAGGGCGGAGTATTCTTTAAATCTGTATAGAAATTCAAGCAGTCTTTGCATGATTGCTCTTTTCAGACATCAATGGAACAAGACAATTGACTGTATTCATTTGGCATATCAATGACCTCTGCATGAGTATTGCGTATTGCCTTTGAAAACTCATTCTTCAATGCTTCAACTGAACGATGTTCAACATAGAGTATCGTTGCATGTGAAGCATGTTTGTGAATCCATGAGGTGATGATTTGAATTTCATCGATTTCCAATGGATCCATCCGCTCGACTATGTCATTCACCGGACCACTATCCGATGCATAATATAACTCTTCCATCATGAGATGAAATCTGGAGAGATCTGATTTTCTTCCGATGATTTCTTGATGTGCTAATTTGCCTGCTCTTATGAAAAATACTTCGACAGTCTTTTCTCGAGCATTCGCATCCAAAATGATGATTGTATTATTATGAGTGACTGATGTGGAAACTTCAGCTCTACGATCGAATAATCTGCGAAGTTCTGTCAATCGATTGCGCAACATCGCCGCATTCTCAAAACGCAATGCCTCGGCTTCGAGATTCATCTCTTCTTCCATGCGCTCAAGCAAACCGCCGCTGGAACCACTCAGAAAATGTCTGGCTCTCGCAACTTCATGCAAATATTCTTCCTGTGATTGTAGCATCGCACAAGGTGCACCACATCTTTTAATTTGATGATAAAAGCATGGCTGCTTTTCTATTGATGGCTTGAGTATTTCCGTGCATTGTCTCAAACCAAATGATTTGTACACTGTCTCAACAACCTCACGAGCAAGCGTTCCGCTTCTGAATGGTCCAAAATATTCTGCTCCATCATTGCTTATTGTAGAAGACCATTCCAATCGTGGAAAATCATCATTGACATTCAATCGCAAAAAAGGAAATCGGCGCATTTTCTTGCTTGCGGTATTGAATTGTGGCTTTATGCGCTTGATCTCTTTGGATTCCATGAGCAATGCCGCAAGTTCGGTGCCTGTCACTTCATGGTGAATTGCATGCACTTGCTTGACCATGCGTGCAATTTTCTGCGGATGCTGTGCACCTGCTTGAAAATATGTGCGAACACGCTCGCGTAAATTTTTTGCCTTTCCGATATAGAGTATGTTCTGATCTTTGTCCAACATGCGATAAATCCCCGGCTCTTCAGGTAATGTGGCAAGTGTGGATTCCACTCTTTTGATTGCCGCCGGAGGAGTATGAAACTGCTCAATGCGCTTATTTTGAAATCGTAATAATTCATCGGTTGTTTCGATGTCATATTCGCTTTCAAGCATTTCTAAAAACTGCAACAGAAACTGTGCCGTTGCCTTTGCATCACCAAGTGCTCGATGTCGATCTTTAATGTGAATGCCAAAATGTGAGGCTACAGCTCCAACGTTTTTTTTGAGAGCTTTTGGTAAAATCCTTCTTGCCAATTTACAGGTACACAATTGGGGAATGATAGGAATGGATAAATTCAATCTTCGAAGCGATCGTTGAATGAAATTCCAATCGAAGCTAACATTGTGTGCCGCAAAAATAGCTCCCGGCATTGCAAGAATCTCAGAAACGGTTGGCATGATGTCTTCAGCACGCGCACCATTTGCGGCCATTGCATTACTGATGCCCGTCATTTGTTCGATAAATGGCGGTATGAATTGATGTGGATTGATCAGTTCAGAAAATTCTTTGACGATTTCTCCGCCTTGAATCACCACACATGCAATTTCCATGATGCGATGATCCTCGGCATCGTGACCTGTTGTTTCAACATCCACGACTATGATCGGCACTTCCCAAAATGATTTCATGCTGACTGTTCTTTCCGGGGAAATCCCCGTAATTCATATCTTCATCAATGAATGATGATGGGATATGGTGTGATATTCCCGGCATTTTCCATCAATATGACATATAATCCGGGAATGAGATTATTCCATTGAAAACTATGTGTTTGAATGCGCTTGTATTGTTCTATTGATTCACCCATGAGTGAATATGCACCGACAATCTTCCCACCATTCAATTCAGCAATGATGCTATTGCCTTGAGCATATACATGAGTAAATTCATTTGAATCATCATTCACGGAACTTGCTGCATTTCCCATTCCTTCAAGAATGATATGATCAGAAGAACTGAAATTGTTTTCCATTGTGAATTGCAAATCGGTTTGTCTTTTGCCTGATCCTTTTGGTTCAAAAATCACATGAAGATGCATTGTGTCATTCGGTTGAAGAATCTTATTTGCAATCGGTGTCGCAACTCTAAACTCCGAAGATTCATAACCGGATGTTTGTATGCTTTTGATTGTAAGTGCTGCATTGCCGGCATTTGAAACAATCACCGTTTCTTTGACAGTTGATCCTTGATTTGTTTCGGGAAATTCAATGAGCGAGGTTGACATCGCCAATAAACCATATTGATCAGGTGTTTGTTTGAATATTCCCGTATTCGTTGCTGCAAGAATTTTTCCGGTTGAATCAATTGCAAATGCATTCACAACCGTGCTCTTAAATCCAGAGAGCAATTGAGCCCATGTTCTTCCATCATCATTGGAAACATATCCAGCAGAACCATTCAAGCCAACATAGAGCGATGTTCCTGTTCCAAAAACTGTTTGCATTGGCAATTGATCTGTACCATTCCCAAAATATATAGACCATTCTTTTCCATCTTTTGTGCGAAATGCTCCATACTGCGTTGCACATGCAATGGACTCATCAGGAAGAATTGCCAGGTCTCTCGTGAATTGCATATACACACCTGCATCTGCATCCTTCCAATTCAAACCACCATCAGCTGAGATGAATATACCTTCACCTTCAACAGCGGCATATATACCGGAAGAATGATCCACGATGTCATTTACCACGGCATTAGGTATACCATTGGAAGTTTTTGTCCATGACATTCCATCATCGGTGGAACGATAGATTCCTTTGTCGGTGGTGGCAAATAATCGACCTTGCTTTCCGGCATATAAACGCACGATGCGAATATTGGGAAATGATCTCTTAGTAAAACTAACTCCACCATTTGTTGATGCCAAAATCCAGCTTGAATCTTTTGCATCAACCAATCTATTCATTCCGGCGAAGATTGTTCCTTGTTCAGAAATTGCATAGGAAACACAATGCGAATACCATGATGTGCCATTGCTTTGCACCCATGTCTGACCCTGATTGGTGGAACGATAAATTCCTGCTCCATCACCGGTTCCTGCTAAATAATGTCCAGACTTGGTAACAGTTATTATAAAAGAAGGAACCACTGCCCCCGCATCAAATGGATAAGGCGCGGTTTGAGTCCAGTAGTTTTGAGAAAAGACAGTACCTGGCAATGCATTAACAAGGCAAACAATGCACAAAAAATAGAAAATGGTTTTGTTCATGTAAAGTACTGCAATTGGGAGAGAAAACTGTTGATTTTTTGTAAATCATTTCAAGCTTGATAGATATTGCTGCAAAACAACAATTCCAATACTCAAAGATACGAAACTTTCCGCCCCAATTCCCCATGTAAGCAGTGGATTGTATTACTCTTCCACTTCGATTCCCACTCTTTTGTAAAAATCAAGATAGACGAGATTTTGATTACTATTTTTGGGTTCCAAGGCATTAACGATTGTAAGCCTCCCCATTTCACGATTTCGCATGTCTAAATATTCTACGGTGGATTGCATTCTCATGCGCAATTCTTCTGCGGGCATTGCCGGTGCAGAGCCAATGACATACATTCTGGCAGGTAAAGTATCGGAAGTGATGATGTCAACAATTTTGCTATGAAGTAAATTCTGAATCTCAATATCCGCTGCCCGCGCTCTTACCGCGGCTGTATCAATCAATCTTCGAAATTCATCGGCAGAAGTGCAATGTTTATACACTGCTGTTCCACCAACAACCATTTTCACCCGTATTGAGTCCTTGCCGATGTCTTTTTTGATGGCTCGAGATATGGAATCCGCCTTTGCAATCGAAATAGGAGATAAGATCAGAGCATAAACGCTGCGAATCTTGGGTATTTTTCGCTTGGCAAGCACCTCGCTCTTTTTAGGCAATTGTCTGTACACCAAACCTATGATGCCACTTGAGAGACCCAAAATGACCAAAAACACATAGATGGCTTTCCAAGCCCATTTGGGTTTGGGTATATGTTGTCCATGATCTTTGGGTTCTTGATGCTGATGTGATTGCTCTTCCATGGCTTTGATATTCTGGTTTATGAAGTGACATCTTTGCAAAACTATGCATTTGCCAATGCACAAAAGGTCGGAATTGCATAAATTCCGCCTAGTTCAATAAGGATTGATACATGAACAAGAAAGAAGTAGTTCAAATTCCCCAATATGCCGTTAAAGCCGAAGAACGAATTCGCTGGAGCGATTTGGATGCAGCGGGTATCATGTATTTCGGACAATATGTCCGCTTATTTGAGATCGGTGAAACCGAATTGTTCAGGAAAGTTGGATTCCCCTATACCAATACCCAATTTGAAGAACTTGGGGTATGGATGCTGCGTGTGAACTTTTCCTGTGATTTTCATGCACCGGCACATATAGATGATCTTCTCACGATTTCATGCTGGCCTGAAGCAATAGGCGGCGCTTCACTTCGTTTGCGTTTTGCCGTACAAAAAGACGGACTGGTCTTGGGAGATGGTTCATGTACAATCGTTTCCGTAGATAAGCATACCAAAAAAGCAATGAAATTACCTGAACAGCTTAGGTCAAAAATGGAATCACTTATCTCGGAAAGTGAAGCATGAGAACATTGATTTTAACAGGTGCAACCGGATTGATTGGCGAAGAATTCATCAATTTGTTTTCAATTCACAGAAATGCAAAGTTGATCATTCTTGCTAGAAAACAGCCTCAATTTCCATTGCCAAAAGGGGTGGAATTTCGTTTGATTGAAGACTTCTATGATCGATCAGCATTAAGAAAGGCATTGCAAGATGGATCGGAAATGATTTGTTGCATTGGTACGACAATTGCAAAAGCGGGAAGCAAAGAGGCATTCGAAAAAACCGATGTTGGAATCATAAGGGAACTTGCTCATGCATGTTCTGAATTACAATATTCCGGATTCCATTATGTGAGTTCTATTCAAGCATCTGTAGAAGGCTCTACATTTTATTTGCAATGCAAAGGAAGAGCAGAAGCTGAAATTCGATTTCATTCATTTTCGCGCATTACGATTCTGAGACCTTCTTTATTGCTCGGCAAAAGAAGAGAATTCAGATTAGGAGAAAAAATAGGAATGTTGGCAAGTACTTTGTTTCCATTCCTTTTTATTGGACCAATGAAGGCATTCAAACCAATACAAGCCGAAACTGTTGCCAAATGTCTTTTATATCGAGCCATGTCAGACAATGAAGATACACTGATACTTGAATCTGAGGAGATAAAATCATTCATCACATTATCCATAAATTTTTGACATGATACTGGACATACATGAATTTGACCGCATCAGAATCGTTGGCGATAGAGTATTGATTAGACCTCGACCCGAAGATGACCAAACTCGCTCGGGATTGTTTTTGCCACCTGGCATTGAAGAACAAGAACCAGCCGCAAGTGGATATGTTCTGAAAGTTGGCCCGGGATTTCCCATGCCCTCGAATTCAGATGATGAACCATGGAAACAGAATGAACAAGAACATGTTCGTTATATTCCTTTACAGGCAAAAACAGGTGATCTTGCAGTGTTTTTACGAAAGCAAGCAATCACCATCAATTTCAATGATCAGAATTATGTGATCGTACCACAACATGCCATTCTCATGTTATATAGAGATGATGGTTTATTTGAAGATTGATAGTTTATGAATTCATTCCATAGTGCATGAAAACTCAGAACAACATAGAAGAAAAAGAATTAGGCAAAGATCCGGAAGCGGATCTGCAATTGCTTTTGTCTGAATGTAATCGCATGCTCTCCAAAGTTGATGAAGAGCTGATTACAAAGGCATTTCGATTCTGCGTCGAAATTCATAAAAATGACACAAGAGCAGACGGCAGACCATATTATTCCCATCTTTTGGCTACTGCTCTTATCGTTGTCAGGGAAATCACATTGGATGATATTTCAGTGGCTGCTGCCCTTTTGCATGATGTGGTAGAAGATCATGAACCAAGAGTTTCTCTTTCGGATCTTCGTAAAGATTTTGGTGATACCATCGCAGAAATTGTTGATGGTGTAACGAAAACTCGAGATATCTCAAAAAGCAAAGAAATCACAAGAGCTGAAAGTTATCGCAAACTTTTGCTTTCGCTAGTCAATGATGTTCGTGTCATCCTTATCAAATTCGCAGATCGCTTGCATAATATGCGGACACTGGATCATCTTAATCCTGATAGTCAAAAGCGAATCGCCAAAGAAACGATGGAGATTTATGCCCCTTTTGCACATCGATTTGGCCTTGGTTCAATCAAATGGGAAATGGAAGACCTGGCATTTAAGTATCTCGATAAAAAACATTATGATGAAGTGAAATCGGGTTTAAAAAGTACTAGAAAAGAACGAGAAGATTTCATCAATGGATTTATCTCACCAATCGAAGAACGATTACGAGCAAATCACATTAAATTCGAGATATCGGGCAGACCAAAACACATTTATTCCATTTATAATAAAATGCGCATGCAAGAAAAGCGCATTGATGAATTGTATGATTTGTTTGCAATCAGAATCATTCTCGACACCGATGACAAAAATGAATGTTTCTTTGTGTATGGTATAGTTTCGGAAATCTACACTCCGGTTCCGGAACGCTTTAAGGATTATATCTCTGTCCCGAAAAAGAATAATTATCAATCTCTCCATACCACAGTGATTGGCAATGATGGAAAAAGAGTGGAAGTTCAAATTCGCACGCGGACAATGCATGAAATAGCGGAAAAAGGAGTTGCCGCTCATTTTAATTATAAAGCTGAATCACTTGGGAAGAAAATCACATTCGGCAATAAAGACCTTGAAGAGTGGGCAAATTGGATGCGCGATGTGTTTGACAATGCCGGCGGTGGCGATGAGGCCGTTCAGCAATTGCTTGAGAGTTTCCGATTGAATTTGTATCAACAAGAATTACAAGTATTTACACCAAAAGGTGAATTGCGTGTGCTTCCGATGAATTCAACTCCAATAGATTTTGCATTTGATATTCACTCAGCAATTGGTTTGCATTGCATTGGTGCAAAAGTGAATGGTAGAATTGTTTCACTTGATTATAAATTGCAAAATGGAGATCAAGTAGAAATCATCACCTCCAAGAATCAATCACCAAATCGCGATTGGGAACGCTTTATAGTTACACATAAGGCAAAGCAAGGAATTAAGAAATATCTCAATGAAGAAAAGAGAAAATTGACTGCAGAGGGGAAAGAATTATGGGAGAAAAAATCCAGAAAAGCAGGACTTCACATTGATGAAGATCAGCTAGAAAAAATCGTCCTTTCTTTGCGTTTCGAACATCGTGGTGATTTTTATCACAAACTTGCAACCGGTGAAGCAAATCTCGATTTGACAATTGCTCTCATAAAAGAAAAAGTTAAACCCGGCGCCCGTGAACAAGATCAACAACAAAGTGAATATTCCACAGATGAAGTGTATAAAGCTGTTCGTGGGGATACCGATAATGGTGTGTTCATCATCGGCAGCCCCGAAACTTCAAAAGGAATATTATATGATTATGCGAAATGCTGTAATCCCGTCCCGGGTGATCATATCATTGGTCTTGTATCTACAGGAACCGGCATCCGTGTTCATCGCAAAACATGCAAAAACATAGCAGATCTCATCGAGAAAAGAGATGGTCGGATTATGTCTTTACAATGGGCATCCGTACAGGAAGGTGAGTATCTTGCCGCAATTTCTCTTGAAGGTGAAGACAGACCCGGATTGCTCAATGATATTACCAATGCAATTGTCGGATATAACAATACAAATATCCGAAGTGTCAATATCAATGCAGCAGGAACGCATTTCAAAGGTTTGGTGACGATTTTCGTAAAAAACACCGAACACCTTCATCGCATTTTTGACAGATTTCGCAAAATCAAAGGAATTTCCTCCATAGAGCGATTTGAAGGTTGAGTCAAGTGCAATCTCAAGATTTTTTGTAGTTTCGTCAGAGTATTTTCAATGAATATGTAGGTGTCTCATGGCAATACAAAGCGCATTTAATTTCAAAACGTGGATCGATGAACATCGACATTTGCTGAAACCTCCTGTAGGAAATGCAACCGTATATCAAGACACAGAATTCATCGTGATGGTTGTTGGAGGTCCAAACTCTCGCAAAGATTATCACTATAATGAAGGAGAAGAATTCTTCTATCAATTAGAAGGTGAAATCACGGTCAAAATCATCGATGAAGGAAAACAAAGAGACATCCACATTAAAGAAGGTGACATCTTTTTACTTCCGCCACGCACTCCTCATTCTCCTCAAAGAGGTCCAAATACTGTAGGACTTGTGATGGAGCGCAAAAGACTTGACAATGAACTCGATGGCTTTATGTGGTTCTGTGAATCATGCACATCAAAACTCTATGAAGAATTTATTCCCGTCAATGATATCGTGAAACAATTGCCTCCGATTTTCGAACGATTCTATGGCTCCATTGAGCATCGCACTTGCAAACAATGCGGCTCCGTCATGGAACCACCGCCAAAAATTGCATGATACGATTTGCACTTGATTTCGGAAATTCGCGCGTGAAATGCTATGCGCAAGGCCCTCAATTTTTGGGGGCTTTTGCATATTCATCGCATGATTGGGATGAGGAAATTCTTCGCATCATGAAGGAATATGCTCAAGGTGAAGATTGCATCATCGGAATCTCATCAGTGAACCCCTCGATGGACCAACAATTCACAGAACTTCTTGATGAACAACATTGCACAAGCATTCGCACTAAATCTCTTTTGCAATGTTCGAGCAATATCAACTTCTCTCTTGTAAGCGGAATGGGTGAAGATCGCATGCATGGTTTATTCGGTGCAATGCACATTGTCAATCCGCCACTCATTACCATAGATTGCGGAACTGCGATTACCTATAATGTTTTGGATGAACATGGCACATGCTTGGGCGGAGCAATCCTTCCGGGGTTTACCACCATGTATAAAACACTCGGTATGCAAACCGCGGGACTGCCACAACTTGCTCCGCAATCAACACTATCCATCATTGGAGCTTCCACGAATGAAGCAATGCATGCAGGAATTTCATCAGCCATTTCAGGGGCAATTCATCAATGCCTGCAAGCATTCCCAAAACATGCAATACTCATATTTGGAGGAGATGCAGAGTCGATAATGGCAATAATCAACGATGAATGCCATGAACGCCTAAAATATGCTCCTGATTGCATTGCTCGCGGAATTTTTGCCGCGCTTGACTTGAGTGTCTGAAACCTCACTTCAAAACTTTTTCTTGTGAGAATACCCAAAATCTCCTATTTTCGCAGTTCTCATTATGAGAGAACAGTTCATTAATTCATCGACTGATCATGTATGTTTGCTGTAGTAGAAATAGCCGCCCAACAATTTACCGTCAGACCTTCTGACACACTTACAGTTCCTTTGTTGGATGCTGAAGTTGGCTCAAGCGTCGAATTTGGAAATATCCTTCTTGGCGGCGAAGAATCAAATGTTTCGATCGGAAATCCCTATCTCAGTGGATCGGTCAAGGCAACTGTCCTTGCGCATGGCAAAGGCGACAAAATTCTTGTGTTCAAGAAAAAGCGTCGTAAAGGTTATCGCAAATTGAATGGACATCGTCAGCACTATACACAAATTAAAATCAACGATATTAAGCTCGGATAAAGGAGTTATAGAATGGCACACAAAAAAGGGGCCGGATCTACCAAGAACGGCCGTGACTCAAATTCCAAACGACGTGGTGTAAAGCGCTTTGGTGGTCAAATCGTTTCAGCAGGTAATATCCTCGTACGCCAATGTGGAACAAGATTTCATCCGGGAAACAATGTTGGATTGGGCAAGGATTATACCTTGTTCTCCTTGGTTGACGGAGTGGTAAAATTTGAGCGCAAAGATAAAACGCGCCTCAAAGTATCGGTTTATCCCACCGCCTAATTCACCCCAGAACATACCGGCCCCAATGCACATCACAGCATCGGGGCTTTTTTTTTACCATGAGGAAACAGTAATGCTGAAAGTTCAAATCATGCAATGCGGAGATGTGGCCGGCACTTTGCCATTTTATGCAACTGAAGGTTCAGCAGGCATGGATATCACTGCTGCAATCATCGAGCCATGGAATCTGGAACCAGGAGCAATAGCACTCATACCAACGGGGATTGCAATTGCATTGCCTCAAGGATTTGAATGTCAAGTCCGCTCCCGTAGTGGTTTGGCGGCTAAGCACGGAATTTTTGCACTAAATGCACCCGGAACAATTGATTCCGATTATCGAGGTGAAATCAAGGTTATCCTTGCAAATTCAGGCAAACAAGTGTATGCTATTCAGCCAGGTGAACGCATTGCGCAATTGGTGATTGCTAGATATGAAACAGTCAAATGGGAGCAAGTAAGCGAACTTTCTTCAACCGAACGAGGAGCGGGAGGTTTCGGAAGCACGGGTACCTTATAATTTTTCTTTTTGTCAATTCAAGAAATACCCGTACATTTGCAATCCTGTTGTTTACATTTTTCTCTGCAGAATACACATGGCAAAGAAGCAGACATTCGGCGATAAGATGAGCAAGAAGGCAGCTGCCTCATTCATCAATGTTCGCGTCATCAAGCCTTATCACACCGAGAAAGGCAATATGAAATACCTCGAACGCTTTGTAAGAGTCGGGGACTTGTCAGAAGTTGATAAAATTGACATTAACAGATAATCACATGAAAAAGAATCTTCATCCCTATTATCATCAGGTTGAGATTGTCATGACAGACGGTACAGTCTATCATACTCGTTCCTGTTATAAAAGCGATCGCATGGTGCTTGAGATTGATTCCAAGAGCCATCCTTTTTTCACCGGCAAGCAAATGCTTGTTGACACAGCGGGACGCGTGGAGCGTTTCAATAAGCGCTTTGAAAAAACAAAGGCAATGAAAACTCAACCAGCCAAGGAAGGATAATCATGAGACAACAACCATTGAATGCGGTCAATAATCCATTTTTGGCCGGTAATCGCAATAAGAGAACCGTTACAAAGAAAAAAGTCAATCCAATGGGTCAAAGCCGTGTGATTGATTATTTGGAACCAAAGGCATTGCAACGTTTCATCAATGATCAGGGCAAGATTCTTCCTCGTCGTATCACAGGTGTGACAGCAATTCAGCAGCGTCAGATTGCTCTTGCGATCAAATATGCTCGCCATTTGGCATTGATGCCATTTGTGAGCCAAGATGTGCGTTAACATATCATGAAAATTATTGAAAGGACATGATCATATCATGTCCTTTTTTTATTTTGACCTCCCATATTTATTGATTCTACAGTGAGTGATGGCTGAACAAGAAATAGACATAGTACCTGAAATTCAAGCAGCCGCTTCTCGAAAGGAATATTTCGAGTTGAGCAAGCATACAACCTTGCAATACATTGTGTATGCGGCAATGATAGTATCTGTTGTGTCATTCTTGCATATCGTGATTGCAATGCCACTCATGGATGTATTCTTCACAAGCTTCATGCATGCCGATGTTGCTTCCGATGGAGAAGTGCTTGAATATCGCATTGCGGAAGGTGCTCCCAAAGATGAAATCGTGACAAATCTTTTTACCAATTGGGGAATAGTTGAGCGTATAGCCGGGATGGAGAATGAGCCAAACAAAATGCGTATTGCAAGATATTTATTCAATCCTACCCTTGCTTTATTGCCTTTGATTCTTTTCATAGGAGTTGCAATCAGTTCTTATGTTGTGTCATTCCTGCCCAAAAGCATAGGATTATTGCGACAAAAGATTCAAAGAGAAATCATGAATATGCTTGATACGATTTCTATTTCTTTATATGGTGAACACACTGATGCAGAAATCTTGGAATTACGCAAGAGAGTAGTCGACGCTGATATTCGTGATTTGCATGATCTCGCAAAAGAATATAAAATTTCAGTTGATGAAATGAAGAATTTGCAAGGTGCCTTGTTATGGCAGGAAGCAACAAGTCCTTTTGAATCGTTCATTCGTACGCAAGTGGCTTTGCAATTTTACATGCGCTCATATTTTTCCATTCAATATTCAAATGCAATTCTTGGAATGGTATATATGGGTGCGGCTGTGCTAATCATTATCATTGGTATTCGTGGTCTGAAATTCATACCATCAAGCGAACCTTCAATCATTCTCTTTGCCCTTAGTTTGGAGTTCATTCTCTTGATTGTGTATGCAATCATGTTGATTTTCTCACCCAAGGAAGATGAACGAGAGCAAACAACTGCAGGTGGACAGGAAGCCGGAATATTTTCGATGTTTGGTGGAGGAACGCAAGATGCCTCAAAGGCAGAGGTGGAATCCTTATTGAAGATATTCTTGAAACAACCACCAGATAATAAGAAAAAGTAACCCGTCAATTGACGGGTTTTTTATTGGAACTGATTCATGAAGGGAATCGTTCTAAATGTATCATTCACTTTCATACAATCAGATCATGCAAAATGTCATCAAATTTTCGATGCTCCTCGCATCTTTCGGAGTAATGATTATGTCAACTATTGGTTGCACTGCAGAAGAACGAACAACAAAGGGCGGTTCCATTCATCAGTTTACGATGAAGAATATTGATGGTGTTGCGACACCTTTATCTAATTATCGAGGTAAAGTTGTTCTCATCGTCAATGTTGCATCGCAGTGTGGTTATACAAGACAATACGCAAATCTTGAGGCATTGCATACATCAATGGCTGCAAAAGGATTGAGCATCTTGGGTTTTCCGGCAAACAATTTTGGCGGACAAGAGCCGGGCACAAATCAAGAAATCAAAGAATTCTGCTCAACAAAATTCAATGTGACTTTCGACATGTTTGAAAAAATCTCTGTAAAGGGATCAGATAAACATCCATTGTATGCATTCCTTACTTCCGGCGGTGGCAATGGTGATTTGTCAGGTGAAGTTGGATGGAACTTTGAAAAATTTCTTGTTGATAAAGAAGGAAAAGTCGTGAAGCGCTTCAAATCCGGCGTAGATCCAATGTCAGATGAATTGATGAAAGCAATTGAGCAAGAATTAGCAAAGTAAATCGCGAAATCAGGGTTGATCAATCAAACAAAGCTTGATCTGATCGACCCTCTTTTCCAAAATGCTTATAACATAAAGCAGTTGCCTCACGACCTCTTTGTGTTCTCTGAAGAAATCCTTGTTGAATCAAAAATGGTTCATATACTTCCTCCAATGTTCCGGCTTCTTCTCCAACGGCTACTGCCAAAGTGCCAACTCCAACCGGGCCTCCATTGAATTTGTCGATGATGGCAAGCAAAATGCGCTTGTCCATTTCATCCAAACCATATTCATCCACTTCCAATGCAGATAAAGCTATATGAGCAATTTCTTTTGTGATTGTTCCTTTGCCTTTTATCTCGGCAAAGTCTCTTGTTCTTCTCAATAATCTATTTGCAATGCGCGGGGTACCTCGTGATCTACGGGAAATTTCATGAGCTCCTTCTTCATCAATTGGAACATTCAGAATTCCTGCAGAACGCACAATGACATGATAGAGATCTTCATGGGAATAATAATCCAATCTACTCACAACGCCAAAACGAGAACGAAGAGGAGCGGTTAGCAATCCGGCTCTAGTTGTGGCACCAACCAATGTGAATCGTGGTATGGTGATTTGAACGGATCTTGCCGCCGGACCAGACTCAATCATGATATCGAGCACATAGTCTTCCATCGCAGAATACAAATATTCTTCAATCACAGGAGAAAGTCTGTGAATCTCATCAATGAATAAAATATCCCCTTCTTTGAGATTTGTCAATAAACCTGCAAGATCACCGGGCTTCTCCAAAACAGGTCCGGATGTTGTTTTAATCTCTGCTCGCATTTCATGGGCTATGATATGACTGAGTGTGGTTTTACCTAAACCAGGAGGACCGGTCAAAAGTACATGATCCAATGCCTCACCGCGATTTCTTGCGGCAGCAATGAATACCTTCAAATTATCCACGATTTTTGCCTGACCAGTGAAATCGTCAAATGAGGAAGGACGCAATGTAATGTCATGTTCTTCCTCATGACTGCGCTGTGAGCTTACGATGTCTGATTGACGTTCCATGTGCTTTGCCATGAGCAGTTGATGAATTATTTGTCAGAATGATTCTTCTCCTTTGCAATCAAGCATCGGATTGGTAATTTTCGATTCAATGTAGGCATTGAAGTTGCAAATTAAAACTTAACGATGCCATACTAAAGACTTTTGTTTTGGTGGAAGTACAATGTCATTTATCAAGGTGTCTCGGCTTGTGACCATTGAACGGCATATTGCCGAGGAGCAACAGTATCATCCGTCTGCAACCGGGGAATATTCACGATTATTGAGAGATTTGACTCTTGCCCTGAGAATCATTGCCCGCGATGTGAGAAGAGCGGGTTTGAATGATATTCTCGGAATCACGGATTCCATGAATATTCATGGCGAAACTGTCAAAAAGCTTGATGAATTTGCAAATGAAGTGATCTTCAGAGCAATGGATCATGGTGGACATCTCTGCGTGATGGCTTCTGAAGAATCTGATGGCATCATCAAAATTCCCGATGAATATGCCAAAGGTAAATATGTTCTTCTCTTTGATCCGCTTGATGGCTCTTCCAATATCGATGTGAACACAACAATCGGCACTATCTTCTCAATCTATAGACGATTGGATCCGCAATCAATCGAAGATGGTGATGAACGTGATGTATTGCAACCGGGCTATAAGCAAGTTGCTGCCGGATACGCGTGCTATGGAAGTGCAACGACTTTGGTTTATACTTCCGGTCATGGTGTTGATGTGTTTACCTATGATCAAACCATTGGTGATTTTCTTCTCACACATGAAAAAGTGCGCATGCCAAAGCAAGGGAAAATCTATAGCGTGAATGAAGGTAATTATTCTTTGTGGTCTGATGGCATGAAACGATATATCGATCACTTGAAACAACATCCTTCCGGCAAACAATATTCATTACGATATATTGGAACTGCCGTTGCTGATATTCATCGCACGCTGCATTATGGTGGAATCTTTATGTATCCCGCCGATGCAAAACACCCAACCGGCAAATTGCGATTGCTTTATGAGTTAAATCCTCTTGCAATGATTATTGAACAAGCGGGTGGTAGAGCAAGTGATGGCATCAATAGAATTTTGGATATCATACCCACTGACATACATCAGAGATCTCAGGCATTTATGGGTTCTGAACAGGATGTATTGGAAGTTGAGTTATTCTTGAATGGACAATATTCTTGATTAATGCCACAATAGGGAAGAATCACCATAACTTAGAAATCGATAGTCATTGTCAAGAGCGCTTTGATATGCTGCTTTCCATCTCTCGATTCCCAAAAATGATGAAACCAAAAAGAGTAATGTACTTTCAGGTTGATGAAAATTCGTGATTAATCCTTCTATCAATCCCCATTGATAACCTGGTACAATCATCAACTGAGTTTCGCCTTCAATTGTTTGCAACTTGTGATGCTCCATCCATCGCAAGATGGCAGAATATGAATCTTGTGGTGTAACAGCATGTTCGAATAAGTCATATACATCCCATTGTCCAAGACAAAACTCACCTGATTTCCAAGCCGGAAAGTCTGGATTCATCAATCCAACACCAAACCAATACAGCGATTCCATTGTCCTGCAAGATGTAGTGCCAACTGCAATGCAAGCTCCTCTTTGCTCTTGCAAAAAGAAATCGCGTGTATGCTTTATGACTTCCTTTCTTACTATGATTCTTTCAGAATGCATGGAAAAATCTTCAACTGCTTCGGCATCGAATGGTTTGAATGTGCCAAGTCCAACATGCAATGTCACTTCTTCGATTGCTATATGCTGTTCTTTCAATCGATTGATCACATTATCCGTAAAGTGTAAACCTGCTGTTGGTGCTGCCACAGATCCATCTTCTTTTGCATATACCGTTTGATATCGTTCTTCATCGGATTCTTCTGCTTCTCTATTAAGATATGGCGGAAGTGGGATTTTCCCGATTTCTTCCAAGATATGAGCAAGCGTCACATCACCATTCCATTCCAATGAAATCACGGCATCCATGCCTGATTTTTCCAATACATGAATTCTGAGATGATGCACTTGATCCATTGTTGATAGTATCATTCCGGTGGATATTTTTTTTCCTCCGATGATACAATTCCATTTGCTAATACCGATATGCATCATTGCATCTGCAGCACCTCCATTACTTGGCTCCGTGAGAAGTACTTCTGCAAAGCCGCCGGTTTCTTTCAAGCAAGGAATGCGGGCATGAATCACTTTGGAAACATTCACGAACATGAGTGAATGTTCAGGGAGAAATTCGGGAATATCATAAAAGTGACGATGAATGAATGCTCCTCCATCTTTTGGAGCAATCAATAATTTGCTCTGATCCCTTTCCGGCAATGGATAGACTGCTATGCGATCTTCCGGGAGTATATAATCAACTGTTTTAGGATCGAATGATTGTTTCATGATGATACTACAAAAAAGCCCTGATATTCATCAGGGCTTACATTCGAAATATGTCATACTTTTTTATGAGCAGCCGCTTGTCGTTCCGCAATCTTCACAAACAGTACATGAACCATTTCTCTTGACGCGCATGGAACTGCATGTTGAACATTGCTCGCCTGTATAGCCTTTTGCTTTGGCTTCGAACACTTTCTGTGTTCCATTACCGGCTGCAACTTTCACTTTTGCGACAGCGCTTGCCATCTCGGGTTCAGTGACTTCAATCACTTTCTTATTTGCTTTTGCAGTGATCATAGGATTACCTGCAGGTGAAGTTGTTTTGGCAACTTCATCAACTGCTTGCACATGAACAAAGTCCGTGCGATTCAAATAATCATAACCGAGTGAACGGAAGATATAATCGAGCACTGATGTTGCATTCTTGATTGCATCATGACCTTGGACTGGACCTGCGGGTTCAAAACGAGTAAAGGTGAATGTATCAACCAATTCTTCGAGTGGAATTCCATATTGCAATGCTTTTGAAGCCAATACTGCAAAGCAATTTAACAGTCCTTTAAATGAAGCACCTTCTTTGTACATGTCGATGAAGATTTCTCCGAGTGTTCCATCTTCGAATTCGCCTGTGCGAAGGAATACTTTGTGTCCACCAACATTCCCTTCACGAACGAATCCACGACGCTTTTTGGGTAATCTTCTTCGTTCTGCTCTGTGATATACTCTCTCAACGATGCGTTCTTGTACATCTTTGGGACCGAGTGTTTCATCGAGAGTATGTTCATCACCCAATACTATTACCTCATCGAGATCTTCATCATTGGATGCATTGAGTGGTTGTGACAATTTGGAGCCATCACGATAAAGTGCAATTGCCTTTACGCCTGTTTTCCAAGCTTCGTGATACACTTCGCCGATTTCATTGACTTTTGCTTCAGCCGGCATATTCACGGTCTTGGAAATCGCACCGGAAATGAAAGGTTGTGCAGCTGCCATCATGCGAACATGTGCCATGTGTTGAATATAGCGCTTACCTTTTTTACCGCATTTGTTTGCGCAATCAAAAATTGCAAGATGCTCATCTTTGAGATGTGGTGCACCTTCAATGGTCATTGTTCCACAGATGAAATCATTTGCCATTTCAATTTGATCTTTGCTGAAACCTAATTCTTTGAGCATGTCAAAGGAATAATCATTGAGTTGTTCATCGGTGAAGCCAAGAGACTTGCAGAATTCCTCGCCGAATGTCCATTTGTTGAATGCGAATTTGACATCAAATACATTGTCCAATTGACTTTCTACGGCTTCAATTTTTTCATCGGTGAAGCCTTTTTCTTTCAGACTTTGCTTATTGATTCCGGGACATCCAATCAATGTGCCATGTCCTTTGCAATATTTTTCGATGTCTTCGATTTGTGATTCGGAATAACCAAGATTCACCAATGCCTTATGCACAGATTGATTCACAATCTTGAAATATCCGCCACCAGCCAATTTTTTGAATTTCACGATTGCAAAATCCGGCTCAATGCCTGTTGTATCGCAATCCATCACGAGTCCGATCGTACCTGTTGGGGCAATAACTGAAACTTGTGCATTGCGATAACCAAATTCTTCACCGAGTGCGAGCGCTTTATCCCATGCTTGCTGTGCTGCTTCTATCAATTCTTCGGAAACGAATGTAGAATCTATTCCCACAGGGAAAATTGTCAATGCTTCATAATCGGCATTTGGTGAATTATATGCTGCGAGCCTGTGATTACGAATCACGCGGAGCATGTGATCTTTATTTGCTTCATAACGTGGGAATGGATTGACATCGCGTGCCATTTCTGCACTTGCGGCATAGGATTCGCCTGTCATGATTGCAGTGATAGCTCCACACATCGCCAATGCTTCCGGTGAATCATACGGTATGCCATTGATCATGAGGATTGTGCCGAGATTGGCATAACCCAAACCGAGCGTACGGAAATCATAGCTGCGTTGTGCGATATTCTTTGAAGGGAAATGCGCCATCAATACTGAAATCTCAAGCACGATGGTCCATAATCTGGTTGCATGACGGAAATCATCAATGCGGAAAGTCCCATCTTCATCAATGAATGTACCAAGATTCAGACTTGCAAGATTGCAGGCTGTATCATCAAGGAACATGTATTCAGAACATGGATTGGAACCATTGATTCGACCATCAACCGGACAGGTATGCCATTCATTGATGGTGGTGTCATATTGCAAACCGGGATCTGCTGATTTCCAAGCACTGAGATTGATTTTATTCCAAAGATCGCGTGCCTTCACTGTACGTGCAATGCCCTTGCTTGTGCGCCATGTGAGATTCCAATCTTCATCATTCTCAACTGCATTCATGAATGCATTTGTGACGCGTACTGAATTATTGGAATTCTGACCACTTACAGTGATATATGCCTCTGATTCATAATGCGTGTCGAATGTTTCAAAATTGAGCGAGGTGAATCCTTGCTCAACAAGTGAAAGAACTCGATGAATATAACTCATTGGTACACCGCGATGCAATGCATTTTGGATGAGTGTATTCAAGCGTTCATTGACTTTGCGATCGGTGCCATTGGCTGTGGCTTCATCAACGATTGCTTTCAAAAATGTGGACGATACCTTGGAGCCTGCAACGAGGGATGCTACTTTGTCCTCTTCACGAGCTTTCCATTCAATAAACTCCTCTATGTCCGGGTGATCAATGTCTACAATCACCATTTTGGCTGCACGCCTTGTGGTTCCTCCTGATTTGATCGCTCCGGCCGCCCTGTCGAAGATCTTGAGGAAACTCATTAAGCCGGAAGAGTTACCTCCTCCGGACAATTTCTCGCCCTTGCCACGCAAATTCGAAAAGTTCGAACCTGTGCCAGAGCCATATTTGAAGATGCGGGCTTCACGAGTGACCAAATCGAAAATGCCCCCCTCATTCACCAAATCATCACTGACTGATTGAATAAAGCAAGCATGCGCTTGTGCACGTGAATAAGCATCTTGTGAAAGTGTCAATTTGCCAGATTTGGGGTCAACATAATGATGTCCCTGAGCATTGCCGGTGATGCCATAAGCGAAATTCAAACCGGTATTAAACCATTGCGGTGAATTAGGCGCTGCCATCTGCTTGAGAAGCATAAAAGATATTTCATCGTAAAATGCTTCCGCATCTTTTTTGGAATCGAAATATCCATGCTTCTCGCCCCAATGCCTCCAGCAACCTGCAAGACGATGAACAACCTGACGAATGGAAGTCTCAGGACCAGTGACCTGATTTCCTTGATCATCCAATTGTGGCGTACCATCTGCATCGAATTGCGGAATGCCGGCTTTACGAAAATATTTTTGTGCAAGAATATCCGTGGCAACTTGAGACCACAGAGAAGGTACTTCAATATTATCCATCTGAAATACGGTGGATCCATCGGTATTGCGTAAAACCGATGAACGCATTGTGTATTCACATTGGTCAAATGGGCTCTTTCCCGCTTGGGTAAAGCGTCGCACTATATTCATACGAGTGCCTCTTCAGAATAAGATGTTTTTTGAGGTAATGATGCTGCTTTCGGATCGGGGAAATCCGAAAGGCAAAATACACAAAAAACATGAATCACGCATGTGATTCTTTATGTTATCAAATAGAAATTTCAAATACTTGTGAGGGAATGGCGTATTCCCGCGATTTTCTTCGTCGGTGATTTGCTGTGGGAGGCAAAGACACCAAAAATTTCCTCCCCCGCTACCCTGTGAAGCGGACTTGCATGTGATTCCAACATGGAATTTTTGCTAATCGGGAGAGGCAAATTCTCTATGCTGCTTTGCCGTGGTTCAAAACTATATTTTTTTCTTTCAAGAGCAATGCTTGTGGAAAACTTTTGAGATAAAAATCTTTCAAACTTGACTTGCTTTGAATTACTGATTTTATGCGTGTTTGAGCGTATTTTTTATTCAAGTGATGGCATGATTTCGTGATATGATTTTATGTGATTTTTTTGATGATGTCTTGTGGTGAAATCTCCATCCGTTTTATTCGTCATTGGAGTGTCGTTTTTGTAGTTTGCCATAGCATTTTGGGTGGTTTTATAACGATTTATTCATTGTCCTTGCCTGCGCGTGAAATCAAATACAATACATAGGTTTATTTCTGCTTTCTTTCTGATCTTTTCATTCTTTCTGTTCCATCCTTTAGATGTACAAGCACAGCAATTTGGGAAGAATAAGGTGCAGTACAGGGACTTTTCATGGAAATTCATCAAGACAAAACATTTTGATGTGTATTTCCATGAAGAAGGGGAATATTTGGCTCGTTTTGCGGGGATACATGCAGAGCGCGCTTTGAATTCAATTGAAAATCAATTGAAATATTCCATCACAAAAAGAATTTCACTCATCGTTTATAATTCGCACAATGATTTTCAGCAAACGAATGTCGTGTGGGATTTCATGCCGGAAGGTGTTGGTGGTGTGACGGAATTATTTAAAAATCGAATCACTCTTCCATTTGAAGGACATTATGATCAATTCAAACATGTAATACATCATGAGCTTGTGCATGCGGTGATCAATGACATGTTTTATGGTGGTTCTGTGCAAAGCATGATTGCCAATAATGTTCGCATGGAATTGCCTTTGTGGATGAATGAAGGATTTGCTGAATATGAAAGTACCGGTGGCTATGATACCAAGACAGACATGTTCATGCGTGATATTGCACTCAGTGAATTCATCAAAGGGTTTGATAATCTAACAGGATATTATGCATATCGAGGCGGACAAGCCTTTTATTGGTATGTGTCTGAAAAATATGGTGAGAGAAAAATTGGTGAACTATTAAATAGACTTCGTGCATCAGGAACTCTTGATTTGGCATTCAAAGGTTCATTCGGAAAATCTGCTGAAGATTTTTCTGAAGAATGGGTGCGAGAAATGAAGAAAAAATATTTGCCTGATTTGGATCGCTTCGAAAGTTTGGATGACATGGCAATTCGAATTACGAATCATAAAAAAGATCATAGTTTTTATAATTCCTCTCCTGCGCTTTCTCCTTCCGGCGACACGATTGCGTTTATTTCTAATCGAGCAGGTCAGTTCGGGGTGTTTTTGCTGAGCTTAAGCAATCGCGAGAAAGAACCTGAAGAGCTGATCAATAGCGGTCGCGCAGTTGATTTTGAGGAATTGAATATTCTCACTCCGGGAATTTCTTGGTCACCCGATGGAAAAAAACTTGCTATATCCGCAAAGTCCGGAGGTGAAGATGCACTGTATATCGTGGATGTAAAAAGTGGCGATTATATCAAGCATGAATTCAGCATAAAAACTGTCACATCAGCTATTTGGTCACCCGATGGTTCAACAATTGCCTTTGTGGGAACGGTCGCCGAGCAATCGGACATTTGGCTCTTCGATGTAAAAACCGGAAGTATTGTACGTGCAACCGATGATGTGTTTTCAGATTCACATCCTGTGTGGTCTCCGGATTCACGAATCATCTATTTTGTTTCTGATCGCGGCGATTATGTTCAAGGACCATACAAAGCTGAAGACATTACAATGTGGAAGCATGAATTAAGTATGTCCGATGTATATCAGGTTGAATTGGAAACAGGTTTGATTGGTCGTTTGACCTTTGACCCAACTTCACAAAAAACTTCACTTGCCGTGACGAATAATGGTGCCTCGCTTGTATTTGTGTCAGATAATAATGGCATTGGCAATCTTTATGAATTGCAACTTGAAGCATCCAAAGTAATTCCGCGAACAAATTCTTTGAATGGCATCACACAATTGTCTATGAGCATGGATGGATCTTCATTGGTATTCACTTCTCAGAATAATGGAGGATATGATTTATTCCAAATGCGATATCCATTGGAGCGAAGATCGTATGATTCACTTCCACTCACGAAATTCATGATGTCCAAAAAAGAAGGCGGATCATCGTCCAAAAAAGAAGAAGTGTTACAATTTTCTGCACCACAAGAATTACTTGGATATGGTACGGGTGTTGAAGTTGAATTTTCGAGACAACAATTGATTCAGCCGAATCAGGATATCGCGAGATTTCCTCAACAAGAAATCAATACTCCGCTCACAACGATAGCTCGCGCCCAAATGGAGAATGATATTGCCGATCCAATGAAAACTCCTGCGCAGGAATATAAAATTGC
The DNA here is from genome assembly GCA_049426725.1 of Candidatus Kapaibacteriota bacterium. Lineage (GTDB taxonomy): Bacteria > Bacteroidota > Ignavibacteria > Kapaibacteriales > UBA961 > UBA961. The sequence goes on from JBMSYN010000019.1 coordinate 29,344, forward strand.
TTTTTCGAATGATGTGATTCTTGCAAATGCGGGAGTCAATACTTTTTGGGGTTATCAAGGTGTCGCTCAAATGCTGTTTAGCGATATGCTTGGTGATCATCAAATCTATGTTCAAGCCAATTTGTTTTTCGACATACGAAATAGCAATTTCTTGTTTTCATATTCTTATCTCCCACAAATCATTGATTGGCAAATCACTGCTAATCATAATGTGGGCTATGGTTTGGTGAGAAGCGACAATGCGCCTGCAGATTACTTTTATCGATTCAGAAATTATGGCTTGGGTGGCTTGGCATCGCTACCGACTTCACGTTTTCGACGCTTTGAGCTTGGATTGAATTATATGCATCTCAGCAAAGAGAATATGGAGTTTCCACAGGAGCCAATCACTTCTCGAGACATGATTGTATCTCAAACCAGAATGGTATATGACAATACAATGCCCGGATGGTATGGTCCTTCTCAAGGAACAAGATATGCAATGTCGGTTCAAGCGGCTCCAAGATTGCAAGATGCAGGGCTTGGTCTTGCGGTGATGGATCTTGATTTCAGGCAATATTATACGCTCACTGAAAATTTTCTTTTTCTCGCCATTCGTGGTGCAGGTGGAATGGGCATTAGTACGAATCCCAATCAACAATTCTTTTTTCTGGGTGGTATTGACAATTGGATCAATCGTTCATTCGCGGGCGGCGCTTTGCCATTCAAGAGTCCGGAAGATTTTGCATTTCTAAATTATGTTCTTCCATTAAGAGGTTGGGATGTGAATGAACGCTTTGGAAGAAAATATGCGATGATGAATGCAGAACTGCGATTTCCACTCTTCACCGCATTGCTTGCCGGACCGGTACCTGTTGTGTTTCAGGCATTTCAAGCTGCGTTTTTCATGGACATGGGTACAGCTTGGACAGATCAAGTATCTTGGAAACTTGCGCAAAGTGGAGATTATGCTCGATTTCGTTACCCTGATTCTGGTGATTTGCTCATGAGTGCGGGTGTAGGCATCAGAACCTTTTTATTTGGTTTGCCTTTTCGAGTTGATGTTGCATGGAGAAATGAACATCTTGGTTGGTCCATGCCACAATGGTTGTTTTCACTTGGCGGTGATTTCTAAAAATTCTCTTCCTTCAAAATTGCTGAACGAATCAATATGCGCTCTTGGGGCGAAGCGATATCCGGTTCTTTTGTTGAACGCATGAATGTATACACCGGCTTCGTTTGTATCAATCGACCTCTATAGAACAGACATTGCAAAAAGAATGCTCTTCTCACATCGGGTTTATAGGTTTGATCAAAGAGAAAATTTCCCGTTCCATAAAAGAGCATCTTGTTTTTATGCATTGCAATTTCCTGAACAATATGCGCTTGAGAGCCAATCAAGATGTCGGCTCCAAAATCAATGAGTTTTTTTGAAATTGCTTGCTGCTTTGCATGTGGCACATATCCATCCACTTCGCTGAATTGAACGCAAGCGATGATTGTATGGACACCTTGTTGTTTAAGTGATTGAATCGTGGTCCTTGCTTTTTCCTCTGAATATTTATTCGCTCCCGGACCCTCATCTGCACATTCACCTAATGGACATCGCTCATTGAATCCAATCCAAGCAATGCGTGTTGAATCTTTGAGTGTTAAGATTAGAGGTTTCTCTGCTTCTTGTTTATGTGCGCCGCCTCCAAATATCTTCATATTGTTTGATGAATACCAATTCAATGCGCGTAGATACGGTGCGATACCACGATCCAAATTGTGATTTCCGGTGAGTTCGATGATATTTGCTCGCAATGCTTTCAATACATCCATGTGCTTCGTCTTCGTAAGAAATGAAAGTTTCATCCCTGCATATGAACATGTATCATCAATTGAAACTTCATTGCTGATATGGACAAGTTCGGGTGATTCAAAATATGGCTTGATATATTGTACGTATTTGTCAATTGGATATCTGTCGAGATAAAGTCCTGTAGATCGAGTTAATGCAGTTACGCCGGTATGTACATATCTCGTGACATGCTTTTGAAATGAAAAGGGATGATTGGATGGCGCAAAGAGAGGATAGGATTCTTGATGCGTAAAATAATCGATGGAATCAATCATCAATGGAAGAAAGCGATTTGTCATTGAATCAATGGTTGTCATGAGTAAGGCAGTTCTCGAACGATCATTCCATGCACTCAATGAGTGCATATGAGGGTGAGATATATTCCATCGTGAAATTACATGATCTCGCAAGTCTGATGTGATGGCAATTCTACCGGTTTTCAAACCTGTGAGAATCTCATTTGCGCTGATTGAAGTTTGGTCTTGTAAATAGGTTCCGACAATAAAGATCGGAATGCTGTCTTGTTTCGTGATATTCTTTACAATGATTTTTTGTGAAGTCTCACTTTCTTCTCCCTTGCAAGAAAGTAATTGACTCATAATTATGATACAAAAGAAAATATGCATTCTGAACTCCCAAAGTTTGAATGCAATCTACAAAGGATTTTGGAAATGAAGTTTATGGAGAAATGATGACAAATCCGGATTGAACATGTTGCTGATGAATGATATTGATGAGATATGCACCAATGGGCAATGTAGGACTTTGCCAATCATTAGCTTCAGCATATTCAGTCATGATGCATTGACCCAGCATATCATATATGCATATGCGATCATTCGATTGAAGATCTTTGATGAAAATGCTGCTCTGTATTGTGCGGATTGGGGACAAAGTCTTTGCTTCAACAATTCCATTTGCGGTATTTGCATTGCGTACCGGAAGAACTTTCAATCTTTGTGTTTTGGATGCATAGGTTGTTATGCCATATCGTGAGTCCATATACCACGCTTTGTCTGTTTGATTTTGAAGCGTAGTGGACGACCAATACATGGTATTAGAAGGGGTTATTCCAAATATTGGATGAATTGATGGTGAAGAGTGAGCTTGACTTGTAAGTGAAAATAGTTCTTTTGCATTTGGCATGTGCCAATCATCATGAGTTCCTGCGATTGATTGTTCTGCGAATTGCAAAGCTTGCTCCCAATTCATGCTATCAGGTGAAGGATTTGTGAACCATTCCAAGTTTGTTTTCAGATCAATGACAGTACCATAATCTGTTCGAATATATTGTGCGGGGAGTATTGGAGGTATGCTCGGATCACGCACAATGCGAGCATGAAACTTTTTTGTTCCACCAGCAGAAATCGTTTCTCTTTTCAAATGATTACCAATTCCTCCTCCGGCATTTGTCACCCACACTTTCGTTGCATCATTGTATTGAGCAAGATTTGTCCACCAATATTCTGCGGTTGAAGCAGAGAATACTGTGAGATCAAGAGGTGGTTTATTTTTTGTAAAAATGATAATGGAATAAGCTTCAAGAGGGCTGGGCAAACGCCAATCTGTGAATCCACCAAGGGTTGCAGTATCTGCATACATCATTGCCTGTTCATGTGTCATTTCACCGGCATCTGTTTTTTGCCAATACAATCCTGTGACATTGTCGATCACGATTCCATTTTGCAAGTCAGTATAACTTGGAGGATGGATTGAATAATCAGCATCTTCTCCGGGAACAGTTGTATATCCTGTATTTTGTCCTGTATCCGGAAGATCTTTCATGGTCTTGCGAGTTTCTTGGGCATATAAGCCATTAAAACACAAGATTATTGCGATATAAAGAATGATGTTCATTGTTTGTGCATTATGGCATGCATGGAATTAAAAGGTGATATGTGTAAAAAGTATAGTCCTGCATGTAGTCCATTCATCTGCATGATATCGCCATTCAGTTCACGGATCAATCTTCCTTGCATATCATAGAGATGCAAAGACAAGAGTGATTGCATATCATTATTGAGTATCCGAATGAAATGCCCATCATATGTAAAACGAGGCTTTATGCTTTCTTCTTGGACGGATGTGGTTGGTATGGTGCAAATCGGATTTCCTTTATAATTATTTGTTCTATTCCCATTCTGATCATTGAACACATAAGTATAATTTCCCTGTGGAGTCCAAGAATAATCCAATGAATAGGTCTGACCATTCAATGTATATTTCAATCCATAACCTGAATTGCTTCCATTGGGAGTGAGAGCAATGATTGCTGCACCTTTGAGTGGTGTGAGCGCAGGACGCACACCTTTTGCTGCTGCTTGTGGAATAAGCTGATAGGTTGAGTCTTCAGTTACTTCGCCCGCAAAAGAAGCAATCATATATGGCGCTGAATTTGTTCCATGATAATGATATACTCCTGAAGCATCGGCATGACCATGATGTGAATCCAATGTTTTCATTGCCGATCCATCAGGTTCGAGTGCGCCATAGATCGCGAAGCCATCAAATGCATAGGCAATTGGTTTCGATGTTGAAGTGAATGCATAGAGATGCGTTGGAGCTATATGATAATGATAATCATCTGCTCTGCCTGAATGACCTCCAAAATCATCCAATTGACCATCCACATAAGCATCAATGCCTGTATTTGTATATGGATTGAAAATTGGAATGCCATTGATTGCGATTGCAATTGCACCTCTGGTGAAGTGCTTTTGATCAACAGGGATGGAATTTTGTGCCATTACAGGATTCAGTGGAATGCTCCAAGCATTAGCATTGAGATAGCATTGAGGAATTGGTACTTGTTGCTGCCAAGTTCTAATTCCTTTCATCATTTCATGCGTTTTTGCAATGCCAATTGAACCAACTCTGAAATATGTATTATCCCAAGAAGTGACAACTTCACTTCTGAATGGAGTAAAGGCAGAATCCATGGTCAATGGATTTGTTTCTACCAATGTGAGCGCTTGATATCCATTATTGAATCCATATCCCATAAGTGCAATAAACAAAGCACCTGACATCATTGCAAAGCGCGGGGCTTGTTGTTTAGCAATCAATATTCCTGAAAGTAAAGCTATTCCAAGAAAGACAAATGCAATTGGAATGTCTTGAGGAATATCTTCTTTGATTGGTTCAATTGATTTCTGATTTTGGGGGAGATTGAATCTTCTTATGACTTCATAGCGATGATCCACATAGTCTCTGTCTTGCTTGCTTAATGTGGCATAAGGTACGGAAATCACATCATGATTTCTTTCAATATACACCATTCCATTCTTCATGAATGACAATGCCCCGGTTATATGCTTGTTTCCACTCATCCAGTGTCTGTCATTCTTTGCCCCATGTGAATGCTCATGAGTATTATGTGCCAATATACTTGCTGAAAATACCAGCGATACCATGAACAGTGTGAATCTGAAGTGTTTCATTGTGTCTTTGTTTGGTGTGTTAATATGACATGATGCATTGCTTGAAAAACAATGGTATTCCTTGGGACTCGAGCATCATCAATACGAGATAATTTCCAATTGGGAGATTCATGGGGATTTCAGCAGGAGAGTGTTTATCCAAAACTGGAATCGGATATGATCCGAGATTTTCTCCAAGTACTGAATACAGATGAACATTCACATTCGAATGAGCGGTTGAACTGGCAATGCGAATGTGTTGATCTTGAAATTGAATATCAAAAGTTGGGATATCAACCATATTGTTTTCAACCAATGTTGTGCCGGATACTACTTTGCGTAATAAGACAAGATTATCGACCACAAGGTTTGATGTCCAGATAAATTGATTCTTACCCCATAATGAAGTGAAGTTTGACCAAGCAGGAAAATTCACCCCAACTGTTGATGGTGAATAAACAACCGCTTTTGGCCAATCAGCATCCTTAAATGAAGAATTCATCCATTCAGAGGGTATGGGGTAATGTATTGCATAGCATGAATCCGCGCATGAGATATTTCTTGGTAATTGATGGGTAAATCGGGTATTGTCCTGTCTGGTTTCCACTGAATCTGGAGAAGTGACCGGACTTATATAATACACTTGTGCTTTCCAAGAGGAATCCGTCACTGTTCCATCACTGAACAATGCAATGATTCCGCCATCTCCGGCATGATAAGGATTCCCATTATTATTTTCTGATCCCAAACCCGGTAATTCTTCCCAATCCACAGCTTTGATCGCAATGGTATAAGGTTTTTTTACTTTGAATCGTGCAATGACAGAATTGAATGGAGTAAATGGCACGGGATCAGTACCAATGAATTGTCCATTTATGTAGAGTTCGCAATAATTATCACAAAGAATATACCCTGTAATCACTTCACCATCAGGATCAATCGTTGTGACTTCCATAGATTCAATATTCACTTGAGCCATTGATGAAGGTGTGACCGATGCACATTGATTGTAAAAATTGTGCAATCGCTGTCCTGTTGAAAATTTGGTATCACCGGGAACAAAGATTGTTGATCCATTCGGTCCGGGAAATGATCCTAGTGCAGCAGGTCTTGATCCCTGACAACCCGGTGAGATGTCATTTGAAAGAATTGTGGCTTTACCTCTGGTGACAAACGGTATCTCTGCTTGAAGAGCAAGTGTCGTGAAAAGGAGAGAAATGAGGAGCAATAATGTATTCATGGAGATCTAAATATGATTTTACATCCAAACGATGCAATGTATGGTCGAGGTATCGGTTTATTTTGAAGAATAGCATCCGCAGTTTGTTTCAGATGTGATGTTGCCAGTTCCGGGTACTTTCCATTATCATCAATGATGCCTTGATAAACGATGTTCCAATCACCTAGAATTTTCTGTATCACGAATACCTGCGGAGTATATGTTGGATTGAACATTCGAGCAATGCTCTGTGAATGATCTTGAACATAGGGATATACAATGGAGTCACGCACTACTTTTCTTTGCATTTCTTCCAGTGTTTCATCTTCATAGATGAGTGAGTCCATGGGATTTACTGCTATCAGTGGTATGCCCATGGGTTCATATGTGCGATGGAATTGATTCATTCGCTCGGTGTATAACTCAGCAAATGGACAATGGTTACAAGTAAATACAATTGCGAAGGCTTTTGCATTGGGAAATTTCGAGAATGTAAATTCACCACCTTGCGCCATTGGTGAGGTGAAAGGAGTAATGCTTTTGCCAATAGAGGTTGAATCAAGTGCTTGCGATGGAAGAAAAAACAAGCATAAAAGCAATATCGAAAGAATGAGTTTTAACATTATTTAACAAATGATCTAACGATGACTTGTTTTGTTTTCATATCAGTCATTCGAATCGTATAAAAACCTTTTGGCAATGAACTCACTTGAATGGGGACATCTTTTTCCGGTTGAGGAAGCATCATGACGGTTTTTCCATTGACATTGTGAATGCTGACATAATACAATTCAATGTCTTTTGAATCTATATTGATTAGATCGGTGGCGGGATTCGGAAAAATACTCACTGAGGAAAATTCGGTTGTTTCTTCCTGAATAGTTGTTGGAGGAATCACCACAAATTGCTGCATCATACCATCATCTTCATGATTTGAAAAATGACAATGATACATGAAAGGATGAAGTGGATCTGCATAATCATCAAAGCGTGCAATGAAAGTTGCTGATTCATTTCTTGGGAGATATAACACATCTTTCCAGCCCTTTTCATGTTGTCCAACAGATAATGCATTCCCATTTCTGGCTATGATATTGAATTGCACATCATGAATGTGAAATGTATGACCAAATACATTGCTATTTGTAATTGTCCAGGTTTGTGCGCTATTCATTGGAATCGATTTGTCTACACGATTTATGTTGAATATTCCGCCTGAAAAATGAAAAGGCATTGGACTATTTGGAGCGCCACCCATAATGCGTATATCTTGATTTCCTGTAGAAGTAGTTGGATCAATTGGAGTAAATGGTATTAGTGTTTCAGGGATTGCTGCGATGGCATTTATTGTAGATTCACCAATTGTGAAATGAATCATGTTGAAATTCTTATTATTAAGCAAACTTCCGAATTGTCCATTTTGACCCGGTTCACCTCCCGGAAATCCAAATGGTTGATTCGCATTGTATGCCATCATGTCCAGACTTTTTCCAATATCATCTTTGGAACAATCAACCAAGATTTCATATCGCTCTCCGACAGCGATGTGGAGCCGATTGACGGGCACAGGTTTTTCTTTCAAACCACCGTCTGTTCCTATGATATAAAATGTGCGATTATCACTAAATCCGATATTATAAGATCGCTCAACTTCTGCATTCAATATGCGAAGTCGAACAATTTGTCTTGGTAGTGTGAACTCCGGATTATGTACTCCATTTGCCAAGAGATAATCACCATATGCAGTGTTTTGCACAGTGAATTGATTATTTGCATCATATCTTCTACTTGTAAACACAAGTGGAATATCATCAATGCCATAAGTTCTTGGCAATGGTAATGCCGATTCTTGTTCATCATTGACTATCAATAAGCCGCCAATTCCTTTTGATAAATGTTCAAGAGTCATTTCATGCAAATGCGGGTGATACCAATATGTGGCAGCATTATTTGTTACCTTCCAATATGGCTTCCATATCGTACCTGGTGGTATCACTTGATGAGGACCACCATCCATAACAGCAGGTAGATGCATTCCATGCCAATGCAATGTTGTGCTATCATTGAGATTATTGATGACAGTCATGCGAATGGTATCGCCTTTATTCACAAATATTGTTGGTCCCCAAAATTGATGACCATTGATTCCACCTGTTATGGTTTGATTTCCTGAACGAAGTTGAGCGAATGTATCGACAATTCTTAGCGTACATTCAGGTCCATTCATTGCTGCGGGAATTGGCAATGGATTATATGTTTGAGATAGGGATATAAAGCAGGAGCTTAACAGAAGTAAAAGGAATACAAATGCCATCATAGTACTCTTGAATGTGAATCAACGAAACTACGAAGAAATTCTCCATTAGCTCTGAGTTATCTTATGTGCTGTATTCAATAGAAAAAGTGCCATGATCAATGAAACACAACCTATGATTGTATAGAGGATTGTTATACCATGGACTGAAACGATGGGTTGGGAGAGAACAGGAGAGAGAAATTGACCCAAATACAGAGATGAAGTAATCACCCCAACTGATCGACCTCTCTGTGGCATGCTTGCAATCGTAATTACCCACAAACGCATGCTTGGCATCAATAAACCTATTCCGGCTCCGGCAAACAATGCAAAAAATATGGTGATCATAAATGTGCTTGAAATGGATAATCCCAAAAATCCAATTGCTAAAAGTGTAAAAGCTCTCCCGCCCAAAGATGAGAAATGATATCTTCTTTTGAGATAAGGCATAGAATATGATGAAAAACCACCTGCCAAAGTTGCTAGTGAGACCACAGCACCTGCTTTGGCGGGAGAATCAATGCCAAGCGATGCAAGCAAAAATGGTAACTGAGTGGGTATTGCATAGAAGAAGACCATCCCCAAAAACACAATCAAGCCGATTCCGGCAATCTGTATATATGTTGTTCCACTACGTTTGGAATCATCCTCATGAAGTGCATCCGAATGAATTTCTTTTTGAATTGTTGGTTCTTGAATATACAGATATGCAGGCAGAGTTAGAATAAGTGCCAATCCATATAGTGAAAATGGATAACGCCATGATGCTGTTGCAAGGAATCCTGCAAGGGCAACAAATACAACTCCACCAAATGAAATGAATGTACCTTGCAAACCAAGCATATTATTTCGTTCTTCACCCTCATAATAATCTGCTATCAATGTCTGTGCAGATGTCATGATTCCCGCAACACCCAATCCGAGTATTGCTCTGGCAATGATGAAATGATGAAGACTTTCAAGATATAAACCTGTTGTACCCATGAGTCCATACAGCATCAATGATATGATAAGGAGCATTTTGCGATGCCCTTTATCGATGATTAATCCTGCAATCGGTGCAAAGATCGCGATGATTAAACTTGGTATGGTAAGCATGAGCTTGACAAGAAATTCAGCATTCTCAATGCTTTTGAATGCATCTGCAATTTTTGGAAGTGCCGGGGAGATAGCAGAGACTGACATCACGGTCAAACTGCTTGCCATGAGTAATATGACTTTGCTTTTGAGAGAGAGTGAGCTCATCATTGCATTCCAAGAAACATGGCCATGCATAATAGGATGCCAAATACAAATAGATGTATGGCAGTTCGAAATACATAAGGGTTAAGTTCTTCTTTTTGTATGACAAGAATGCCTCTAGTCAAGAATGTTGCAAACGGCAAAAGCAAAATGGGCAATAGATATATTCCATTGTCTTGTATTCGTGCAAGCAGAAAAAGAAATGCATAACTCAGTATCATCAAGATTGCATAGAGCCATCGCGAAGCTTTTTCTCCGAGTATCACTGCCAAGGTGATTTTATGAGCAATCGGATCTGTTTCGATGTCACGAATATTATTCACGAGCAAAATCTTCGCAGCGAATAATCCCATAATGATTCCTGTCACAATCACTTGCGGTTTGAATGTCATTTCAGGAATCTGAATAAAATATGAGCCCCAAACAGGAATGAGACCATAAAACACAAATGCCGTTGCTTCACCGAGTCCGTGATAAGCAAGAGGGTATTGTCCGCCGGTATAGGCAAATGCTGCCCATAAAGAAGCAATGCCGATAATCAATATCGGCCATCCTGCATATTGCACAAGAATAAGTCCAATGAAAAAGGTGAGTGCAAACATGATCCATGACATCGTCATCATGGCTGATTCGGAAATCATGCCGGATGCAACCGCTCTTGGCGGTCCTATGCGTTTGAGATCAGCCCCTTTTTTGAAATCATAGAGATCATTAAGATAATTGGATGTGGTTTGTAGCATCATCGCGCTTAGAATCGTGATTGATGCCAAATATGGATTGAATGCGCCTTCTGTGGCAGCAAGCATGATACCCGCCAAAGTTGGGATTGCGCTTGCGGGTAGAATGCGCATTCTCGCGGCATAAATCCAATGTTTGATTTTTGTGTTCATCAAGCGATATTATGATAGACATTTTGCACATCTTCATCTTCTTCAATTTTGTCTATCAATTTCAAGACTTCATCCATTTGTTCTTCCGTGAGCGTAACTGTCGTATTTGGAATGCGTTGAACTTCAGCCGTTGAAATATCGATCTTACCATCTTCCAAAGCTCTTTGCATGTGAACAAAATTATTGAAGTCAGTGTAGGCAATCATTTCTGATTCATCCACCTCCACATCATCGGCGCCGGATTCGATGAATGCCATTTCCAATTCATCTGCTGATTTTCCATCAAGTGTAGCTTTGAATACGCCTTTTCTTTGAAATAAAAATTCGAGTGCGCCTGAAGTTGCAAGTGATCCATTGTGTTTATTGAGATAGCTGCGAATATTGGCAACTGTACGAGTTGGATTATCTGTTGCTGCTTCGATCACAATGGCAACACCATGTGGACCATAGGCTTCATAGACGATTTCCTGCAAATCCAGCGCATCTTTTCCTGATGCTCTTTTAATTGCGGCTTCCACTCTGTCCTTAGGCATATTATTCGCCTTTGCGGCCTGCATGGCAGCGCGCAATCGTGGATTGCCTGCAGGATCTGAGCCACCCAATTTGACTGCAATTGCGATTTCTTTTCCAATTCTTGTGAAGGCTTTTGCCATTCTGTCGAATCGAGCAAACATCTTATGCTTTCTTTTTTCAAAAATCCTACCCATCGAAATATCCGCTTATGTTCTGAAATGATTATGCAAAAATACAATAAAGAGTGCATCCATCGGGTATCTAGCAAAAGGAACTTCGAGCATGATGAAAGTGGTTTTCAGCTCTTTCACAGGAAAGTTCATGAATGCACAATGTATTGTTTTAGGTGCTGGCTATGCCGGCTTAGCCACCGCTGCTTTGCTCACAAAACAGGGAAAAGAAGTAATTCTTCTTGAAAAGCATGCTGCCATAGGTGGATGTGCTTCTTTTTTCAGAAGAATGAGATTCACCTTTGATGTTGGTGCCACAACACTGAGCGGACTCCGTCCTCATCAACCGCTCGGAAGATTATTTTCGGATTTGAATCTGGAACCAAACATTAAACATTGTGATCCAGGAATGGTGATTCATCTTGATGGACATGAGATTGTGCGCTATTCAAATCTTGAGAAATGGATTACTGAAGCTGAATCTCATTTTGGGAAGAAAGGTCAAAGAGGTTTTTGGAAAGATATTCATGCAATCGATTCCAAGATGTGGGAAATATTGCATCGCAATCCTGAATTTCCACCTACATCAATTGGTGATTTGATGAAGATGGGAAGCAGGTTATCGAATCTCACAGCATTGCCATTACTTCGAGATTTATTCAGACCAATGGATGTGCTTATCGAAAAACACGGGTTGCAGAATAATACTCTGTTCAAGAAATTCATCAATGAACAATTGCTTATATCAACCCAAAGCTTTAGTGATACCGCGCCAATCGTTACTGGTGCAATGGGATTGGCATATCCTGCAGATACATATTATCCGATTGGTGGAATCACAAAACCTGCTCAATTATTGGTGGAATTCATTCGCAATAATGGAGGGACAATCATACTCAAGGAATCAGTTGAATCGATTGATATTCAAGAGGATGATTCATTTGTTTTAAAGACAGCAAAAGGGAATACATATCAAGCAACACATGTATTCAATAGCATCCCAATTTGGAATATGAAGAATATTGCCAAAGGTAATGCAATTGGGAATCTAGCTGAGCAATATTCTTCCACATTCAACAAAGCATGGGGTGCATTCACTGCATACTTTGCAATCGAGAGTGATATTCATCCACTTTCTCCTTATTCCCAAATTCATACAAAGTCACGCATACCACATTGTGAAGGTGATTCATTTTTTGTCACATGGTCTCCTGAATCCGATGATGTAAAAGCACCGAAAGGATGGAGTACGATTACCATTTCAACGCATACCGATGCTTCGCAATGGTATGGATTGAATGATGAAGAATATTCACTAAAAAAAGAAGAGACTTTATCATTTATCATCTCTGAATTCAATCGTGTATTTCCGGAAATAGCCTCATGTGAAAAACACTATGTTGATGCAGGAACTCCAACAACGTTTGAGCATTATACGGGGCGACATCAAGGATTTGTTGGAGGTCTTCCACATTCTGTCAATCTTGGATTATTCTCACTTCCCAAAAACACAACTTTCATCAAGAATTATTTTGCAATAGGTGATACCTCATTTCCGGGTCAAGGCACACCCGCCGTTGTGATGAGTGCATATAATGC
>JBMSYN010000020.1:0-42241 GCA_049426725.1 Candidatus Kapaibacteriota bacterium
ACTGAATCACCAATCGAAAATCTATTGGATTGCGAACTGTCTTTTTGCTCTTCATGATGTATTTTCTTTGTGAGTTCCTGTTTCACGGCATCATATTGTTTGCGAATATCACTTACATCTTTTTGCTGCTCACGAATTTCTTTGATTGTCTGCTCAATCAATCCATTTGCAGAAGAAAGTATCTCTTTGGCTTCTTCTCTTGCAGTATGTAGATATTCCGCCTTTTTCTTTTTGATATCAGAAGCTTTTACCTCATATTCCTCACGCAATGTCTGCGCCTTAGAAAGCTCGATTCTAGCTGATTTTAAGGATTCTTCGGCTTGTATTCTAAATGCTTGAAGTGATGCGATGCTCTCCTCCAGTTCAGAATGTTTATCACCTAAATATTCACGGGCTTGATTCATCACATTTGTGGACATACCAATCGAATTGGCAAGTGCAAATGCATAACTGTTTCCGGGGATGCCTGAAAGGAACGTATATGTCGGAACAAGATGCACCGGATCAAATTCCATGGAAGCATTCAAAAGTTCTTTGCGATTGAGCGCATAACTCTTAAGAGAAGATTGATGGGTTGTGACAATGAACATCGCTTGATTCTTGATACAATGATCAAGTATTGCAGAAGCAAGGGCACTTCCCTCTTGCGGATCTGTTCCTGAGCATATTTCATCAATCAAAATGAGAGATGTTTCATCGGCATGATCAACGATGTCTTTGAGTCTCATCACTTGTGATGAAAATGTACTGAGATTATGTTCGATTGATTGATGATCACCGATTGCACAGAACAGTGATTTCGGGCTGGTGCGACATTCACCGAGGGGAAAGATTCCGGATAAAGCCATGGCAATATTGAGTCCGATGCTTTTGAGTGCAACTGTTTTTCCACCTGCATTCGGACCAGATATGAGATGTCCGAGAATACCCGAACCAAATTCTATTGACAATGGAATTGGCTTTTTGCCCTGCCTTGCATAGAGCAAAGGATGATAGACATGCCGTAATTCAATGGATGATTCGTGAGAAATCACAGGCTTCATGCCATTCATGTCGAGTGCATAACGCGCCTTTGCAAAGAGCGCATCAAAATGACCAAGCACATCCGTGGAACCAAGAATCAATGGAGCTTCCGAGGCAATTTCAGCGGTCAGCATTGTGAGTATTCGAATCATTTCTCTGCGTTCTTCACCAAGAAGCAGTGAAAGTTGATTATTCATTTCAACGATTTCTGATGGCTCGACAAAGACAGTGGCACCCGTATTTGAAATACCATGAATGATTCCCGGCAGGGTTCTTTTTTCGGAAGCTCGCATTGGAAGAACGAATCTTCCTTCTCTTTGCGTGATGAATTCCTCAGTTACCAAATCTTCAGCGGATACTTTTGCCAAGAGTTTATTCAGTCTTGAACGAAGTCGTGAAGATGTTTCAACAATTTCTCTTCTGATATGGGCAAGTTCCTTGCTTGCAGTATCACGAATTGCGCCGGTATCATCAATTGCATCTGTGATATGTTTTTCAAGAAATCTATTCTCATAAAACCCATCGGCAAATTGTGCCAGAATGGGATATGATTCCGCTTTATTTTTAAAGTATGAAGCAAGCAATCTGCATGCTCGCATTGCTTCACAGACATCCAATAATTCGGATGCATTCAAAAAACTGCCTGCTATCATCGATTTGCGAACGGCATTGCGGATATCAGATATTCCTTCTGTTGGAAGAACTTCACCTTTGACCAATAAATCTCGTAATTCGCCAATGCGATCATGTTCCAATGTTAGCCATGCAATGTCATCAATTGGACGAGCATTGAGTATCAATTCTTTCCCCAAATCAGACAATGCGGATTGAGCAATCAATTGAAGCACTTGCGGAAATTCAAGCTCGCGCAGCGAATCTTCCATCAGGCGATGTTTGGGATATTGTGTGGACAAAAAATTGCTCATTACATAGGATCTGAGATGAGTAGCAAAAAAACAATGTATTTTTGTCAAAATTACGGATTTGACCGCATTTGTAAGCCACAGGAACCGCTTCTTAACAAGGTTTGTTGGCTTAACATTCCACAATCAGAAAAATACCCCATTCATGAGTCGCAAGAAGACCATAAAGTCAGATAAAGAACAGTTTTCGGACATCCCAGAAGAACTCACGCATATTGCTATTCGAGGAGCAAGAGAGCATAATTTGAGGAATGTTTCATGTGATATTCCTCGAGATGAATTGGTTGTGATCACGGGTATTTCCGGATCGGGAAAATCTTCATTGGCATTTGACACCATTTATGCCGAGGGCCAAAGAAGATATGTGGAGTGTTTATCGGCTTATGCCCGACAATTCCTTGGCATGATGAAAAAACCTGATATTGATAGCATAGAAGGGTTGTCTCCCGCCATTTCAATCGAACAAAAATCCATTGGTAATTCTCCTCGCTCAACCGTTGGAACGGTCACGGAAGTCTATGATTATCTGCGTTTGCTTTTTGCAAAAATAGGCATACAGCATTGCGTCGATTGCGATGTTCCTGTGATGAAGCAAACAACAGAACAATTGGTGAATATGCTACTTGGCAAACCAGAAGGTATGCGCATCATGGTGCTTGCGCCTGTGGTAAAAGGTCGTAAAGGACATTATAAGGAACTCTTTGAGCAATTTCGAAAACAAGGCTACACTAGAGTTCGTATCGATGGAGAGATCACTGATATCATTGAAGGAATGCAGGTTTCTCGATATCAAACGCATTCAATTGAACTGATCATAGATCGATTGATGATCAATTCGGATGCAGAAACACGGTTGACTGAATCACTCGAGATAGCTCTGAAATTGGGTGAATCCGTTGTGATGATTCTTTCTGAAGAGAAAGCAGGACATTGGGTTGAATCCCTATACTCAACATTGAATACATGCCCTCAATGTGGAACAGGTTATGACACACTCGCACCGAATGCATTTTCTTTCAATTCGCCATTCGGTGCATGTGAAGATTGCGAAGGACTCGGAATTGTAAGTGACTTTTCTGAAGATTTACTCATACCGAATACTAAGCTCTCATTGGCCGAGGGAGCCATTGGTCCTTTGGGTAAAAAACGCAAAACGCAATTATGGGATCAAATCATTCAATTATCTAAACAATTGCGATTTGATCTAACAATGCCTTATGTAGATCTACCTAAGAATATTCGCAACATAATCTTGCATGGAAGTCGAGACACCGTAGAAATTCAAGTCCCCGGTACACGCTCGATGTTCAAAGCACAGATTCGATTCTCCGGAATCATACCACATTATCGAGAAATGTATCATCAAACTTCCTCATCAGAGATCAAACAAAAATTGGAACAAGTGATGAGTGATGTGGAATGTGACACATGTTCCGGTGGAAGACTTAAAAAGACTTCACTTTCTGTCAAAATCAATGGGGCATCAATTTCCGAAATCACAAAACTTGATATCACGCATGGTATTGCATATATGCAAGCTCTTGCAAAGAAATTATCAAAAAGAGAAATGATGATTGCATCCGTGATTCTCAAAGAAATCATCTCACGCATGGAGTTCTTGCTGAATGTGGGTTTGGATTATCTTTCTTTGGACAGATCAGCCCGGACTCTTTCAGGAGGTGAATCACAGCGCATTCGACTTGCCTCACAGATTGGATCTCAATTGGTTGGTGTGACATATGTCTTGGATGAACCAAGCATTGGACTTCATCAACATGATAATGGAAAATTGATCAATTCACTCAAGCAATTGCGTGATTTGGGAAATACGGTTCTCATCGTGGAGCATGATCGCGAGATGATTGAACAAGCTGATCATTTGATTGATATTGGTCCGGGTGCAGGTGTACATGGTGGGAATATCGTCTATCAGGGTTCTCCCGATGATATCAATGTGTACACAAAGAAAAAAGAACTCAAATTTCCTGATTCTTCCACTGCCCGTTATCTGTCGGGTCAGGACGATATAGAATTACCCGATCAAAGACGCACTGGAAATGGGAAATTTCTAGAATTGAAGAATGCCACCGGTCATAATCTCAAAGGCATTGACATTGCAATTCCTCTTGGTACTTGGACTTGCATCACCGGAATGAGTGGTAGCGGAAAATCCACATTGATGAATGATACATTGTATCCGATTCTCTCTAGACATTTTCATCATGCATTGATTTCACCTTTGCCATATGGTTCCATTGAAGGTTTGGAGCAAATCGACAAAGTGATTGAAATAGATCAAGCTCCGATTGGCAGAACACCAAGAAGCAATCCGGTTACTTATACTGGTGTATTCACGCAAATTCGTGATTTCTTTACACAGCTTCCTGAATCAAAAGTTCGCGGGTATAAACAAGGGAGATTTTCATTTAATGTTCCGGGTGGACGCTGCGAGGAATGTGAAGGTGCAGGAATGAAAAAAATTGAAATGAATTATTTGCCTGATGTGTATGTCAATTGCGATATGTGTGGTGGCAAACGCTATAACAATGAAACATTGCAAGTGAAGTATAAAGGGAAAACAATTGCGGATGTGCTAGCAATGACAATCGAAGAATCACTGGACTTTTTTAGTGAGTTATCTTCCATCAAAAGAAAATTACAAGCTATCTATGATGTCGGACTAGGATATATCACTCTTGGTCAACAAGCACCAACATTATCCGGAGGTGAGGCACAGCGCGTGAAACTCGCCACTGAATTGTCAAAAGTATCAACGGGTAAAACATTATACCTTCTTGATGAACCAACAACCGGTTTACATTTTCAAGATATCACGCATCTTGTGCGGATCATCAATAAACTTGTTGAAAAAGGTAATTCCGTGATTGTCATCGAGCATAATCTCGACATGGTGAAATGCGCAGATTGGGTAATTGATCTTGGTCCTCTTGGAGGTGCCGGTGGTGGAGATATAGTTGCAGTAGGCACGCCCGAGATGATTGCAAAACACAAGAAAAGCATCACTGGAACATATCTGAAAAAGGAATTGGAGCGGAGCAAGCTCATACAACAAAAAAGGACATCCCAAAACTGAGATGTCCTTTGAAATTCTTTGATTGATTCAATCACACATCGAGATTCTTCACATACTGCGCATTCTTTTCTATGAATTCTCTACGGGGCTCCACTTTATCACCCATCAAAGTATCGAATACCAATGCGGCTTCTGCGGCATTTTCAATGCTCACTTGAAGAAGAGTGCGAGTTTCAGGATTCATGGTTGTTGACCACAATTGATCGGGATTCATCTCACCAAGGCCCTTGAATCGCTGAATATTGATGCCGTCGGCAGTAGTGCTTTCAACTGTTTCAGGATTTACATCTTCTGCACCTGATTTATCTTTTCTGATGCGCTTGATGATTTCATCACGCTCTTGATCATTATATGCATAATATTCTTGCTTCCCTTTTTTCACTTTGTACAATGGAGGCTGTGCAATGAATAATCTACCTGAATTGATCAAGTCGCGCATATTGAGGAAAAAGAATGTGAGAAGCAATGTGCGAATATGCGAACCATCCACATCGGCATCAGCCATAAGAATGATTTTTCCATAACGACTTTTCTCCGCATCGAAATCTTCACCAAATCCCGCACCGAGTGCAGCAATGATTGTTCTGATTTCTTCATTGTCCAAAATCTTATTGATGCGGGCGCGATGCGTATTCAAAATTTTACCGCGAAGTGGAAGTATGGCTTGGAATCGACGATCTCTTCCTTGCTTTGCTGAACCACCCGCTGAATCACCCTCAACGAGATAGATTTCAGTGTCTTCGGCTGTGCGAAGTGAACAATCTGCGAGTTTACCGGGAAGCGCTGAACTTTCAAGCGCATTTTGTCGGCGTACAAGTTCGCGCGATTTCTTAGCTGCCATTCTTGCTTCTGCAGCAAGCGTAGCTTTTTCGATGATTTTCTTTGCAAGTTTTGGATTGGCATCCAAAAATACCGATAGACTTTCATTGACAACTTGTCGAACGATTCCTTCAACATCTCCATTGCCCAATTTGGTTTTTGTCTGACCCTCAAATTGCGGTTCTGCAACTTTTACGCTGATAATGGCAGTCAAACCTTCACGGAAATCCTCTCCCGTAAGAGCGGCTTTAGTAAGATTATTTGATGTTGCATAGGAATTGATTGTACGCGTAAGAGCTGAACGAAATCCTGACACATGCGTTCCGCCTTCAACCGTATTGATATTGTTCACATAGGAAAGCAATGTTTCGCTGTAAGAATCATTGTATTCAAAACATACATCAACAATGGTATCAGCACCAACATCACTTTTGCCGGATCCGGATATGGAAACTGTCTCGGTAAGTGCGGTAAGATGTGAATCAACATGGCGGACAAATTCTGAAAGTCCACCGGGATAATGATATTCTTCAGTTGTATTATTTGCTTCATCAACAAGTGTTAAACTAACCTCGGGATTCAAAAATGCCAATTCACGCAAGCGTTCTGCAACGCGTGAAGCTCTGAATTCCACAGTCTTGAAGATTGTATCATCAGGATAAAAACGAATCGTCGTTCCGGTTTCTTTTGCCTTGCCGATTTCCTCGACACCACTCACCGGATTACCACGTGAATATTCCTGTTTGAAGATTTTCCCTTCTCTTTTGACGATTGCTTCGAGTTTCGTGGAAAGTGCATTCACGCAGGAAACACCAACACCATGCAAACCACCGGAAACTTTATAACTTCCTTTGTCGAATTTTCCACCGGCATGAAGGGTACATAAAACAACTTCAAGTGTTGAGATTTTCTTCACCGGATGAGGACCGGTAGGAATACCGCGGCCATCATCTTGAACAGAGCAAGATCCATCGCTGTGTAGCGTGACGATGATCTTTTTGCAAAATCCCGCAAGCGCTTCATCAATCGAATTATCAACAACTTCCTGAATCAAATGATGCAAACCGCGATCACCGATGTCACCGATATACATCGCAGGGCGCATACGCACCGCTTCAAGCCCTTCAAGCACCTTGATGCTATCTTCAGAATACTGTTTTCCATTACTTTTGAGATTCTGTTCTTCTTGTGATTCAGCCATTATGTTTGATAGATTTTGTGAAGAAAATCACACCCGCGCTGCAATGCGAGTCGATAGGTTTTTATGTCTCATTTTTGACATGTAAAAATACACAATTTTCATGAAAGATTTTCACTGAAAATTGTCTTATGCCCCATGGGGCCCAACCTTTGGAAGTGCTTGTTTTTTAAGGACATAGGCATCCACCCAAGATCGTATCTCGAGATTGCTTTCGATCCGCCTTCCTGCGAGGATGTGATCAGCATTTTCATACATGATCAGCTTATATGGATGTCGTGCTTTTTGGAGTGCCATTCCGAGTCTGTATGAGTGCATTGGATCGACCCTTTTATCACCTGTTCCATGCAAAACAAGCAAGGGAGTTGTCTTGCACAATTCGGTGCAAAAGTATTCGGAGGATCTTTTCAATTCTTCATCAGTTCTTTCAGATTTCTCATCTTGAAACATTGCAAATGTTTTGTAGATATAGGAATCTTTGGGAATGGAATCAAATGTTGTTGGAGCGCCAATTGTAACTGCGGCACGAAAATCATTCATGGTTCGCAGCATCATAAGCGCCATCATTCCACCACGGCTTCCACCAATCAGTCCAATTCGGTCTTGATCAACATAGGGGAGTGATTTCAGAAGAGGCAAAAGCGCTGCTGCATCAAGCACATCATTGCCTCCCCATTCTTCTTTTCCTTCACTACCACCGCAGCCTCGATATTGACTTGCGGCTACCACATATCCCCAACTCGCATAGGTTACCGCATACATCGAAGCCGACTCAGCCGTCAATGCACCTTTTTCTCCTGTTCCACCACGATTGAATATGATGGCGGGATATGTCGATGTATTGGGTTGCGCAGGTGGTATTGCAAGAAAGCCCGCAATGCGCAAACCTTGATGATGATAGATAATGCGAAAAAGTTGCACTGAAGAAAATGCCAAGAATTCTTCGGGACTCAATGCTCTTTTTTGAATATTGAGTATTGAAGTTGGAATTGGCTCAGGATGAATTTCAATCAATTGACCATCATGCATCATTGCATTTTTGCCTGATTGAACCAAACAAATTTATACATGCGTTTGTCCATGGCATTAGTCACATAGCCCTCGACATATTTCTGAACAAGACGCCAATCTTCATCATATTGAAGTACCATCATTGGAGCATCATTCATGGCAATTTGTTCAGCTTTGCGATAGAGTTCCATGCGTTTTAATCTGTCTGTTTCTGACAAAGCTTGTTCGAATAATTGATCGAATGCAGGATTTTTATATCTGGTATGATTGATCGGACTTGGTTGATTTGAATTATTGGGCACCAATTTTCCATACATCAAATTGAGGAATGACTCAGGATCCGGATAATCAGCAATCCAACCGAGTCTGAAAAACTCCACTTTGCCTGCGTCCACTTCATCGAGATGCCTTGCAAATTCTACTTGCTTCAATTTAACTTCGATACCAAGATTTTTCTTCAATTGGGACTGAATTGCTTCTGCCAATTGTAGATTTCTTCCGCCGCCATTATTGAGTTGCAATGTGATTTCAAGTCCTTTCCCTCCCGGATATCCTGCCTGTGCAAGAAGTGCGCGTGCTTGTTCGAGATCCAAATCATATCCTTTGATTTGATCGCCATTATAATCAACCATTTTTGGTGGGACAAGACCATGAATGCCGGGTCCGAACGATTGAGATTTCAGAACGAATTTTCTGATTTGCGCTCTATCAATTCCCATGTTCAGTGCTTTGCGAAGATTCACATTTCCAAAAACTTTTCCGGTATAGAGCATGCCATAATATTGGGTGGAGAGTGCAGGAATATTTAGCACTTGAAAGTTTGCATATTCAGCTTTTACTTTCTTGTTTTGATCCACAACATCTTCAAAGAATTCACTAGGAATGCGATAGCTTTCTTCGAGATTGCCATTCTTGCATGCAACAAATTGATTTGTGATGTCTTTCATGAAACTAAAGGTTATGCCATCAAGATATGGCAATTGATTTCCATCTTTGTCTTTTCCCCAATATTTGACATTCCGAGTGAGAACGCATTCTCTTTCAGGAGACCAAGAAACAAATTTGAATGGACCGGTACCAACAGGATGCTGAAAGAAGTCTTTGCCATAATGGTCAACGGCTTCTTTGGGATGAATGAGCGTTACACCCAATGTGACATAAAACTCGAAAGGTGCAAATGGCTTTACAAGATCAATGCGAAATGTATACTTGTCAACGGCAACAAAACCGGGGATATTAGCCACTTTTATTGGAGTGTTATTTGCTTGGGCTTCAATTGATGCATCATAATATTCTTTTGCACCACGAACTTTTTCCTTGAAATATTCTGCCCCCAATGTTCTGGTTCTTGCATCACAAATTCTAGTGAAAGAATACACAATATCCTCTGCTGTCATTTCTCTTCCCTTTCCATTTTTGAAGCATGGATCATCATGAAACATCACGCCTTTTCTCAAGCGATAAGTATATGACATACCATCGGGAGAAACTTCCCAAGATTCAGCAAGTTCAGGCTGCAGTCTCAAGTTGCCATCATAAGTGAGCAAGGTTTCATATATCTGATCTGCAATGTGATGGGAAGTTGCATCATTGACACCAACAGGATCGAGCGAACGAAGTTCAGCCATTTCATTGGCTCTGTAAATTCCACCTCTAAATTTTCCGCCTTTGATCTCTTGCAATGCCCCACCTGTTTGTTGCTCACCACCACCACATGAGGCAATAATGATTGCAGTAGAAAACAAGATGGAATGAACGATTATTCTCTGGATATTCATGAGTAAGCACCTGAGTATTGAATCAAATCTCTGTGACCCTGCAAAATTACGGGTTGGAGGATGGATTTTGATGGATGGTGGAAAAAAAACGACATATATCAAAGGTATATGTCGTTCATAGTAATTCAGATTTCGTATCAGGATTCCTTGGAATCACCCTTTTTCACATAGTCCGTGAGGTAAAAACCGGAGCCATTGAAAACAAGCCCGGATCCACCGCTGATTTTACGAAAAACTTCACCGGATGCCTTTTCTTCCTGATCGCAATATTCTTCCGGACAAACAGACAGCGGTTCTGAAGAAATGGACTGCAATAATTCAAAGTTTTTTCCGCATTTGCGGCACTGATATTCATAAATTGGCATGGAAAATCTCCGGATTAGATCGAAAACCGGTTGCTCAAAACGATTGTTTGGATTATTTATTGAATTTCTATGCAAGATAATGATATGGTGCTAAAGCCCATTGGATATTTCCAAGGTTCCACGGATGCAAAACACAGGGCACCCCGTCAACCGGATGCTCGACTTGGATTAGATGGCATCATTGCGCTGGAGAAGGGGCATGATTTTGAGCAGGCTCTATTGGATCTGGATGGATTTTCTCATATCTGGGTGATATATGGTTTTCATCGTGCAGAGGGTTGGAAACCGATGGTTTTACCACCAAGAGGTGAGAAAAAACGCGGAGTTTTTGCAACAAGATCACCATATCGTCCAAATCCTCTGGGATTATCAGTTATACAATTGGAGAAGATCCAAGGGCTTACCATCACTGTAAAAGGAACCGACTTGCTTGATGGAACACCGATATATGACATCAAGCCCTATATCCCTTATGCGGATTGTCATATTGATGCGCAAGCAGGATGGATCGATGCATTACAGTCTGAAGAAACAAGCATTCATGTTTCAAATGCAATTGATGAGTTGAAAGATATCCCTGAAATGAATGAACTTATCATGCATGCCGAGCAAATTCTACGCGACTCTCCCAGACCTCATCCATATAGAAGAATTAAGCATATTCAGGATGATTGGTATGAATTGGCAATCAAAGAATGGAGAATCAAATATCGCATACTACTAGATTCTAGCGTGATGATTGAATCAATCTCTCAGGCAGGTTCGATGAAATAGGTTTGCATGATGCCTTTTCCCTTTACATGTATAGGCTCTCTTTTGACAATCATGAATGGAACGGGATGATCCTGCATGATTTCGGTTTGTTTCTTTACCACTTCGATGAATTCCGTACTTGCATGCACATGCCCGGGTTCAGAATAGGTTTCCATTCTGCTTGCCGTGTTGACAGCATCGCCCCATAAATCATAGGAATATTTATTTTCTCCGATGATTCCACCAACAACATTTCCACAATGAAGTCCAACCCTGAATCGCATGCGTTTCTTTTCGCCGGAAATCATGATTTCTCTGTGAATATTCATCATTTCAAGTGCTGCATAAATTGTTTTGAGGGCATGATATTCGACTTTCACATGCGCACCACAAACAGCCATATAAGCATCACCGATTGTTTTGATTTTTTCAAGACCATATCGATTTGATATTTCATCAAATTCAGTGAAAATTGAGTCCATCAAGTCGAGTAATTCTTCGGGCTCCAATCCTTCAGATATCTCTGTAAAACTTGCGATGTCAAGAAAAAGCACGCATACGGACGTGAACTTGTCAAGCACTTTTTTTTCACCTTGAAGCAATCTTGCAATGACTGCAGGTGGAAGAATATTTTCTAGAATTGCAGTTCTTTCAGCAGCAGCAATGCGCTCCTCTTCGAATTCTTTTTCTTGAAGCAATTTTACTCTTTCTGTTTCAAGTTCTTGAACTTGTTTCTTCACATCTGTATTGAGTAAAGCATTTTCGATTTCGACATGTAATTTGAAATGCTCAAGACTCTTTTTGTATTCACCTGAATATTCCCACATAGCACTGAGATCTTTATGGATATACATGAGCTTTTCTTTCATGTCATGTTCAGTGGCGATCTCGAGTGCTTTATGCAAATACTCTTTGGCTTTTTCACTATCACGAAATGCTGAATCCGGTTCACTGTAAATGATGCCAAGATTATTGTAATTCTGAATCAACAAGGAAACATGATGCATCTCCTCGGACAGAGTTAAACTTTGCATGGAATATTCCAGTGCTTTCTCGAAGTTTTTCAATTGCATATACATGTGAGCAAGATTTGCAAGCAGCAGAGCCAAGAGACGTTTGTCATTGAGCTCTTTGAAAATTCCTATGGATTGCAGAATAAATTCCAACCCTTGCTCATTATTTCCCAAATTGCTGTGGCTTACTCCGAGATTACAAAGAATTCTGCCAATCAGTTGTCTATCTTGTATTTGCTCAGCTAAAGACAGTGCAGTTTGTTGATATTCCAATGCAGAGGAATATTCAAGCATCTGACTATAAGCATTGCCTATATGCATATAACTCAATGCAGTTTCATGGTCATTTTCTTGTTCTTCGGAAATCCCCAATGCCTTTAAGTGATAATCAATTGCTTTTGTGAAATCGCTATTTGCCGCATAGGATACCCCAAGTTTATTGCATAGTTCTGCGGTTTCTTTCATCATCCCCTTTTTTTCATAAATGCTGCCACTTTTTCTGATGAATTCTATTGATTGCCTAAACAAAGCAAGTTCATTGCTCAGTGACCCCAAAAGAGAATAGATTTCTGCAATCAATAATTGATTATCTGATACAAGCGCCAATTCCAATGCTTGTTGAGCCATCGAATACGCTTCATCAAATGTTGCTTTGCTTTGAAGATCCAGCGCTGTATTCAAAAGTGTGCGAGCAGATGACTCGGCTATAACCTGGTCTCCGAGCATCTGTTGCGATTGTTCCATGTGAAGTAAAATAGATTTGTGAAACCTTATGTTTTAGGGTCTCGTCCCCAAACGAATATTGGCATTCAAGCCATGCTCATGAATCTTTAGCAAAAGTTCATTTACTCTTTGCAATGTGGTGTCGATTGATTTGGATGTCGTTTTATCATACAGAAGTTTATTGATGAAACTGCCATTTGTTTTGATGTCTTTCATCATGTCTTTTGTTTCTTTTGTCAAATCTGTTACGCCCGCAAGAGCGGTATCTGTTTTTGCCATCAATCGCTGACCACTTCCTGCCAAAGAATCAAGTTTTGAAAGAATGGATCTCATCTTTGGTTCATTTGTGTTTACTGCATTCTTGGCATCCTTGGCAAGATCACTTAAATCACGAATGAGATTTCGCATATTTTCTTTATTGTCACCCATCAATGAATTTAATGTTGTCATCAATTCATCGGCATTTTTGATGGTGTTTCGCAATTGTTTCACAACAACACCATCAGAAAGCAATGCATTGGCTTGAGACAATACGGTGTCTAATCGTTTTACGGTAACTTTTGCATCAGAACCCAAATCACCCATCATGCCAATGAGCTCAGTTGCATCAGCTGTGATTGTTCCCTGAATTGGCTTTGAATTATTGATGATTCCGGAAGCACTTCCCGGAATGATGTCAATCTTTTTTCCACCTGTTATTTCAAGCATGCTGATTCTGGCTTCTGCATCCGGATGCACATCACTAAGTTCATCGATTGAACCTATGATAGAAACACCATCATTTACATTGTCGATGGAAATCACAGAACCACGCTTAACACCATTGATGAAGATCGGTGCCCCAATTTCTATACCGCCGGATGAGGGAAACACAAAAGACAGTGTGGTTTGCGCCACACCAACGATAAGACCTTTCCCAATTGTAATGCCCGCAATGAGAACAATCAGAGAGAGAAGAGCCACAATTCCAACTCGAATCTCTTTTTTTCTGTCAGTATTCATGATAAAGGGATGCCTCTTTGGATTGCATTAATGCTGCATTGCAAATTTACCGTAATTTTTAGTAGTATCAAACTCATGAGTGCAGTAATGACCTTCTTTTTACATGAATGTCTTATTGCTTCCATTTTTGATAATTTGTGGTGAAATTTATGCTACAATTCTTAAAAAGCGCATCATGAAAGTGATTATTCCTCTGATTTTGACCATTTTTTCACTGTTTATCAGTATTTCTGCTCAATCTGTGCTTGAAAGGGATTTTTTTACTCTGCCAAGTACTTTGCAATTTCAAAAACATATGGCTTTTGACATAGGAGATGTCCACATTAAAAGTACAGGAAATGGCAATGTTTGGGACTTCTCTCAAGTTACAACCGAACAACTTGATGTCATCTATACATTTGAAAAATATCTTGACCCTGATTCCAGATTTCGCAATACCACATTCACTGTGACATCAAGGGAGGGTGGAAGTACGGTCTCAGGTTTTGAACTTTTTTCCTTGACTGATGGGGTATTATTGTTTCGGGGTATAGGGACCATTGATGAAAATGGGAAAAAGGAACTCGATCAATTTGACAAACCATTAAGAATACTGATTTTTCTTTGGATCATGGGTGAATCTTTTTATTCAGAACATCCAATACGAAATGGCACAAGAACATTGAGCGCAAAAGGAACACTCATTTTACCCGGTGAAGAGAGCAAGGTATCATATAAGTTCACTGAATCATATCAAGAAGGCAATGAATATTACATTGAACATACATGGTATACAGATGTTTTGCCATACCCCATTTTGATTATCAAAGACAAATTTAACCAAGCTGACTCATCTTTGCTTTTAAGATCAGTTGATATGTTGAAAGTAAGAAGTTCAGTTTCGTCAAAAGATAATGATAATTTCGAGTTTATCAACAATATGCCAATCTTCAATAATGGACTTCTACACATTCCATCGGGATGCAGATTGAAATCAGTTTTTGGTCTCAATGGTCAGCAACTTGCTTTTTCAGAAGTATCCAATGGTGACTTTATCATTCCTCAAGCTTCTCAAACTCTGTTCATTGTCTACATTGACACAAAACAACAATTACATTCTCACATTATTCAATTGGTTCAATGAAATACCTACTGTTGATCATCACTTTTGCTTGCTGCTCCATTATTCAAGCACAACCGCCGGGTATAACATATACGTATGAATATCCATACAAAGACGGTATTCCATTTCAACGATACAAAGAGCGTAGAGCTTCACTAAAGAATACTCATAGCGCAAAAGCTCTGATAGTTTCGCTTTCAGCGGATATTCGGAATCGACAAAATGATGTGGATCATCCGTATCGACAGAATAGCAATTTTCTCTATTTAACCGGGATGCCCTATGCAAAATCTGCACTGATCATAGCACCTGGCGGAATTGAGCATGAAGGGAAAATATCTCATGAATTCATTTTTATTCAGCCACGCAATACTGAAAAAGAAGCTTGGGAAGGTGCTTTGATGGGCTTGGAAGAAGCACGCATGCTGGAAATTGACAGGATTCTCCCCTATGCAGAATTGCGCACATTCATTATGAAACATTTGAACGGCATAGATACATTATTCTTCACCGGGTTACCTACATCTTCAATTCCAATTCCATTTGCTGAAAATGCATTGTCCATCGAAAAGATGATTAAAGATGATGTACAAACCACATTTCCTGAATTATACGTAAAAACAACACTTCCCACCTTGAATGCTCTAAGAGAAGTCAAAGATGAAGATGAATTACGTCTCATGAAAAAGGCGATTGACATCAGCATGAAAGGACATGAATCTGCCATGCAAGAAAGTTATCCCGGCATCACTGAATATGAACTCGAAGCATTGATGGAATATGCATTCAAAAAAGGCGGCGCAGAAGATATTGGATACTCTTCAATCATGGGCTCAGGATACAATGCATGTATTTTGCATTATACTTCCAATCGCAAGGCAACAATCAATGGAGATTTGGTGCTTGCAGATTGTGGTGCGGAATATCAGAATTACACTGCCGACATCACAAGAACATTTCCCGTGAATGGAAAATTTACCAAGGAACAAAAAACACTGTATGACTTTGTATTAGAAGCAGCAGATTCTGCAATTGCAGAAGCAAAAGTTGGCAATGGATTTCGTGCTCCTCACAATGCGGCAAGAAAGGTATTACTTAAACGCATGACCGAAATTGGACTCATTGAAAAAGAGGAACAATTGAGGTGGTATTTCATGCATGGAACTTCACATTATCTTGGTCTCGATGTCCATGATCCCGGAACGATGGGAACACTCAAACATGGATCAATCATCACAGTTGAGCCCGGGATTTATATCCCACCAGGAAGCCCATGCGACAAACGCTGGTGGAATATTGGAATTAGAATAGAGGATGACATACTCATTAGTCAAGATGGAGCGGTTAACCTGTCTGCTGCATTGCCAAGAACCACAGAAGCAATTGAAGCATTAATGAAATCAAAAAACAAGTAAATCAACGATTGTTCGTCAAAGCAACCTGAATTGTTTTATGGGAACTATGTCATGATTGAATACAAAGTCAATAAAGAAGAATTACATACACTTTTGAAAGCATTGGGAATCCTGAAGGATGAAGAACATCTCCTGCTTGTTAATAATATTGAATTGCGAGATCCATCCGCAAAAATGATTAGCATTCTTGTGGACACAATCAAGCATGTGCACATCTACCAGTCTAGTTTTGAAAACTTGACAGAAAAAGAATTGGGGACTGTACTTTCACAACTCTATGCAATTGAACAATTTCTTTTGAAAGAATTCATGCAAGTGCATAAACACATAACAAAAGGGCAAGAGGAATTAAAGAAAAGGAATGCAGGAAGTGATGTAAGCAAGGATGGCATTCCCATGGATGTAGATCAGCAAATGGGAGAATTTTTAAAGACCATACTCAATAGACATAGACCCGATGAATCATGAATGAGAAATTTTCTTAACCATTGAACCTAAAATCGGCGGAGTTACAAATGTGGTGAGCATGATGACCACAACAATTACAGAGTACTCCATCGTATCTACAACTCCAAGAGCTCTCCCAACAGAAGCAAAAATGAGCCCTACTTCTCCACGTGGAACCATTCCCCACCCAATCAACCAATGATTGACTCCCCTCCCTGCAAAAAATCCGGATGCCAATTTCCCAATGATGGCAATACATGTCAGCACCAATGCAATAATCAATGCATGCGGATTCATAAACACCGAAACATCAACAGCCAAACCGGTCATGACAAAAAATATGGGCGAAAGAAATTGACCAATGGGCTCCAATATATGCTCAATATGCTTTTCTTGTTGTTCTTCAGCGATGACTTGTACTTTTTGCTGCACTTGCATATCAGCATCATTGACGGCGCGCTTAAAATCAGAAACATAACTTGGTTCATGAAAATGCTTGAAGTGAACCGAATCAAGCATCAGCCCTGCAGTGAATGCTCCCACAATCGGAGCTAGACCAATCAAATATGCGATATATGCAAAAGCAAAGCCGATTGATAATGCAAAAGCCAGCTTCATGCCCGAACCGGAATTCAATGTTGAAAACCATTTGCTTAGTGGTTTGGTAATCATGCCACCAATAATTGTTCCACCCGCCAAAAGTAGAATTGACAATCCAATGGTTTGAATGATCTGCATCATTGATATAGAGCCGGTCTGCACGATGGAACTAACAATAGCCAATAAAATAAGTCCCAACACATCATCGATAACCGCAGCTCCCAAAACGATTCTAGACTCTTTTGAATGAAGTATAGAAAAATCTTTGAATACTCTTGCCGTGATCCCGACAGAGGTTGCTGATAATGTGGCGCCCAGAAAAATATAAGCATTGTGTGATAATCCCGGCATTAATAATGGTCCGGCAAGATATGCTCCCATTGCAAAAGGCAGCACAACGCCAATGATCGCCACGATCAATGCCCGCACTCCCACCTTTTTCATTTCTTGCACATTGGACTCCAGTCCAACTTGAAAAAGTAAAATCACAACGCCTAATTCAGCCAGAAAATGAAGATACTCATTGCTCTTCATGCCCTCAAACCAGGAAATATTGATCAGAATCAAATTTCCAATCAAAGCGCCGGCAATAAGTTCACCCAAAACTGCCGGTTGACCAAATTTCTCGACAATTCCACCAAGTCTTGCAGCAAGCAATGCAAAAACAATCCAAAGGAATGTCTGCGGAATGATTGAATCTCCACCCATTGAACCAAAAGAATACTGTACCCCCATAAGCATGAGTGCTATGAACATCAATCCTTTTTGTTTCAGTGAATAGTGCATGTCAGACATTAATTGTGAGAAATAGAATAAGACAAAAAAAAAACCGTCACAAAGAACGGTTTTTTTTACTCTTTATTGATCATCATCGAGAGACATAGAATTTTTCGGCTAATCGAAAATTGTCACCTTGTACAATGCACATGTAAATGCCATTCGGAATACCCTGCACATTGACATCGAACATCTTGGATCTTCCAGCAAATTCTCCACCTTGATGAACATCAATCACTTTCTTTCCAAGCAAATTGAATATCCCAATGGATAGATTTTGTTGATTGTCCGCAACATCAAGTTCCAATTGATAGATACCACCTGAACTTTCACGAATGCCTATGATGCGATTGTTTTTCGAAGTATCAATAATCGCTCTTCGAGCTGCATTAGCTGCAGAATCCTTACCTGGAATAAACATTCCACCGGTCATCATGCGCTTTGAATAATTCGCAGCAATCTTTGCCTGACTCTGTTTGCCATTTCCAATCGCAAAAACAGATTCACTGCTAACGAAACTTAGAATGGCAAAAAATACATATGCTAGTAATTGTATCTTCATATTATGTTCTGTAAAACTAATGGCTGAATATAGCACTTTATCTTATATCTTGTTCTACAAAAGTGATCAAATCAGCATTTTGCAAATGATGTTTCATTGTTACATGAAGAATAAGGCAAAAAATGTGCCTAAGCCTTCATTTGAAGGATTGTAGGGTTTTTTCTGTCAATTTTGCCATCACAATGGGTTTTAGTGGTGACAAAATGTTATGAAAACCTGACAATCTGTGTGAAGAACGCTGTATATTTGTCAAAAGTTACAGTCAATTTGAGATTCCTGATGTCTGCTATCAAAACAGTTTGTGTGTATTGTGCTTCAAGTGATCATTGCAAGCCCATTTTTTTGAATTCTGCCTATACTCTTGGCACCATCTTGGCAAAAGAAGGGATAGACATTGTATACGGAGGTGGGAGTACCGGCTTAATGGGAAGATTGGCTGATGGCGCAATCTCCCAAAAGGGGCATGTGCATGGAATCATTCCACAATTCATGCAGAATTTAGAATGGGGTCATAAAGATATTTCCATACTTGAAGAAGTGGAGGATATGCATTCACGAAAATTTCTCATGATGAAAAAGTCTGATGGGATAGTAGCACTTCCGGGAGGATGCGGCACATTGGAGGAGCTTTTGGAAGCAATCACGTGGAAAAGACTTGGTTTGGCTCATCAACCAATTGTGATTGTCAATATCGAGGGGTTTTATGATGATTTAATAGCAATGCTCAAAAAGACCGTTGATGAACAATTCATGCGTCCTGAACATTTGAATATGTGGCATGTTGTAAATACGATTGAGGAAGTATTACCAACATTGCAGTCAATCGATCCATGGCCTTTGAATGCAATCGACTATGCAAAAGTGTAATCTATGCCATCACCATTACATATACGCATACAATCCTTAAGAATGACATTTAGAAATCAATGGGGTGATCAACTACGTGAAGCATTAATTTCAATTCTACAGTCCAAGGTTTTCGTGGGCATCTTGTCAGTCTTTGTTTTTTCAATGATGGTACAAGTGTTAACCGGACTTTTGCTGAGTCTTCATTATGTTCCTTCATCAATGTCAATCATGACAGAGAAAGGGATACCTGCCAATGTCAAATTGGCCAACATTGCAAAGCTTGATGCTGAAGGTGATACCATTACCATTCCTGGCGAGATTATTCTCCGAGAAGCAAAAAGTAATGAGAACAAAACCTCGATCTCATATCTCAGCGTGCTAAGCATAGAGTCTTCAATACCATTAAATGCCATCCGCATGATTCATAGAATCAATACGCATGTTTTGCTCATTGCAATGCTCGCAATCATGCTTATGCTTATTGTACATGTGAAGAAGACTCAATGGATGAAAGGAATGTGGTTTGTCCTGTTATGTATTGGCACATGCCTTACACTATCAGCATGGACAGGATACATTCTTCCTTGGGATCAGTATTCTTCAACTTCATTTTCGATCGTGACCGGATTTTTCAATCAGAGTATGATTGCATTCGGTGTCTTCCAGGGGGCTTCTCATAATGGGGTCATGGTTATAGATTTTCTTTCAAGAATATTTTCTTTTCATGCGCTGATTCTACCAATCATCACAGTGTTTTTTCTGATTGTCATCAAAAATATCTTATGTCTCAATATTGAAATATCACGAAATTTCATTGGATTTGGATTCTTAACATTGATTACTGTGATTGGTTTGATGTATTCATCAGAGCATGTGCTTTATCTCCCATCTGATTCACAGATTCCAACAATCACCACTATTGAGCCAGTTTGGTTTTTTCAACCTTTGCATGGCATAGTAAGCGCATTGCCGGCTGATGGTGGATTATCAGTGATTATTGGTGCAATCATTGCCTTTGCATATCTCCCATTCATAAAATCGCATACAATAAGATTGATCTTACTTGCAATTATTGCAATTTCAACTCTATACTTTGCACTTGCCTATTGATAGCGTATGTGCATCATTGTAAGAGCACCTGTTCTACCCGCCTGATTCACTGTTCTCAGAGAAATCACATTATTTCCATCCCGAAGTTTAACTTGAATTGAATGTCCGGTTACTTTATTCCACGAAGTTTCCCCATTCATTTTCATTTCATAATGGGAGAACCACGGAGTATTATTTGTGAGATGCACGGTAAAATCCGGTATTGCCAATTGTCGCGACATTCTTTCTTGAAAGTCTTCTTGCGATTTGACGGAATCACCTGCAACGATCGAAGCTACATCTCCCGAAGGGATATTGAATTCAAATAATAAATGACTGCGATTCACATTAAAATATGCGTCTTTTGAATCTGACAGAAAAATGAGAGGTTTTGAATTTCCACCTTGACTTGTCATGAACTGTTCTTTTGAATGCAAGGGTAGAACATACATAACTTCTTGTGCATTGATCTTCATATCAAACAGTAAATATGCATTATACCGCTTGATGAAATGAATATATGTGTCTTTTGATTTGTCATTGATTTTTTTGGGGATGGAATTCTCATCAAATGAAACAATATCAATCTGATTTTGTGATTTATCCGATAAAAGATGATGCAACTCTACATAATGTAAATATTCACCTTTTTTTTGCATCATATAACCAAATTGCGGATCTATCATGACCCACTTGTTCAACTCATTCGACCAGGCTTCACACAGCGTATGACTTACTCCCATTCCTCCATAAGCAATATCCGAATTTGTCACGCCAATGATTCGGCATACATATCCCAAACTATGCAGTATATCAGTGAACACACGGGAATACTCAATACAACTAAATGTTCTACCTGTCTCTGCAGCTTGCAAAATTTCTAGGGTTGACAATTTCCCCGGGCTCATCGATCCATCATGCTTCCATCTTTCATGAACCCAAGTAACAATATCCGCAAAAGCTTCAATATCCGTGGAGGTTCTTGGTTTGATGCGCTCCAGCACATACTCGCGAAGTAATTGAACTTCTTTTTTCTTTTGAGAAATCGGTAGAGGAAGGTAAAAGTACTCATCATCCAAATGCAGATTATTTGATGAGTCAATAATGATATGCTTTGCATTTTGAGCACAAGCTTCCTGCATTTGAATATGCAGTATACATGAAAGAGTAAGAAAAGTCGCTGCTACTATGTGTTTCATCTTGATCTACTGAACGTGGTGAAGTTCAGCATCAATGACACATAATCAGTAAAATTGTCACGGCAATTACGACTCTGTTTTGTGACTGGCAAACAAACTGCTTGACAACATTGCACTTATGAAGGATTATTTTTTCTTCACCCCTAATTCTTCAGCCATTTTTTTGATTCTCCACAATTCATTTCCCGACTTATCATACATGACAAATGAAACAGATCGATTACTAGAGGTTCCTGCAAACTCAAGCATGCCAAAATTGTGCACATAGGTAGCAGTATTTGGAATGCTTAAAGGATTTTTATCCTGCTCCGTTGCCGATGAGAATGTCCCTGATGTAAGTGGTGAAGAAGTGAAATCCAATAATGGATAGGATACTCCGCTTTCAGCAGATGGTAATTCGCTCAATTCGGAATAATGTCTATCCCCTGAAAGAAAAAAGACACCGTGAACTTGTTCTTTCGCGATCAATTGTATCAATTCTTCTCTTTCTTGTTTAAAGGTTGCATAATTTTCGAATCGGGCAAGTGGGTTGATGAATTGTCCACCCATTGCAATTACTTTAAATGTTGCATTGCTGGAAACAAGATTGTCAATCAACCATTGTTTTTGTTCCTGACCCAATATGGTTCTTTCTCCGGTGATTCGTTTATTGGGTGAGCGAAAAAAACGATTGTCAAGCAAAAAGAATTGGACATCACCCCATTGGAAAGTAGTATAAATTCCCTCATTTGAGGCATTACCATAAGTGGGATTGCCCCAAAATTGTTTAAACACTTCTCTTGCATCATGTTTCAATACATATCCTCTGTCTGAATCATTGGGTCCATAATCATGATCATCCCAAATTGCATAGTGATGCACGGATCCAAGAAGTGGTTGCAATTGTGAGGCAGAGCGCGTATGCTCATATCGTCTGTGGATGCCAAGCTTGGAAGTCCAATCAGCTTCTCTGAGATAGACATTATCTCCAAGCCACAACATCAAATCTGGTTTTTTACCAAGTATGCTCGTCAAAATGCTCATGTCACCACCATAGGGTTTCCCCGGTCTGTCATAAGGAGGTTCATTGACATAAAAACAACTTCCCAAAGCAACATTAAAGGATGGTGGATCGCTTCTCCATTGCCAAAGTGGGGGCGCGCTAAACTCGAGCGGATATGAAAACACTGATTTCTTGCCATTCACAAATACATCATAGGCATATCTTTTTCCTTGTTCAATGGAGTCTAAGACAATATGCAAGCAATCATTGTTTTTTACATCTGATTGATAGACTTGACTCATTCTGGGAGATATTGATTTATCGAGAGGAGCATATTGAATTGATACATTACTCGTTTTTGACATTTGGACCCAGATTGTGACTTGTCGCATGTCTGCATGCGTAACCATGGGACCGGATTTAATATTGGCATCCTGTTGAGCATTCGCAGAAAATGTGCAGCATATGAAGAGTAGAGTATAAATGAGCATGATTTCAATAACTTGTGATTGTAAATAACAGCGTAAAATGATTGTTTTGTGGTGAATTCACAAGTCATATTCCGGAAAAATTGACATGACCTTTGAAGAAATAGCACACTATTGTCTTGAAAAGCCGCATGCTGAAGAAACATATCCCTTCGATGAAACAACAATGGTCCTGAAAATTGGAGGGAAAATGTTTGCTCTACTAGACTCTGAAAAAAGGGAAACAATAAATCTCAAGCATCCAACAGAGCAGATTTCCGGATTGCTTGAACATTACTCATGCATTGAGCCTGGTTATCACATGAGTAAAAAACATTGGATTACGGTGAATTATCGTCATGCAGACATGCATGATCGAGACATTTTTGCTTTGATTGATTTGTCATATGGATTGGTACTTTCCGGACTTCCCAAGCGATTGCGTATTCCATTGTCCGTCATCTATAGAAGTTTTGGCATTGATGATCCTGCTTATCAACAGGGACTTGCTTTAAGACAAACCATTCTGCGAGATCCACTACACTTGAATCTAACTCAAGATGATATCAAAGATGATCATAAAGACTTGCATATAGGTGGATTTGTAGAGGGTGAGCTCATTGCATATTGCATGATAACGACTCTGGCAAAAAATCAATCAAAGATCCGTCAAGTTGCTGTTTCAACGAAACTACAAGGTGCAGGGATTGGAACTAAACTCATGGAATTCGCTGAGCAGACAGCATATAATCAAGGACAACAAACCATTGTTCTCCATGCAAGAAAACATGTTGCCGATTGGTATGCATCAATTGGTTATGAACAAGTGGGAAATGAGTTCTTGGAAGTAGGAATCCCTCATGTAAAAATGATCAAGAATCTATAGACCCCTTTGGCAATTTGGGCTCAACCAATATCACTTCTTCCCTTTCCATCAATACTGATCCCGGGCCTGCGCCTTTTGGCTTTCGAATATACTTTTTCAATGCATAAGCCACAGGCACAAAACTCCCCTTCCTGGATTGCGAATAATAAGCAGTGATTCCTGCTGCCTCTTCAAGAATCTTCTTTGGAATATCCTTCGGACCACGTAAAATAGCATGTGATCCGCTCACCCCACGTGCATGCATCCAAAGATCATTTGGTTTGGCAAATTTGCCGGTTAATTGATCATTGTTTTGCGCATTCCGTCCAACATATAAGGTGAATGCATTGGAAAGAACGAATACTCTAAATGGAGAACTTGGCAAATTTTTCGATTCGGACTTTGATCCAATTTCCTTCAGGGCGCGAAGCATTTCTTCCAATTGCTTGATGTCCGTCAACTCTGGTAGTGAAATCTGTTTTTCAATTATACTCTGTAATTGCGTAGTATAAGTTGGCAGAAGCATTCTTTTTTCTTCATCTCTTTCTTTTGCTCTTTTGCTTTTTTTAAAATAATGTTCTGCATGTTCAGCATAAGTCTTGCCTTTTTGCACGGGGATTGTGAATGTCATATCGCCTTCACTCAAAGTAATATTCTCATCTTGAACACGAAGAGAGGGATATGGCATAGCAAGCAGTAATTGAGCAATCTTTTGAGATTCTTCGATGCGTTTGTGCGATGTCTTTATATCTGACAAATGATGAATATGTTTTTCGAGAATTTCTCGGCGATGACGAAGTTCGTGATCAATCTGTTTTTTGAGTCGTATCAATCGAGATTCTTTACTCAACATTCCTTTATATCTGCGAACTGCTTCGCTCCAAGAATGACCAATCCACACTGCTTCTTTTTCACCATGCAAGTGAATCGCAGAAAGTATGATATTTCCGCTATTCATTCTAAGGACAAAAGCTGTTGCTGAGTTCAGAGATTCAGTCAAGACATCTTCTTGAATGCCATGCAATACTTCACATTCCTTTTCATTCAATTCCCCAAGAAGCATATCTTCTCGTAAAGGTCTATTTTCACCATTCCACCGAGCAATGATTTCATGGGCATATACTGCTCCGCAATTGCTTGCTTTCGACAAAGCATCAATCAAGCATACATCTTTGGGAATCTCATCCAATTGCGGAACATTGGAGAGTATTGGCACATACATCTCGCCTATTGCAAACGGAGATTTTTTGAGAAAATCAATCACATGATGTTGATCATCAAGGATGAATAATGAAGTATTGGAACCACCAAAGAAATGTCCAACAATCATTGCACCGGTCAATTGAAGAAAGACAATGCGATCTGTTGGATGCTTTGTACAAGCAACAATTCTTCTTCCAATGATATAGGGAAAAACATCTGCGCTATTGCGATTTGCTCTTTGAATACCTTCTTTGAGATATACCATTGGCTCAGCCGGTATCATCGACCATTCGATATGAGCAATGGCTTTGCCATCTGAGGATTCACAACGAAGGATCACACAATGTTTCTCTTGACTATAGCAATCTGTTATAATCATTCCGGAGCAATGATTATTGATTTCTTTTGCCAAATGATGATAAAAATGGGGATGTCTCATCGCAATAGAGTACCTCAAGTCTTGCGTCTTTCGTAATTTGCGTCCTGCAATATAACGTTATGAATGGAGCTCATGAATTCTCCCTCTACTTCTTCCGGATTGATTCGCTCTCTTGGATTGAAAGAAGCAACAGCACTCAACATGATCGACATGGTCGGAATTGGTCCTTTTATAGTGCTTCCGATTGTGATACAATCAATGCATGGGCCTCATGCCATCATTGCATGGCTGGCGGGTGCAGTGCTTGCACTTGTAGATGGATGTATTTGGGCGGAATTGGGAGCAGCAATGCCTCAAGCAGGAGGAAGTTTCGTATTTCTTCGAGAAAGTTATGGGAAATCGTCATGGGGTTTACTCATGTCATTTCTCTTTATATGGCAAACGGTGTTTCAGGCGCCACTTGTGATTGCATCCGGCGCAATAGGATTTTCGCAATATGCATCCTATCTGATACCAGTCACACCTTTTGCACAAAAAGCCATAGCCGGGTCAGTGGTCATTCTCATTTTTGTGTTATTGTACAGAAATATCAAAGACATTGGCAATATATCCATGTTCATGTGGATTGCGGTTGTTGGAACTATGCTTTGGCTGATAATAAGTGGTGGATTGTATTTTAATCCCGACTTGGCATTTGGGGGAATCAGTGAAGGACCAAGTTTTATGTCTTCCTTATTTTTTGTTGGACTTGGTCATGCCATGCTGAAAACCGTATACAGTTATTTGGGATATTACAATGTTTGCCATCTAGGAGGAGAAATCAAGAATCCTCAAACTGTCATTCCTAAAAGTATTTTTATTTCGATCATTGGAATTGCAATACTCTATTGTGCCATGCACTTGAGCATAGTTGGCGTGATACCTTGGCAAGAGGCGCAGAAATCAACGTTCATCGTGAGCACATTCATAGAAACATTACATGGTGCAATTGCGGCAAAGATTGCTACCGGATTGATTCTATTCATCGCTTTTGCTTCGCTCTTCTCTGTAACACTTGGTTATTCGCGCATTCCTTATGCCGCAGCAAAAGAGGGATCTTTCTTTTCCATATTTTCAGCAGTACATCCAAAAGAACATTTTCCACATATTTCTCTCATGATTCTTTGCGGGATTGCATTTATTTTTTCACTCCTTTTTAGAATGAGTGAAATCATCAGTGCTATTGTTGCAATGCGGGCATTGGTACAATTCATTGGTGGAGCAATTGGACTTATCTTGCTAAAGAAAAGAAAAGGGACAGGATTTTTTCCTTGGAAGATGCCATTTTATCCCATTCCCATCATACTGTCGATTGTCATTTGGCTAGGATTATTTTTATCAACCGGATATTTTGCATTGTTAGGGATTGGTTTTATTCTCATTGGAGTGGTGTTATTTCTATTTATGGCAAGAAAACAATCAACATTCCCTTTTTCGAAGGCACAATATCATGAAGCGTAGAACTTTTTTCGAACAATTGATAAAGTTAACTGCAATCACTGGAATTTCTGCAATAACTGTAGCCGGCATATTCCCAGAATTATTTGTATTGAGAAGAAAGAGTAAAAAGATTGTTTTTGGGAAAAAAGATGAAGTGTTTATTGATGCTCCTTATGTAGTAAAAAAAGTTGATGATCTGACACTTATCATAAAAAAAGATGGCGATGGCACCTTCACCGCATTCAGTACTGCTTGTACTCATGGGGGATGCCCTGTTGAATGGGCAGAATCAGACCAAAAGTTTTTCTGTAGATGTCACGGAGGAGTTTTTGATGCCAATGGCAGACCAATCTCCGGTCCGCCTAAAAAACCTCTAAATCAATATCCTGTAAGAGAAAGGATTCAAACACAAGAACTATTCGTTTATATAGGTAATGAGGATTCTTGAATATTCGTTATAAGTTTACCAAATTCAACCCTACCCGTATTTATGTCGTGATAGGCACTCACAATGCCAAGCTTTCCACTCTTTATCATACTTGACAAAAGTGGACTTGATTCTAAAATTTCTCCAACTCCGCTTTGTGCATTTTCTTTTGCCACTTTATCAATCAAAGACTGATCCACCTGATTCTGTTGTAAAGGATAAGAGTTGATTTTTTTTGCAACACGCTGAATCTTTGATGTTATGGATCCAATGCTATTCTCATCAACATTATTCATTGCAAGTGTGACTGCACCACATTTTGAATGCGCCTTTACCACAATGAGCCTCGCACCTAATTTTGAGCAAGCTATTTCCAAACTGCCAAT
This sequence comes from Candidatus Kapaibacteriota bacterium, assembly GCA_049426725.1. Lineage (GTDB taxonomy): Bacteria > Bacteroidota > Ignavibacteria > Kapaibacteriales > UBA961 > UBA961. Next base: position 27,931 of record JBMSYN010000020.1, read on the forward strand.
TATATCCTGATTAATGATATTTCCGGCAATTCTTATTGTCAAAATATCCCCAAGACCAGAATCGAAAAGCAATTCTGGAGTTGTACGAGAATCTATGCAGCCAATGATAACACACATAGGATTTTGACCTTTTGAAGTAGTTTCTATTTGTTTCCCAAAATCCTTTTGAGTCAATTGTCCATCAACAAAGCGATTATTACCTCTTTTTAAATGATTCAATATCTCAATCGGTGTAAAGGAATCTCGCATCTCCTTATTCAAAACATTATCAAATTGGACATGATCATGCAATTGATATTTATTTTTTTGACCAATAACATTGAGTTTGATATCTTTTTCTGGTGCTATTGTTGATTTAAAATCTTCAATGATTTCCAATACATCAGGATCTATATAATCACTAGAGCTTGCATCAATCACCACATTGGATTGTTGAGGTATATCATAAAGTGTTTCTTTTATGGACGCCTTATTAAGGAAAGTGACTTGATTAGGTAGTTCAAGTCTCAAAATCTCTCCAATGTGCAATGTATAATTCTGTTGAACAAAAGGATTTTTAAAATTGCTTATCATGAGAAAAGCAATACTGACCGCCAATCCAACAAGAACCCCAATCAGTAGGTCAGTAAATACAATCGCGAGCACTGTTGCCAAAAATGGTATGAATTGTTCTTTACCTTTACCATACATATTCTTGAATAACTCAAAATTCGCCAGCTTATACCCCGTAACCAACAAAATTGCAGCAAGGGATGAAAGCGGAATCATATTCATAAGTGGAGCTAAAAATAATACGCTGAATAACAACAAAAATCCATGTAATACCGTGGATAACCTTGTGGAATTCTTTGACTGAATATTAACTGAACTTCTAACTATGACCGAAGTGACAGGAATACCTCCAAAAAAAGACGCAAAGATATTTCCAATACCCTGAGCAATGAGTTCTCTATTAGGTGGTGAATGTCTCTTATGTGAATCTAACTTATCAACTGCTTCAAGATTTAACAAGGTCTCAAGAGAAGCGACTATACTCAATGTAATAGCCACGGTCCAAACATCTGTTCTAAACAAATATTCGAAATTAGGGATGTGTACTAAGGTACTAATCGCGAATGATTCAATGGGTGGAATATTCACCATGTGAATCTTATCAATTGCAAGTGGGATAAAGAATGTGTTATAAATACTCGATAGCCCTATACCTATGAAAACAACAGCAAGCGAAGGCGGTAAATATGAAATCTTTTTTAATGGGGTTTTGTCCCAGAATAAGAGGATTAACAATGAAATACAAGAAATGATGACAGCCCCTGGCGTAATAAACTGGAGTGAATGCAAAATGCTGCTTAAAGTATTTTCACCTACAGCATCAAAAAACTGGAAGTCACCTTCGTAATCTGCATCATATCCAATTGCATGTGGTATCTGTTTAAGTATGAGTACAATCCCGATTGCAGCTAATAATCCCTTGATGACATTCGATGGAAAAAAGTCCGCAATGTATCCAAGCTTGCCAATACCAAGTAATAATTGAAATAAACCAGCAAGAAGAACAGCAAACAAAAATACTTCAAATGAACCAAGTTGATGAATGGCGGCAAGGACTACAGCCGACAAACCTGCAGCTGGACCACTAACGCTAGTATGAGATCCGCTTAAGAGACCAACAATGATACCGCCAATAATTCCTGACACAATGCCAGACATCAATGGGGCACCCGATGCTAATGCAATACCCAAACACAATGGTAAAGCAACAAGAAACACCACCAATCCAGCTGGTATATCTGATTTTAACTTATTCATAGAAACCTAAAAAAAGAATAGGCCGAAACATTTCGGCCTATTTAAGGAAATCTTAGGTGTTTTCCAATTATACTGGAAGATGTACCATCACAACAGTCTAATTAACAATTCCATTGATGAAACTTGATATCTTAGATTTTTTCAGCATTCTTGACATTTCCATTTTTTCCTTCCTTTACTTTAGTTCTAGGAAGGACAGTAAATGTCAATTCTTTGAGCATATCTGAATAATCGACTTCAACCAATGTATCTTCTTTCACGACTGAGCGAAGCAATTCCTCAGCCAATGGATCTTCGAGATACTTTTGCAATGCTCTGCGAAGTGGTCGAGCGCCATATTTTTCATCATATCCTTTGTCAACCAAGAAATCTTTCGCCTCAGGACTCAACTTCAATTCAATATTGAGTGATTGCATACGCTTGAGCAATTTCTCGAGTTGAATATCGATAATGGAATGAATATGTTCTTTCTTCAGCTGTCTGAATACGATATAATCATCGATTCTGTTCAAGAATTCAGGATTGAACATGCGCTTCATTGATTCTTCGATGGTAGATTTCATCTGATCATATTGTCCATCAGGGGTCTTGTCAGAGAAACCAATCGAGCCGCCCGCCTTGATATCACGAACACCTACATTTGATGTCATGATGATGACTGTGTTTTTGAAATCAATTTTTCGACCCAAGCCATCGGTCAATACACCATCATCAAATACTTGAAGAAGAATATTAAACACATCAGGGTGAGCTTTTTCTATTTCATCAAGAAGAATGATGCTATATGGTTTTCTGCGAACTTTTTCAGTCAATTGCCCGCCTTCTTCATATCCAACATAACCCGGAGGGGCACCTACAAGACGTGACACTGCAAATTTTTCCATGTATTCGCTCATGTCAACGCGAATGAGCGCATCTTCTGAATCGAACATGTATTTGGCGAGTACTTTTGCCAATTCGGTCTTCCCAACGCCGGTAGGACCAAGAAACATGAATGAACCAATCGGACGATTCGGATCTTTCAATCCTGCGCGAGCTCTGCGGATGGCTTTTGCAAGTTGTTCTACGGCTTCATCTTGGCCAATGATTTTTCCTTTGAGCTCTTCAGCCATCTTCAACAACTTTTCAGACTCACCTTCGGCAATTTTGTTTACAGGAATTCCCGTCATCATTGCAACAACATCAGCGATATCTTCCTCGCTAACCGAAAATAAAGATGCTCCGGTAGAATTTTCCCATTCTTCCTTTGCAGTTTCCAATTCTTGCTGCAAGCGTTTTTCTAAATCACGAAGTCTTGCCGCTTCTTCAAAATTTTGTGCTTTGACAACACTATTTTTCTGCAAACGTGCATCTTCGATTTTTTGCTCAATTTCTGTAATGCTTGGTGGCACATTGATATTTGCCAAGTGAACTCGCGCACCGGCTTCATCAAGAACATCAAGCGCTTTGTCGGGAAGATGTCTGTCAGTGATATAACGCTCAGCCAATTTTACGCATGCTTGTACCGATTCATCAGAGTATTTGACTCCGTGATGGGCTTCATAGCGATCTTTGACATTATTGATGATTTGAATTGTCTGCTCGGGTGTTGGTGGATCTACCATCACTTTTTGGAATCTGCGATCCAATGCACCGTCCTTTTCGATATGCTGTCTATATTCATCAAGCGTAGTTGCGCCAATGCATTGAATTTCTCCCCGTGCCAGAGCAGGCTTGAACATATTGGATGCATCAAGTGATCCGGATGCACCACCAGCACCAACAATTGTATGCAATTCATCAATGAACAAGATCACGTCTTTTGCTTTTTCGAGTTCATTCATCACTGCTTTCATGCGCTCTTCGAATTGACCACGATATTTCGTCCCGGCAACCAAAGAAGCAAGATCCAAAGTAACGATGCGTTTGTCAAACAAAACACGAGAAACTTTCTTTTCCATGATTCTCAATGCAAGCCCCTCAACAATCGCGGTTTTGCCAACACCGGGTTCGCCAATCAAGACAGGATTGTTTTTCTTTCTTCTTGAAAGCACTTGAGCAACGCGCTCAATCTCTTTTTCCCTGCCAATTACAGGATCAAGTTTGCCCTCATTGGCAAGTTTTGTGAGATCTCTTCCAAAATTATCCAATACGGGTGTTTTTTGTTTATCCGATTGCTGAGACTTGGATGATGAACGCACCTTTTCTTGCTTGGAAGGTGAAGATTTTCCATTGATGATATTATCAAGTTCTTTGCGAACTTCATCATAGGAAATTGAAAATTGCGAGAGTATCTGAGCGGCAATATTATCATCATCACGAAGAAGCGCCAAGAGCAAATGCTCTGTGCCAATAACTTCGGATTTGTACAGCTTTGCCTCCAGATAAGTAATCTTGAGAACCTTTTCGGCTTGCTTGGTGAGCGGAATATTGCCAATGGTTAATGTTCCACTACTTGTGCGAATGGTATCTTCGATTGACTTTTTCAGTTTAAAGAGATCAATTCCAACATTTCTCAGGATTTTGACGGCAATGCCTTCTCCTTCACGGATGATCCCCAATAGCAGATGTTCTGTGCCAATATAATCATGCCCTAATCTGAGTGCTTCTTCACGACTCAGTCTGATTACATCTTGCACACGATTTGAAAAATTACCTTCCATAAATATTTGTCCTCCTCTTTCGGAGCCGGTACATGGTGAAAAAACGCAGCATCCATAAAGGATGAATTGCACGTCGAAACTACTTGAATTCAATGAGGTGTCAAAATGAAACTTATCAACCGATATTTTTCACCTGAATTCCCTCAAAACCTGTCTATTAACGAGGATTTTTGAATTATATTGCATGTCGTTCAGCTTTTATAATGTATGGTAAGCCGTCTTTCTTTTAATCTTCCATCGGAAGTCAACGTTGTTGCCAGACTCATATAATCTTCGGACAATGTTAAAAAATCAAGATCGATTCATTGTCGCTCACAGAGGTTCATCGGGGACTGCTCCGGAGAATACCATGACATCAATTCGTAAAGCCATTGATGCTGGAGCATTGATGGTTGAAGTTGATGTACAATTGACGAAAGATGATCATGTTGTTTTGATGCATGATCCAGTACTTGGAAGAACCACGAATGGTACCGGCTTCATTCGAAACAAAACATTTGATGAGATCCAAACACTTGATGCAGGTTCATGGTTCAATTCTGAATTCACAGGTGAACATGTTCCCCTTTTGACCGATGCTTTGAGATATCTAAAACAGCATTCAACCTGTGTGAATATTGAAATCAAACCTCCGCAAAAAGATGATGATCACATAGCAAGACTCCTAGCAATCATCGAGACAGTACAAGCTTTGAAAATGGAAGAAGTCACATTGTTTTCTTCATTTCATCATGAAAGTTTGAAATATATTAAACAACACTTCCCTACTTTTCACACTGCGGGAATTCATTTGCCAAATGATAAACGACTTCCAAGTGAAATCTCATCGGAGATTGGTTGCGAAGGATATGTCTGCTCACTTCGTGAATTGACACATGCAAAGGCAAATGATGCACAGAAGCATGATATACTTTTAGGAGTGTATACAATCAATACGGAACATGATTTTCAGAAAGTGATGAAATACTCCGTTCCGGCATTGGTTTCAAATTTTCCAAAAAGAATTCAGCAACTTTTACAACAATCAACCTAAGCAATCCATGTATCACATAGCAGCAATCGGATTTACTGCAGCGATTTGTTCAACATTTGCACTCCTGCCACAAGTCATAAGAATCTGGAAAACAAAAGAAACAGAGCAATTATCAGGTGGTGCATTTTCACTCATGCTGTTGGGTGCGATTTTATGGCTAACCTATGGTTTGCTTCGTGAGGACATCGTCATCATTTCAGCAAATTCGATTACGATGGTTTTCATCGCTTATATCATCATCATGAAAGTACGCTATGGTTCATCTCAATCTTCAATAGAGGAAATGCAATGAGAAGAATTCCTTTGGTTTTTTGTTTTCTTGCTTCGCTCATGTCAATGCAAAGTCTTTATGCGCAAAAACCATTGATCATGATACCTGAAAAACCTTCTCAAGATGATTCAATAACAATTTTCTATCATGCTGAAAGAGGAAATGGGGCTTTAAACAATTTAACAGGTGATGTGTATATTCATTCAGGAATAATCACCCAAAAGAGCCCGACTCAAACTTCATGGCAACATGTTCGTGGCGAATGGGGTAAGCCAGATCCCACATATCGCATGAAAAAAGATGCTGAAAATGTGTATTCTTTTAGAATTCATCCACGAAGCTTTTATGGATTAGATCCTGATGAGTCAATACTGAGAATTGCATTTGTCTTTCGGAATGGTGATGGAAGTTTGACCGGAAAAGATGCTGATGGCAGAGATTTTTATCTTGATTATCCCGGATCTGATTCTGCAAAGTCCATTAGTCAAGTCATTATGGAAAGCTTAGAAAAAGGTAGTGGACCTGATTCCAAATCACTTTTTTGCCGTGGATTTTATCAAGATAGTCTTGGTCTTCTTCTCTATGTCGGCAATGGTAAAGTCTCCATTGAACGATTTGGAAAGCATGTGTTAAGAGTAAGTTATGACACAGTCGAATTCCCGCCAATCCTTAATGCGGAAGCAATCGTAAAGCAAAAAATAAATGGTGAATTTTTGCCAATTGATGCAGGTGAGTTTTTTCAGTTTCGCACGAATGACAATGTTTTTTCAATTCTGGTACAGAAGCAACCATTTACTTTATCGGTTTTTCGAGACAGCATACTTGTCTTCAAAGAAGATAAAGGCTTGATGTTCAAAGAACAATCGCGTGGTCTTTCCATTTCACTCAGAAATACTGAAGCCATATTTGGTGGTGGTTCACGCGCATTACCCATCAACAAAAGAGGTCAACGTTTCCCATTGTATAATACAGCCGTCTATGGGTATGGCAATCAAACCGAACAATTGAATGTATCAATTCCATTTTTTGTCTCAAGTTCTCGATATGGATTATTGATTGATTCCCCCATAGCCGGAGCCATCGATTGCGGTGTGAGCGAAAAAAATGTGATGAAGATTGCCCAAACACATGGTTCATTGTCATATTTCCTTATCATCGATACCACCTTTGATGCAATCATGGGTCATTATTCGATGCTTACGGGCAAGCAACCATTGCCTCCAATATGGTCATTGGGATATATACAATCTCGATACGGATATAAATCACAGCAAGAAGTCATGAACATTGTGAATGCTTTTGACTCACTCAAGATTCCGCTTGATGCAATCGTGCTTGATTTATATTGGTTCGGCGATAAAGCACAAATGGGGACATTTGATTGGGATCTGAAACAATTTCCAGACCCGCTTGGAATAATGAGAACTCTCAAGAAAAGGAATATTCATACAATTCTTATCACTGAGCCCTATTTTACGATGAGTTCAAAGAATTTTTCTCATGCACAAGAATTGGGATTATTCACAAAGAATGGAAAAAACGAAACATATCTTCTCAATGACTTTTGGGCGGGAAAAGCCGCATTGCTTGATCTAACAAATCCCAAAGCCAAATCATGGATGAGCGAATTATATGCTGGACATATAAAATCGGGAGTGTCGGGGTGGTGGCTTGACTTGGGTGAACCGGAAATGCATCCTATGGATATGCGGCATTTTGGTGGATCAACCTTCGACATTCATAATAATTATTCCATGCATTGGATGGAATCACTTCAAAAAGCGCATCAACAATATGCTCCGAATGATCGTTTATTCAATCTCATACGCTCCGGCGGACCAGGCATGCAGCGCTATTCTGCATTCCCATGGTCGGGCGACGTACAAAGAAGCGAATCAGGCTTGGCTGCACAAATTCCAATCATGTTATCAATGAGTATAAGTGGCGTTGGTTATATGCATTCTGATTTGGGTGGCTTCACAGGTGGACCCAAAAATGAAAAACTTTATACTCGCTGGATGCAATTCGGTGCATTCACACCCATCATGAGAGCGCATGGCGAAGGGGTTAGCCCCGAACCGATTTTCTATTCTGATTCGATACGAAATATCGTGAAATATTTCATTCAACTTAGAATGCAATTTCTCCCATACAATTATACATTGGCATATCATAATGCAATACATGGGAAGCCACTTGCCAAGCCTATATTCTGGAATGGACCCATCACCAATGAATTCATCGATGTGAATGATGAATATCTGTGGGGCGATGATTTACTGATTGCACCAATCTTGAATTCGGACTCTTTGTCTAGAAAAGTCATATTGCCCTCAGGAACATGGTTTGACTTCTGGTCAAATTATCGAATACCAGGTTACTCTAATTTCTCATATCCTGCACCCCTTACAATAATTCCCATATTCGCAAAGGGTGGATCTATAATTCCACTTACATACCCAATGAAAAATACCGCTTCATATAATGGTGATTCTTTGCTAGTATTATTCTTCCGAGATACATCAATCATCAGCTCGGAACGTGAATTATACATGGATGATGGATTCTCTTCAAGAAATCTCAATGATGAACATTATCGATTATTCAAATTGAGCATGAATGAAGACAAACAACAATCAATGTTTCGATTTTCAATGAATACTATTGCAGGGAAAGGATATGCAGGTGAAGCGCAATCGCGAATTCTGCTTCTGAAATGGGTTGATGTACCAAAGCCTACCAAGCTGACTTTTGAAGGAAAAAAAGTTCCTCTCGCAAAAGATGAATTAACCTTCTATCAATCTCCAATGCCGATTGCATGGTATAAACAATCCACCAATCCACAGCTCCCTAATGAAGTTCATATTCGATTGATTGGGAAGAAGGAGGAATCAGGTACGCTAATCATGAATTATGGAAAGAATAAAAAGAAATGATTATTCCTTCAATGCACCGGCGGTGAGACCTTCAATAATTTTTTTGCTGAAGAGCAAAAACAAAATCAATACCGGCAAAGCTGAAATGGATGCCCCGGCCATGAGATGTCCCCAATCAATGGATTGTCTTCCAATATAGTATGCAAGACCTACAGGTAATGTTCGCATTTCAGGAAGCGAAGTGAACAAGAATGGGTACAAAAATGCATTCCAACTTCCAAGAAATGTATAAATGGCAAGCACGGTGATGACAGGTTTGCACAGAGGAAGTACAATTCGGAAGAAAATATATAACTCGCCTGCACCATCTATCCTTGCTGCATCTTCCATGTCTGATGGCAATGCTTTGATATATTGTCGCATCAAAAATATTGCGAACGGCGCAAGTAATCCGGGGATGATCAAAGCCCAAAATGTATTGATCCAATCAAAAGCAACCATCATGCGATACAATGGGATCATCACAACTTGATGAGGAACCATCATCAATGCCATCACCGATGCAAACAAGAGTTTTTTCCCTTTGAATTCAAATCGAGCAAATGCATAACCGCTCATTGAGCCCAAAATGACATTCCCGATGGTAACGATAGTGGCTATGAATAATGAATTTGCAAAATATCTTCCAAACGTATCGGTGACAAAGATGTCAACATAATTGGTGAATGTTGGAAATGTCGTAAAAAAATCTAAAGGATGCTCAAATAATTCCGGACTTTCATATAAAGAAAATAGCAACATCAACATCATGGGAATGATCATGGCAATAACTGCAATCATAAGGATTGCATTGATTGCAATAGAAGCAAATCGTACTTTGTATTGATGATTTCTCAACTGATCACGCCCAATTCTTTACCAATCTTTGCAAAGGCAGCAATGGCTATGTCCAAATGTTCTTTGGTATGAGCAGCTGAAATTTGAACGCGAATTCTTGCTTGACCTTTCGGCACAACTGGATAGAAAAAACCAACGACATATATATCTTCATCAAGCAAAGCTTGGGCAAGCTTTTGTGCAAGTACCGCATCATAGAGCATGATTGGTACAATTGGATGTGTGCCGGGCTTGATGTCATATCCCAAAGCAATCATCTGCTCTCTGAAATATTTGGTATTTTCTTCCAATGTATCTCTTAGTTCTGTTGTGGAGCTAAGTACATCAAACACTTCAATCGATGCACCAACAACAGATGGTGGCAATGAATTGCTGAATAAATATGGTCTTGATCTTTGTCTCAGAAGATCAATGATCTCTTGTCTTCCGGTGGTAAAGCCACCAATGCCACCACCAAGAGCTTTTCCAAGAGTTCCTGTGATGATATCAACTCTACCTGTGACATTGCATAATTCCACCACACCTCTACCTTTTGCACCCATGAATCCCATAGAATGACATTCATCGGTCATGACAAGTGCCTGATATTGATCTGCGAGATCACAGATTTTGTCAAGCGGGGCGATGGTTCCATCCATGGAGAACACAGCATCGGTTACAATCAAAATAAAACGCGCTCCATCAGCACGAGCTTCTTTCAAGCGTTCTTCCAATTCTTGCATATCGCATGAGGCATATCGATAGCGCTTTGCTTTGCATAATCTCACCCCATCAATGATGGATGCATGATTCAAAGCATCAGAAATGATTGCATCTTCTTCTGTGAGCAAAGGTTCAAATACACCACCATTTGCATCAAAACAAGCAGCATAAAGAATTGTGTCATCAGTTCCACAAAACTTTGCAATCTTTTGTTCCAATTCGCGATGTATGTCTTGCGTTCCACAAATGAATCGCACGCTTGACATCCCAAAACCATGAGAATCAAGAGAATCTTTTGCTGATTGAATCACGCGAGGATGAGATGAAAGACCCAAATAATTGTTTGCACAGAAATTCAAAACGGGCTTTGTTCTTCCCTGTACCATTATTTCAGGGCCTTGTTCTGAAGTGATGATGCGCTCCGTTTTCAGCAAACCGCTTTCTTGTATGGATGTCAATTCTGCTTGAAGATGATCTTTGAATGAACCGTACATAGTATTGATTTAAGTATTGAAAGAATAATCGAATTTACAGAAATTGGGGGAATATTTATCCTTGAATAAGCTGTTCTGCTGAACAGTGGAATGTAATTCCCGAGACATCTTCACATTGATGCATTAAATCAAGTATTTCGAGATTATATGCAGGATGAATCAGATTTGGTGCTATATCACACAGAGGTTTGAGAACGAATGCTCTTTGATGCATCCGTGGATGGGGTATGGTGAGAACATCACTTTCAATAATTGTGGAACCATAAAGCAAAAGATCCACATCTATCTCTCTTTCATGCCATTGGGGACGTGACTTTCTGTGTAATTCAGCATGAATGGTATGAATCAAAGAGAGTATCGTATCAATAGGCAAAGAAGTTCTGCCTTTGCAAGCACAATTTAAAAAGGCGGGTTGATCAAGATAGCCAACAGGTTCTGTTTCATAGACCGGCGAGCAAATTAAATCCGGAATCGCAGCTTGCAAACGCAAATATGCATGTCGCAATGCATAGATACGTTCACCAAGATTTGCTCCAATGGAAAATGCGATATCATGCATGGATATAGAATCAGTCATGAGTTCTTTGCATTGAATGCTCCACTTCAACATGATCGATGATATGCTTGAGCGGAACACTGAGTTTTCGGACTCTTATCGTAACTTTTTCAATCATCGAAAATCGCTCGAGCAATTCTTTTGTTATCTCATAACACAAAGTTTCAATCAAATTGAATGAATCTCCATTGACTAGTTCATTGATGGTGAAAACAATCTCTTCATAATTTACTGCTTGTGCAACATCATCGCTCACCACTGCCGACATCGGATTATACCAGATATCTGCATCAACTTGATATCTTCCACCCAGAGTTTGCTCTTCAGATTTTACGCCGTGATAAGAATAGAATTGTACATTGTTGAGCGTTAATTTCATGAGTCCTTGTTGCATGCAGATATACCTTCTTAATTAGAAACCTTGTTTTTGAATAAAGATGCCTTTATCCACTTTCATGAAAAATTCTTGATAAAATTTGGGGTCTTCAACTTGATACACTTCGACTGTATTTCCTTGATTGTCAAGAATCTTCACTTGAAAATTCGCTCTGACTTTTGATTGCTTCCCAAATTCGGAAACATTTACGCTGGATTCAATTTGTTTCAATTTATTGAAAAGGGATTCTCTTTGACCTCTATTGCGATCAAGACCTCTAAAGAAATCTGACCAGAATTGATTGGATCCACTATTACGAGATTGCAAATCAACTTCTTTCGTAGCTGTCAGCAAACCCAATTCAATTTGGGCATTGCGAACAATGAAGCCATCATCTTGCAAAACATTCAAGACCGCTTTCATCACAAGCTTGACATCATTAGTGTCATACTCGCGGGTCTGGACTTGCCTTGTCTGTAATTGCGTCTTTTGCGGAGGGGGTGTACTCTGCTGATTAATCACGGTGCATGCACCAAGTATCAAAGAGCAGAGAACAATGAGCATTATTTGTTGTTTCATGATCAATATTCCTTTGATATTAGAATTTTGATGCATGATAAGAGAATGATTTCACCTTGCTATTCGCATCAAATTTGATGACCACGGTCAATGTTCTTTGTGTTGTGGCGGCAGCACCAGATCTACTTGAAGATCCGTAAAGAATCAAGAAGAGACCGCTTGAGTTTTCGGAGTATGATGCCTCAGTTGCAATTTTGTCATACACCCATGTCTCATCTCCACCATCATCTTTTGTAACGATATTAGGAGAACCCAAAGCTTCAGCAACCTGTGCGCCGCTCATGCCCACCCGAATTTCTTTTTGAACTTTTCCAACGGTCATTTCCTGCTCTTTTACTGAATGTAAATTGGAGCGATGATCTACCGTTGAACAACCAATCATGGTCAATGCAAAGATTCCTGCCAATACTATGCTTGCTTTCATTGTTCATCTCCTCTAAATAATTATCAGCGAATGATTGTTATCGGAATTGCATCCACTACTACGGATGATGCCGACATGAGTTTCAATATATATGTACCCGATTCCATATGTCTCGGAATAGAAATTTCTTTGATATTTTCACCAATAGACATCACTTGAGTATTGATTACGTGATTTCTACCAATCTGATCTGTCAACACAATTGCAATATCAGAAGTTTCTGTTGATTGAAAAGCAATCTTTACCATTTCTGAAGCCGGCTGTGGATAGACTGCTGTAATTCTTGCCAATTTCTTGTCAGACAAAAACAGATTGTCACAAATATGAGAAAGTTGAAGCGACCCATTCACGAAACTAGACTGCACGGATGAACTGAAAAATGGCAAAGTTTCGGAAAAGTCCAATATAGTTTCATGCATGCTGCCAATCCCAACAAAACCTGAAACAAGACATAATGTGCCTGCATTGGGAATATCACCTTCAAAGAGAAGCCTGGTGGTTCTTGTTTCATTTTGAACCTCTCGAGACACAATTGACATTGTGCCAAAAGAACTTGTCACTGAATCAGGAAGAAATAAACCTTGATTGGATGTGAACTCAACTATCGCAACTTGTTTCCCAATATAAGGGACTCTTTCATTCAGAGATACAGTAATCGGAATAGTCACCCTTCCGCGAGGATCAGCCTTCACTTGAGGAAGTGTGATTGTTGCTTTAGCTGAATATGGTACAATGCGAATTGTTTTTGCTGTTGCACATGGATAAAATGAGCATGACATGATTTCTCCTGAATCCGGAAGAGATCCAATGAAAGAAATCTCGATGTCTCTTTGTGAACGAGGTGGAAAGATGATTGGCAATGACGTGACAAGCGCGAATGAATTTCCGGATATGGATATTGAATCTAATCTCACTTCATTCAATGATGCATTTTGCAATGTGATTGTTTTATTTTTTAATTCCGGAATGCACGCAATGACCGAAGGTACGGTAACATCCGTTCCATCTCCATACCCTTTTAACACGATTGGAACTTCATATTGGCTAAGCCCTGAATGAAATACCAATACTTCTAACAATTCTTCACCCAATTGTTTTGGACTGAATCGTACATCTACTGACAATGTGGCACCGGGAAGAAGAATTGTATCTGAAATCTTTGTAAGAATTGTAATTGCCGGCGACTTCGTTACAATCTTATTTATTGTCACCGGAACAGGATCATCATTTCTGATGAGATCGATGCGTTTTGTGACTACTTCATTGATGCAAGCCGGACCAAGCTTTTGCCCTTGAGCTATTGGATTAATGGATCGCAATATCCCATTGGCTCGAATCGGCATGAAGAATTCTTGATTACAAAATCCGAAGAACAATGAATCGGTAAGCAATCCATTTTCGCGAGCAAGTACTCTAATATTGATGTCAATACAAGAACCGGGAGCTATACGAAGCGTATTTGGAATTTGAGAGATCAGAGAAAAGTGAATTCCTTCTCTGAAATATGCATAGTCGATGAAGATATCACCATTGCCACCATTGCAAAGATTCACTTTCAATATCGTATCTGTTGGATGCATCATGAGTGCATCACCCAATTCAGCAGAGACGATGATGGGCTTTGATGGTTCAATGCGAATAAATCCGATGCT
>JBMSYN010000021.1:0-38506 GCA_049426725.1 Candidatus Kapaibacteriota bacterium
AAAAAGAGTGGGCTAATGCCTTTAATAATAAACAAGCTGCTTGGTGTTATTATGAAAACTCAACTGCAAATGGCAAGATATATGGGAAACTGTATAATTGGTATGCAGTGAATGATCCGAGAGGTTTAGCCCCGGAAGGTTGGCATATACCATCATGGCAAGAATTGCTAATACTCACAAAAGAATATGACAAAGACCCCGAGCATCCATTCTCATTTTTAAAGAGTACAACAGGATGGAGCTATCTAAAAGGCACGAATACAACAGGGTTTACTGCTTTGCCCGGTGGATATAGATATTATGATGAATACTCAGACTTTTTCCAAGGCAAAGGTGAACAAGCTTACTGGTGGAGCAGTACAGAAAATGAAGATGAATTTGGCAGTTCAACCGCTTACCTTCTTTCTTTATACAATGATGGTAATTTTGGATATGGTCCTTTATCTAAAGGGTCCGGCTTGTCTGTTCGCTGTTTGAAAGGAAGTTCTTCCAAAACATCAGCCCAAGAAATCAAAGATGCTGAAATTTATGACGAATCTGTATTTGAGAAAGATTATACCAACTGCTCCGAATGGATTAAATCTTCAATTGAAAAAAATACTACTGATACAACCTATTCTAGTATCGATAATTTGAAAATCTATGAAAATGAAGAAGAATATGGTTTTACAATTCGCATGACAAAAACAGGTTATAATGGACTTCCTTGGATACTTTTTAAGACATATGGTTCTGGTAAATGCATTGAAGAAAATAATAGAGTAATCATTGTGTTCACAGATAAGTCAAAGATTGAAACTACAGGTGACACAAAAAACAATTGTAATAATAATTGCTGGTTACGAGTAGATTCAAAATACTTTAAAGATCTAAGATATAAGATTGTTGAAAAAGTTCAGGTGTATACAAAAGAGGGAAGTGTAGAGCAGTCATTCACAAAAAAACAATCTGATGCATTCCGAGCAACATTTACTCATCTTGTTGATTTATGTGATTAATTTACCAATCTAAGAGATTTCTGAAAGACTTATTTATATGCCTTTTGTGAGGATTGAGCTATAACCCAAGCATTTACCATTGATTTTTTTTAGAGTACATAAGCATATTGAGTAGGCTTATTTTAGACAATGATTTACCATTGAAAATATTACTCTACATGTAATCATAGATTGCTATCACAATTCAAACACTTTACTTCCCCCACTCATGACTTCTCTCGTTCTACTCTCAATACATATTCAAACTGCGAGATTGATATTGGAGCCAATCAATCATGAGTATGCTGAAGAGATATTTAGATTCTTCACACCTGAAATCACCCAATACATGATACCAGCCCCGCCAGTATGTATTGATGATACTCATGCATTCATCGATATGAGTATCGTTCAAATGCAGCAAGGGAATGCTCTACAATTGCAGATCTTATACAAAGACACTCGTGAGTTCATTGGGTGCTGTGGCATACATGATATTCACTCTCCGCATCCTGCCTTGGGTATTTGGATCAAAAAACCGACTCATGGGAATGGATATGGCAAGGAAGCTGTCCAAGGCATGATTGAATGGGCAAAAGCATCGATTGATTATGAATATCTACGCTATCCTGTCGATAAAAGAAATATCCCAAGCAAGAGGATTCCTGAGCAGCTTGGTGGCATCAAAGGACGCGAACTCACAAAGATCAATCAATCGGGTAATGAATTGGATGAGATTGAATATTGGATCTATCCATAAAGCAGAGTCAACCCCATATCCCCTATCTTCATGCTAAACGATGTGGAATGCGTAAATTGTGGACAGATTTTTTGACTATCTGATACCAAACTCATGAATGTACCTCTGCTTGACCTCAAACTTCAATATGCCACGCTCAAACATGAAATCGAACCCAAGATTTTATCACTCATGGAATCACAATCGCTGATTCTTGGAAAAGAAGTCGAAGAATTAGAGCGAATCTCAGCAGCATATTGCAAGACTCATCATGCACTGGGTGTTTCAAGTGGTACCGATGCTCTTCTCATGGCTCTCATGGCTCTGAATATTGGGCCTGGCGATGAAGTGATTCTTCCCACATTTTCATTCTTTGCAACAGCCGGTGTTGTTTCAAGATTGCATGCCACACCGGTCTTTGTTGATATAGACCCCGTGACATTCATGATTGATCCCGCATTGATTGAACAAGCCATCACGCCAAAGACAAAAGCCATCATGCCCGTGCATTTATATGGTCAAGCCGCAGATATGGATGCAATCATGAAGATTGCCAATGCACACAATATTCCTGTCATTGAAGACTGCGCGCAAGCAATTGGCACACAAATGCCGGATGGACGCCCGGTAGGGTCTATTGGGCTCATGGGTTGCTTTTCCTTTTATCCAACCAAAAATCTAGGCGCCTTTGGTGATGCAGGACTGATCACCACAAATGATCCGGAGCTTTTTGTTCATCTTCAACAAATGCGCAATCATGGTCAGATCGAGCGCTATAAACATGGATTTGTCGGTGGCAATTTCCGCATCGATGCACTCCAAGCAGCAGTCTTGAATATCAAATTTCCGCATCTTGAATCATGGCATGCAGCACGAAGAAGAAATGCAGAATTGTATATGCAGTTATTCACTGAATTTGGTTTGTCAGAAGCCCCAGGCATGACATCATTCAATGAAAAGAATCAAGTGCTTTTGCCAGGAATGCCGAATAAAACAGATCAAGCACCCAATCATCACATCTTCAATCAATTTGTGATTCGCGTGCAATATCGTAATGCACTTCGTGCCTATCTTTCAGAACAAGGCATTGGGTCTGAAGTGTATTATCCCATTCCATTTCATGAACAACCCTGCTTTATAGGGCTTCCAAGTTCAACACAATCCTTCCCTGTTTCCGATTGTGCATCCAGAGATGTACTCGCATTGCCAATATTTCCGGAATTGACTCAAGAGCAGATTCACTATGTCGCTAGCAAGATACAGGACTTTTTCAGGGATTTTGCCAATACAACAACAAAAGAATGTCTTGACTGTGATTGTGGAAAAACGGCAAAAAGATTGTAATTTGTCCCCTTCTAACCTTTGACAATGCAATAATGTACGTTTCGCAATGAATATTTTGTTGATTCAGCTTTTCTTATTCATATTACTGTCCATTTCATGTTTCAATGTACCATTGATTCATGCACAAGAAGCATATACACGATTCTCGAATGAGCAATTGCGCATTTTCATGCCATCTCAATCTCGCATTGTCAGAAGTTTAGCAGGAATGTGGGAACGCAGTGATGATGATGGATCATCGTGGGAACAAGTTTCACTTCCAATGTCTGAGACCAAAGCAGGAAAAATTCGATTCCGCCGCTCAATTAAAATTGACAAGCAATTGCTGTATTCACATCAATGGTCATTGTATTCCCTTGGAACGAATGAAGACATAGAATTATATCTCAATGGCAATTATGTAGGACGATATTTTGCCGGAATGGCTCCATTTGCCATTCGCTTACCTGAGTCTAAATTAAAACCCGGAATCAATCTCATCGAAATGCAGATTGCTCCCCCTCCAGCACATGCTTCCAGACATATTTTCGCACAGCGTTCATTTTCCGGTATAGTCAGAGAAATGCTGCTTGTTGGAGCGCGACACATTTATGTGGATGATGCGCAAATCAAGACATATTTCAATGACAATCTTTCATCTTGTCAATTGACATCTCAATTGACTATTCGCTCCGGAGCTATTGAACGCTTGGGTGGCGAAGACATGTATGGTGAATTGTCACTCAAGAAAATTTCATTCTCAGTTGATGCAATATTGAAACAATATGGTTCAGGAGAAGTAGTTGCAAGCGGTGCCGAAAAAACAATTACCATTGATCGAGACAGAACAGTCAATACAAATCTTGACATACGCATCACCAATCCATCATTGTGGTCACCAACAATTCCGAATCTCTATGAACTGACAATCAGAATTTCTCATAATGGCACCGTGATTGATGATTATACGATCCCCGTAGGATTGTATAAAGCCAAGAGTATGATGTTGAATGGTGCTCCCATATTGGCATTGAACAATCAGCCATTTACTTTGAAAGCTGTTGATTATTATGAACAAGCAAATGGTTTAGGCCAAACCATGACTGCACAGCTCATACAAAGAGATATTTTATCTTTTAAAACATTGGGCGTGAATGCAGTTCGAATTCGCTCCGGGAATCCGCATCCATATTTTGTTCATCAATGCAATGTCAATGGTATTTTTATTTTGTCTGATTTGCCGGTCTATGATTATCCGGCAAGTTTGCTTGATGAAGAAGATTTTCTTGTTCGCATCAATAATATCGCCCTTCGAATGGCTAATGCCTATGATAAACAACCGTCAATATTGGGATATGGAATATCAGATGGATTGCAAGAAAGTGCAAAATTGAGCAAAGCCTATATTCAAAAGATGGGTACAATGTTTCGTTCATTCAGCGGAAAACTTTTATATAAGTCAGTGCGATTTGGAACAAAAACTATTGATATGCAATTCACTGATTTTCTGATTGGTAGATCATCCACTCGCTGGGAAATCGGTGATGTGCAAAAGAAAGAAATACTTCGATTAAAAAGATTGGCAGGCAGTACACCACTTGTCATTCATTTGGGTAAGCCCGCACAGCCGAATAATCTCAATGGATTTTCCGATCAATTATCTGTTGAATCTCAAGCACAATATATTCGAGACGGCTATAGAACCGTTCAACAATGTGGTATTGGTGGCATCATCATTTGGAGTTATAATGATTTCATCACTGCTCGAGCAATCACCATCACCGATCCGGAAGATCAGAATATCAATACAACCGGTTTGACAGATCTCTCTAGGCAACCACGATTGTCTTATGCCATGCTCAAAGCTTTGATCAATGATGAAAAAGAGCCATTGCTTCGTTCAGGAACAACAAATAGCGATACACCGCTCATTTTCATTTTACTCTCTTTTAGTTTGGGGATTGCATTTTTTGTACTGATCAGCAAGTATAGAAGAATGCGAGAATATATGCTCAGGGCATTGATCAGACCATATAATTTTTACTCCGACATTCGAGATCAAAGACTGCTTTCTTTAAGTCAAACATTGTCTGTTGGACTTCTAAGTTCAGCAACAGTAGCAATAGTCCTATCAACAATGCTCTATGTCTTTCGTAGCTCATTTGGCACGGAATATCTCTATATGATTTTACTGCCAACCGGTTGGCTTCGATCATTGCTCAATGAAATTACATGGACACCTGAACTAGGATTTTTCTTCTTTACCTTGATTGGCATAGGGATGCATGCAGTCGTTGCCAGCTTGATTTTATGTGCGGCATTTTTGACAGGCACGAGACTCTACTTCATTGATGCATTTACTATATCCGTTTGGTCTGCCCTACCCTTTTTATTATTACTCCCCATAGCACTTGCACTCTTCAAAGTATTGTCTGCAACCGGATCTGCGATGTGGCTGATACTCTTGATATTTGGTCTATTCGTATGGTATTATGGCAGAATGTTGAAATCAACATCCGTTGTTTTTGATGTACCTTCATTATATGTGTATGCAACAGGATCGGGAGTTATGGTGCTTATCACCGGAATCATTCTGACCTATTATTCAAGCAAGGTGAGCTTGTTTAGTTATCTCTACTACTATTTCAGTACATTTTCATAAAAAAAAACCCGAGATGAACTCGGGTTTCCTTATTTCTATTTGACTCAACTCATTGAAGATGGACTTTTGAATACTCTTTTCCATCTCGCGTTTTGATTCTTAAAAAATATGCTCCTCGAGATGATTGCTTCAAAGAAAGAATTGCGAATTGTGTATCTCCGCAATCATATTGTTCAATAAGATTTCCTTGCAAGTCATACATCGTTACTTGAGAAATACCTTCCGCATGTGATATACTCATGTGCTGATTGGATAAAACCTGCAATGATATGTCTTCATTCTTTTGTGCATCATCCACATTGGTAGATGAGCGATTCACTAAAAATCTGAGCGTATCACTTACCGGTTGTCCTTTCACATTGAAAGCAAGTGCAATTTCTGCAGATCCGGATTCTATTGTTATACTGGTATCCATGGGAAGAAGAAAATCCACTTTCATGATTCCGCCTTTTGTATTCGCCATCAATTTCATTTCTTTTTTATCGCCCAATTTAAACCAGCGAAAATCATAACATGATTGTACATCACAAAATTGTGTAATCATGTGCTCTTGCCATTGAGCCGGAATATCTAAAGTAATCACAGTATATTCTATGTCTTGATTCAACATGGAATTAGTGGATATAAAAGCCTTCATGTCCAGATCTTCGGTATAATCCCAATTCATGGAGATTATTTTTGGGGAAATAGTATAGCTCGAAGACTGAGAATAAGCATTTCCCACGAAGGATATGAGAAAGAGCAATATGGGTATGAGTGATTTTATCATGGTGGTATTGATATGTTTATGAGTAATTCATGACAAAACTATGATTTTTCATTGAAATAGATTAAGATGAATTCCTGAGATTTGCTAAACACTACTTGTCAATCCATGAAAATAAGCGGCTGTACATTTGTCAGAAATGGGTTTTTACTCGGATATCCCGTGAAAGAATCCCTCAATTCCCTTCTTTCCATCTGCGATGAAGTGGTGATTGCCATTGGCAATTCTGAAGATGAGACCCTATCATATGTACAATCATTGAATGATTCTCGTATCAAAATCATCGAGACAGTTTGGGATGATACGCTTCGGGAAGGAGGACAAATCCTTGCGCAACAAACGAATATCGCTTTGAATGCATGCTCGGGTGATTGGGTGATCTATCTCCAGGCTGATGAAGTGTTTCATGAGCGCGATCGTGATGCAATCTTGAAGTCCATGAAAAATGCTGATGAAAGACCGGACATTGAAGGACTCCTTTTTGACTATCATCACTTTTTTGGGAGTTATGATTTTGTTGGCTGCGGAAGACAATGGTATCGCAGGGAGATTCGAGCATTCAAGAGAAATGCGCAAGTCATATCGTGGCGTGATGCACAAGGATTCCGCATGCATTTGGGGAATGACAATTGTAGAAAGCTGCGTGTTTTGCAATGCAATGCTCATGTGTATCATTATGGTTGGGTGAGAAATCCATCGGCATATCTACGAAAACAAGCAGCATTTGGCAGATTGTATCATGATGATGCTTGGCTTGCAGAGCATTTGCCCACATCAGAAGAATTTCCAAAGTGTTATGAGTTAAAGCGATTCACAGGAACTCATCCCGAATTGATGTTGCAGCGGATTGAAGAAGATGCCATGTGGACAAAGCATTTTGATCCAAGCCGAACAAAGCCCCGCCCTTTTGCGGTTGCGGTGTGCGATTCCATAGAGCGCTTGACAAGCAAAAGAATATTTGAGTATCGTAATTATGAGTTGGTCAAATGAGTAATTCTTTGACTATCAAAGTATTCGCACCATTCAAGAAATTGGGTCATGCACTTGCAAGAATAGTGTTTTCACCAAGAAAATCGAGTCTTCCATTTTCAGTGTCAAAGGGTACTCGAATTTTATTCCTCAGACACGATGCACTGGGAGACATGATCAGCACATTGCCCATGTTACGAATGATAAAGCAACATATTCCACATGCTGAATTACATGTGTTATGTACAAAAGCAAATATGGAAATCATCGAGCATTGTGATTTCATCGATCACATTCATGTTGCTGAGAGATCAATCACGGATTCACCATATCTCCATATTGGATTGATTCGCAAAATTCGCTCAATGAATGTTGATATCATCGTGAATTGTTTGACATCCAAAGCTTCGAAAAATGGAGTATTGACTTCTCTCTTGTCAGGAAAAAATACATTGAGTTGTTCAGTATTCTCCGGGGAAAAATATGAATTGTATTATTCATCGCAATCGCATCAAGCTGCAGATATGAAAACCATGTGGGAGAAAATGTTGATGCTGGGTGCTGAAACATTTGGGATTGATCCTCTTGAACAAGATAAAAGACCCATCTTGCCTTCACTTCCCGAACATGCAGACAATGCAAAGAAGACCTTACAAGAGTTAGGATTGCAAAGCGGAAAATTCATTGCCATCAATCTTTCTGTTGGACAAGACCGCAATAGGTGGGATGAACAGGCATATAGCAAACTCATTTCATATCTCCTTTCAATGGGAGAAAAACCATTGCTATTTGGAATGAGCGCAGATGCTCCTTTCATAGAACAATTAGAAAAGCAATTCCCTGACCTTCACCATTATCCATTTGGAAGACATATTCTTGAAATCGGAGAGGCATTGCGGTATGCGGCTTGGGGTATAAGTCCTGATACCGGATTTTTACATCTTGCCAGTGCGGCTCAATGCCCTATTGTTGGATTATATGGTTATCTGCCTGAAGTCGCTAAAGATGAATGGATTCCTTATGGCATTCCTCATCGGAGAGTATTTTCATCAACGCAAGCAGTTCGTGACATTTCCGTGAAAGATGTCATTCAAGCCTGCAATGAACTCACAGAAATGCTTCGCTCATAAATTGCCGGTCCATGGGCGAATCACCAATTCTTCCACATGCGTGATACCATCCTGTTCAGTTCTCCCATGCTCCAAAGAATTGATGATGATATGCGCAATTGTATCCGGGTGCATCATGTCATTTCCCCTTTCTTCGAGCATTTCTTTATTCCATATTTCAGTACGCGTTGCGCCGGGCAATACATCAAGAACACTAATTCCATCTTTTCTTGCTTCTTCTCTAAATGAACGAAGCATTGCCAATGTGCCCGCTTTTGTTGCTGAATATACAGAAGCCCCTTCAAAAATGGTTGTAGCCGCAATGGAATGAATACCAATGATGCAGCGAGGTCCGGCAGTTTTTTTTACCATTGGATAAGCAGCATACAGAGTATGATAGACCCCAAGTAGATTTGTCATAATCATTTGTTCAGCTATTTCCGGTTGGGTTTCTGATAAATCTTCAAAATGAGCAATCCCGGCATTTGCAATCACATAGTGTAATGCGCCACATTGTTGTTCGATGATCTGCATGAAGTGTTTCACATCATTGAGATTGGCAATATCACCTTTGCATTCGATCAATGCTTTGGGATACTCCTTTTTTAAATCCTCAGGCATGCCTCTTCTTGAAAAAGCGCATACTCTTGCGCCCTTAGCAAGCAATTGACGGGTGAGAGAAAGGCCTATACCGGAAGAAGCCCCGGTTATCAATGCTACCGAATCAGAAATTTGCATGATATCATCAACCTAGAATGGAATCAAAACGATAACTTTGCAATATACCTTTTTTGAAGAGTGTAATGTCCAAGCAAGAACAACTTCTTTTCACTCCCGGTCCTGTACCCATCACCGATTCAGTTCGGGATGCCATGCATGATCTCACATATCACAAAAGTGATGAGTTTGAGATTGCTCACCGAGAATTGACACATGATTTGCGAGCAATCATTGGCTGTGATGGTCCTATTGTTATAGCGCCGGGATCCGGAACAACAGGTGCTGAAATCTTCATGCGCGGCATGGTGCCATTTCAATCAAATGTATTGGTTCTAGTTCAGGGTCGATTTTCATCCCGATGGGCTGAACTTGGAAGACTGTTCGGACATACCGTAATGACAATGAAATCTCCATGGGGAGAATGCATTCCAATTGGGGCGCTTGAGCAAGTTCTTACCGAACATACATTTCATTCAATATGGATTACGCATACTGAAACCTCAACCGCAATGACTGTTCCCTTGAAAGAGTATTGCGATGTGATTCAAACTTATTCACCGGAATCATTCATTATCGTTGATGCAGTCAGCAGCATTGGAATTGAATCATTCGACCAGACTCAATATGGGATTGATTGCGTGTTCACTGCTTCACAAAAAGGGTTGGCTGCCCCACCGGGAGCGACAATCTTGTCATTGAGCAAAAGAGCAAAAGAACAAGCAATGCATCTAGCAAATGAATCATTGATATTTCCAAGCATGGTGCACCATCTTCCAACAATGATTGATTCCGCAGATAAGCACCTTCCAATGTTTACACCGCCTTTGCCAATCATTTCTGCATTAAGAACATCGTGCAATGCAATTGTACACGATGAATCACGCTATGAATCATTGCTTGCACAAGCACGATATATCAAAGAAATGCTGAGTGACATCAAAGGGTGCATTGTGTCAGGCAATGCAATCGGAGTAACAGTGATTAAGCATCCGGACGCTTCAAGAATTCTTCCTGCATTACGTGAATATGGTATTGTCATTGCTCCCGGACAAGATGAATGGAAAGATTCTGCATTCCGCATTGGACACATGGTGAGATATTCAGAAGATGATTTGCAAAGATTGGAAATGGCTTTGCGTACAATTTGCGGAGCACTGTGATGAACATTCTCCTGGCTACAAACAATCAACATAAAGTTGATGAATTGTCGGAAATACTTACTTCTTTTGATCTACCTATCACCGTGATTTCTCAGAAGACATGGTTTGAAGGCAATTCACCAGAAATAGATGAGACAGGTTCTACGCTGGAGGAAAATGCTTTGCTTAAGGCACAAACATTGCATGCTTTGACTTCCATGCCAGTCATAGCCGATGATACAGGACTGGAAGTTCTTTCATTGGGCAATGCACCAGGAGTGCATAGCGCGCGATATGCCGGTGAGCATGGCAATGATGCAGCGAATAGGCAAAAATTACTCCATGCCCTGAGTGATTCTTCAGATAGATCAGCTCGCTTTCGGACGATACTTCATTTCATAGATGGACAATCTTCATTTCATGTTGAAGGAATATGTGAAGGGCATATCGCTCATCATGAAATAGGTGAGCATGGTTTCGGATATGATTCCATCTTCATACCAAAGGGAGAAACTGAAACATTTGCAGAAATGTCCGGAGAAAGAAAACATTCCATGAGTCATAGAGCCAGAGCTTGCATTGAACTTGGGAAACGATTGTCAGAGCACATACAGAAAACATCATGAAATCCGAAGTCAGACATATTTTGCCGATTGTCATTTCTATCGCTCTCAATGACAAAAACAAAGCGAAACAGCTTATGCAAGTCGCATTAGAAGCTGGCATCCCCTATTCATCGCTCTATGAGTCCATTTTGCAAATACATCTTTTTGCCGGCTATCCCGCATCGATAGAAGGGCTTGCTCTTCTCCAAGAAGTGTATCATCAAGAACCCAATCCGGTTGAGCCATATGATCTTTTGCTATTCAAGCAAAGAGGTGAGGAATTTTGTAGAGACATTTATACAACAGTCTTTGAGAAAATGAACAAACGCATGCACTCATTCTCACCAGAACTTGCAGAATGGATGATTATAGACGGATATGGAAAAACATTGTCAAGACCGGGTTTAGACATACAAACACGCGAACTCATCAATATTTGCATACTCTCACTCGGGAAATGGAAGCAACAATGCATCTCGCATGTCCGAGGAGCTTTGAATGTAGGGCTTACCATTGAAGACATTCACAAAGGAATTGCATTCCTTAAAGAGAAAGAAACTAAAGAAGCGCATGCATTTGCTTTAGACATCATCTCGGACTTTCAATCATGAAATTGTTATTTGCCTTTATCTTCATTGCAATCGGACATTCACATGCTTATGGAGTCATGTTTCATGTATCCAAAGCCGATACCAATAAGTCTGAAAAAAAGAGTTTGAATGGACAGAAGTATGCAATAAAGCAATTGCAGGATGACATAGATGCCATATTATCAGCTCCCGAACTCTCAAATGCATCGGTTGGTATTAGCATCATACATCCCGAAAGTGGAGAAACATTTTACAAAAAAAATGCAAATACATCGCTCATTCCTGCATCAACCATGAAGATGTTCACCACCGCTGCTGCATTGGAATTGCTTGGACCTGATTTTAAATATACCACGCGCTTTTACATTGATGGAACAATTCAGCGATCGGGAGAATTGGATGGTGACATCATAATCAGGGCATCCGGTGACCCCAGCATGAGTTTATATTTCATGAAAGACCCCGGAATCATTCTCGACAATATCGCTTTGAAATTAGATTCACTTGGGATTACTTCAATCAAAGGCAATATCATCATCGATCATTCCTATTTCGATGATGAAAAGTTTGGTCCGGGTTGGATGATAGATGATATTCCATATCCCTATTCAGCTCCCATTTCTGCAATAGCATTTCATGACAATAAAGTTGAGCTTCAATTCCGACCAGGCGCAAAGGCCGGAGATTATTCACGGATGACAATGATTCCGGAGAATTCATACTTGCGTATAGTGAATAATGTCATGACACTTCCCGTGGGAAGTCCAACATTGATAGACTCAGACGCAGATCCTCGATCCGGTGTAATCGACATACAAGGTTCTATTGCTTTGAGAGATCCTGCTTCAAAAGGTTCAATTGACGAATCTATGTCCAGCATTGGCTTGAGCATTGATGACCCGGTTCAATTCTTTTTACAATTATTCAAACAACGATTGGAAAAAATGGGCATTAGAATTCGGGGCTCATTATTGAGAAATGAAATGCTCAATGAACCGATTTCTTATGGAGGATTAAAAGAAATACACGCACATGATTCTCCTCCACTGTCTTCAATCATTACAATCATCAATACGATAAGCCATAATCTTGGTGCTGAAATGCTCTTTAAAACAATGGCAAAAGAACAATTTGGAGAAGGTTCATTTGCAAAGGGCGCTGAATCCATGAAGCGATTCAACACAAAGATTGGCATCATACCTGAGCAATGTGCAATTGTGGACGGATCCGGTTTATCTCGTTTAAATTTACTGAGTGCCTATCAGCAGACATTATTGCTTTCAGCAATGCATAGGTCGGCAAACAAAGAATATTTCCGAGCTTCCCTAGCACGCCCAGGCCAAACGGGCACTTTGAAAAATCGCATGTTGAAATCATTGGCTCAACAACAAGTAATCGCAAAAACCGGATCAATGAACAATGTGAGCTGTCTTTCAGGATATGTCACAACTCGCGATGGCGAGCAATTGGCATTCTCAATGATGATGAATGGCTTCACAGTTCCGGATGGAATCATCAGAAATCTTCAAGACATGATTTGCATGCGTCTAGCCAGTTTTTCCCGAAAGTAATTCATATCCATGCTCGATCGTATAACATATACTGACACATTTTTCAATGAATTGAATCCACATTCAATGAGAACTATTGCCTCTTTGAGAGGTTTCAAAGTTCCGGATTCAACTTCATTCACATTTACTGAGCTTGGTTGCGGGACAGGTCATTCGCTGATTGTATTTGCCGCTGCAAATCCGAATGCACATTTCATAGGCATTGACTTCAATGAAGATCATATAGCACATGCAAATAAAAGAGCAAAGTCCCTTGGGGTTGAAAATTGTCAATTCATGCATACTGATATCACGAAGATTGATCAACTACCAATGTCTGACTATATAGTCATGCATGGTCTCTATACATGGGTTCATCAGTCTGTTCGTGATGCAGTTCATCGCCTGATTGAAAACTCACTTAGCGAACATGGCATTGTCCTCGTAAGCTATAATGCATATCCGGGTTGGCACATATATGAACCCCTCCGCATGATGCTTCGTGAATATTCCATGAATCTTTCTGAAGATCCATTTTACAATGCCGAGCAAGGCATTGGTTTTCTAGAATGGATGCATGAGCGCAATCCGCAATACATGGAAGCTGTTCCATCAGCAGGAGCATTCATCCAAGAATTGGCAAAACATGATGTGAAGTATATCATACATGAATATTATGCCGATCATTGGACTCCATTATGGTTTAAAGAAATGGAAGGCAATATGTCGGATTCAGGATTGACATTTGCCGGTCAGATTCCCATGTATCTCAATAGCGGTGCTATTTCACTTCCCGATGGATTTGAAGACATGCTTGCCCTTGAAGAAGATACAGTGCGATTTGAAACATTCAAGGATCTCATCAGAAATACCATGTTCCGATGGGACATTTATGCAAAAAAGCGCTCTCAAAGCCATAATCCATTTGAATCAATCCATGTGGGAATAGTGCAAAATGGAGCCCATTTTCATGAAACAATCGCATTGCCACATTGCAAGCCAATACAATTGGACATTGCGTTCCATGAACCAATCATGAATGCATTGCAGAAAAATGCTACAACGGTTGATGATATTCTGATTTCATGCAAGGATGAACACTTGACAGATTCGCATATTCACATGGCGATTCATAATTTACTCATGACAGAGCAGGTCAAACCATTACCGACAACAAAACACGATGATCAATCAATCATCACATTCAAACAAAACATCATGGGATTCCTCGAAGAAGCACTTATCCAAAGAGAGCATGTCATACCTTCCATCTATTCCGGATCAGGTATTCATATCAATCAAGACACGGCTTTAATGCTGATTGCAAGCATCAAACATGCAGATGATCCTATCCAATGGATCGCCGAATGGATGGAGTTACATGGCTATGGTGAATATTCCGAAGTTCATGAGAAAGCACAAAGAGCATATCAAGATTTTGAACACACCATTCCCTTCTGGAAGAAGATGCATATCGTGTAAATCTTAGAAGTTCTTTTTGGGAAAATGAACAGAACTCAAAGTAATTACATATATTTGCGATCATTTTTTATTCCCTCTATTTACAGCAGCATAAAGATCACATGGGATTCAAGATGGCAATCGTGGGTGCAACCGGTTTGGTTGGAAGAACGATGCTCAAGGTGTTGGACGAAAGAAATATTGCAATTGATTCATTGGCATTATTTGCCTCTGAGCAATCAGCAGGAACAACAATTGAGTTTCGTGGAGATACCCTACCTGTTCAAACACTCAATGAACATTCATTTGATGCCATTGATATTGCGCTCTTTTCGGCAGGCGGAGTACTTAGTAGTGCTTACGCACCGATTGCGGTAAAAGCGGGATGTACCGTAATTGATAATTCCTCCGCCTTCCGAATGGAGCCCGATGTCCCACTTGTGGTTCCTGAAGTAAATCCGGATGATGCCATGAACCATCATGGCATCATTGCCAATCCAAATTGTTCCACCATTCAATTGGTTCTTGCTCTCGAGCCCATAAGAAAAACTTTCGGTCTCAAGCGATTGATCGTTTCGACATATCAATCTGTTTCAGGTGCAGGGCAAAAAGGTATTGATCAATTGAGTAGTGAATTGCAAGGTACTATCCCCAATCACAGAATTTCCTCTCATCCATTGGCATTCAATACCGTGTTTCACAGTCGACTACACAATGAACAGGGTGCATCAACGGAAGAAGAAGTAAAAATGAGACGAGAGATCAGAAGAATTTTTTCCATGCCTCAATTACCCATTGCAGTCACATGCGTTCGAATTCCCACAACAGGTGGGCATGCTGAATCCGTGTATGTAGAATTGGATCGTGATTGGACAATTCCCGAAATTCATGCTTGCCTTGCGGACTTCCCCGGCTTGCGATTAGTTGATGATAGCAATCAAGATTCATATCCAACTCCCCTTATGGCTTCGGGCAAAGACGAAGTGTTCATTGGGCGCATACGCCAGGATGAAGATTATCCACGAGGATTGATGGCATGGGTTGTAGCTGATAATTTACGGAAAGGCGCTGCAACGAATGCAGTGCAGATTGCAGAATTACTCATGCAAAAGACATCATGAAGCACATTGCACTCATCATGGCAGGCGGTTCGGGTGAACGATTTTGGCCACTGAGCAGAAAACATCATCCCAAGCAATTGCTTACATTGTTTTCAGACAAAACAATGCTCGCGGAAGCAGTGGATCGCATTTCTTTGAGCATCCCCAAAGAACACATATTCATCATCACCGGCGAGATTTTACGAGATGCTATTATTGCAGCATTGCCCGACATATCACCGGAGAATATCATAGCTGAGCCGTCGAAACGAAATACCGCGCCTTGTCTAGCACTTGGATATGCAGTTGTTAAATCTCGTTTCGATGTACCTGATTCCGAGTTGACCATAGGCGTATTCACGGCTGATCATTTTATTAGACCTGCAGAAATATTCGCTTCGGATGTACAACATGCCATGCAATTTGCAGCAGAGCATCCCGACATCGTGACATTTGGCATTCCTCCATCAAGACCAGAAACAGGATATGGATATATTGAGTCAGGAGATTCAATTTCCGGAGATTCCATATTGAGAGTGCGAAGTTTCAGAGAGAAACCTGCCCTTCAAGAAGCATTGCAATATATTCAACAAGGAACATTCTATTGGAATAGCGGGATGTTCTTCTACAGACTCGACACATTTGCAGAAGCTATGAAGTCTGCAATGCCCGCATCATTTGAAGGCATGAATCAATTGACTCATGTTCTTATATCCGGCGCATCCTTGCAATCAAGCGAAGTTTCTCTAGCATTTGATACACTCGAAGCAACTTCCATCGATTATGGAATCATGGAACGCATTCAAAATGTAGCGGTGCTTCCGGCATCCTTTACATGGGACGATGTTGGCTCATGGGATGCTTTATCAAGACTTGGCGATAGAGATGCCTCCGGAAATATCATCTCCGGAGATTGTTTAGCCATCAATTCCTCGAATAGCATACTGTGGAATGAGAATCAACAAGTGACATTGACGGCGCATTCCATTTCCGGCATGACAATCATCTCGACTCCCGATGCAATCATGGTTTGTCCAACAGACAAAGCACAGGAAGTAAAATCAATCGTGACGGCTCTCCGAGACCAAGACAAAGAACAATTGCTCTGATCAACATGCAAACACGCTCCACACATGTCATCATAGATTCCCAAGCTCTGCGGTCCAATATCCGACTCATTAAAGAGCATTTACCACATTCAACAGCAATCATGGCAATGGTCAAGGCAAATGCCTATGGACATGGCATCATAGAATGTTCTCGCATTGCAGTTGAAGAAGGAATAGATTATTTGGGTATTGCTTTTGCATCAGAAGGTGTGCAATTGCGAAAAGCCGGTATCAATGCAAAACTCTTATTGATGACACCACCGGAACCGGAAGAATTTGATGCGATCATTCATCATGACATGGAAACCATAGTTTGTGATGAACAAGCGATTCATTCCTTGCAACAACAATCAGAAAAAGTTGGGAAAATCATCAATGTTCATTTGTTTATCGATACAGGAATGCATCGTGATGGAATCATGCCGGAAGATGCATTGATGATTGCACAAAAGATTCAAGCATCACCAAATTTGCATTTCAAGGGATTATGCACTCATTTTGCAACAGCAGATGCCGATGATACAAGCTTCATGAAAGAGCAATTGGAACTATTTCAATCTTGCGTGCATAGTTTACGCGAAGCAAATCTTTTACCTGAATTCATTCATGTAGGAAATTCTGCGGCATTGATTCGCATCCCCGAAGAAATTGGAACACTGGCTCGCCCGGGTTTGTCCATATATGGATACTCACCAATCAGTGATAAAATGCCGGGTTTACAACCTGTCATGCAATTGCATTCAAGCGTGATGTCTGTAAGACATATCAAGAAGGGAGAATCAGTATCCTATGGTCGATCCTTCATAGCAGACAAAGACACCGGCATTGCAACAATCCCAATTGGCTATGGCGATGGTTTATTCAGAGGACTTTCAGGGAAACTTCAGTGCATCATCAATGGAAGATTCTATCCTGTTGTTGGGAATATCTGCATGGATGAATGTATGGTTGACATCGGAGATGATACTATCTCCAATGGGACCAAAGTGACTTTCATAGGCACAAATCAAGATGCAAAGCAAAGTGCCGAAGACATTGCTTTGATTCTCCAAACAATTCCGTATGAAATCACCACTGCAATTTCAGCCAGAGTACCCCGCATTATTGGATGAGAGCAG
Organism: Candidatus Kapaibacteriota bacterium; assembly: GCA_049426725.1. Lineage (GTDB taxonomy): Bacteria > Bacteroidota > Ignavibacteria > Kapaibacteriales > UBA961 > UBA961. The sequence goes on from JBMSYN010000021.1 coordinate 17,938, forward strand.
GATCGAGTAATTCCTGTTCGGTACCAAACACACTAGCTTTCTCATCATTGAATTCCCCTTCCCATCTGGCAATCACGACCGTTGCGAGGCAATTCCCCAATAGGTTGACAGATGTTCTTGCCATATCCATCAATTCATCTATTCCAAAAATCATTGCCACACCCAATGCACCAATTCCCGGTGGTAGAAAAGAAGAAAGAGTGGCTAGCAAAATGACAAGAGATGCTCTTGGCACTGCAGCAACACCTTTTGATGTGATCATGAGTGATAACATCATCATGATTTGTTGTTCGAATGTAAAAGTAAATCCAGGTATTGTTGTTGAAGCCGCTTGAGCCACAAAAACCGAAGCCATTGCAAGATACAGTGTTGTCCCATCAAGATTAAAACTATATCCTGTGGGCATCACAAAACCAACGATGCGTTTAGGTACACCCAAGCGCTCCATGTTTTGCATGGCCTTTGGAAGAGCTGATTCACTGCTTGTTGTCACAAAAGCCAAAATGAATGGTTCGCGCACTGCTTTCAAAAAAGGTTTTAGCGGAACTCTAAACAAAAGCACCACTGCTCCAAGAATGAACACAACAAACAATATCAGTGCTATATACAGTGAAATGATGAGCATGCCCAAATTTGCAAGAACTCCCAGACCTTGATGACTTATCGTAACGGCCATTGCCGCTCCTACACCAAAGGGAGCAAATAGCATGATGAAACCCGTGAATTTAAACATGATTTGTGCAAGCGAGTCACACATATCGATGATTGGTTTTCCCTTATCGCCAATTGCGGTCAATGCCATTGCAAAGACAATCGAAAAAGCAACGATTTGCAAGACATCGCCTTTTGCCATTGCATCAATGATGCTCGATGGGAAAATATGCACGATGGTTTCAATCAATGTTTTCGGATGATTTTGCGCAATTGTACCAAGCGCACCAGGATCACCATTGAGAACAATTCCAAAACCAGGTTGCACAATATTTACAACTGCAAGCCCAAGGAATAAAGCAATGGTGGTGACGATTTCAAAATACAATATCGATTTTGCACCCATTCTTCCCACTTTCTTCAGATCACCACCGCCTGCAATTCCAATCACAATAGTTGAGAATACCAATGGAGCAATGATTGATTTAATCAAATTCAAAAAGATGTCTCTCATGAACTTGAGCGAAGATGAAAACTCAGGGGCTATCCATCCAAGGAATATTCCAAAAACCAAACCAAAAAGAATTTGTTTTGTCAATGAAATATGCCACCAGGGTTTCGATTCATGTTGCATGTGCATGGGAATTCATCCTTTTGTGAAATCAATCAATCCAATCTGCCATAAAGACATTGGTATCACCATTTTTCTTATTCAATCGATTGGAACAAAATACCAATTGTTTTCCATCGGATGTAAACATTGGGAATCCATCAAATTCGCCCGAATAGGTAATGCGTTCCAAACCAGTTCCATCAATGTTGATCATGTATAAATCAAAATTGCGCCCTTTGGAATCATCCATATTAGAGCAGAAAATAATGCGCTTTCCATCAGGATGCATATATGGAGCAAAGTTGGCAGCACCATTATTCGTGACGCGAATGATGTTTGAACCATCAACATTCATCACATAAATATCAAGTTTGGAAGGTCTGACAAGATTTTCTTTTACCAAAGCCGTATGCTTCTCCAAATCTTGTCCGGTTGGACGTGAAGCACGGAATACAATCTTGGAACCATCCGGACTAAAAAAAGCACCGCCATCATATCCCGGAAGATGAGTGATTCTTCGAATATTTGAGCCATCAATGGAGCAGGTGAATAATTCGATATCATTGTCAATGATTGATGTATACACAATTGATGCACCATCCGGAGAAACCGTTGCCTCGGCATCATAATTATTCCCTTTGATGATGGTGGAGAGAATTTTTCCGGATGAGGTATCTGCTCTGACGATATCATACGTTGGATAGAGTGGCCACACATACCCTTTTGAGAAATCCGGTGGAGGAGGGCATATCGCATCATTATATGCAGTTGTCGCATAGATGATGGATCCATCTTTCAAAAAATAAGAACAGGTAGTTCTGCCTTGACCATTGGAAATACGTTTCATCCCCGTTCCATCTGTTTTCATCACATAGATTTGATCGCATTGTTCATCCGGACCTCTTCTTTGAAATACCAATGATGCATTGTCGAATGACAAATATGCCTCAGCATTCTCCCCTTCAAAAGTCAGCATGCGAATATTCTTCAAATGTTTTTCTTGCGGAATATATTCCGACTCAGTGAGGATTCTCTGTTGAGCATGAAGAGTGTTCAACAAAACAAATAAGGCGATAAATAACACATGCATTGAAATATATCTTTTAATGAAACAAATGGAACACAAAGATACGGTTCTGTCGAGGAATCGACAATGGTAGTATTTACTTCCTCTCAACCTGTAAATTGGTTAGATTTGGCCATGAATAAGCAGATTTATGGACATATTTCATTCATTGCCCTCTTCGTGATTTCTTCATGTGTATGGTTGGGGTGCATGGAAAACAGAGTTGGCTCCACCGAAGATCTTCCCGGCAGCCAATTCAGAGGTTCAGTTAGATTGCAAGCCGAGGACAATTCATTTGAAATAAACAAAAATCTTGTCCTGGTACGGCTTGAGGGCACCGGATTTGAAACCCTAACGGACACTGCAGGTAAGTGGACTTTGAATTTGATTCCGGCAGGAACATATACAATCGTATACTCCAAACCCGGATATTCAACTGCAAAACGGTTTTCCGTCAGATGTGATGGAACATTTCCTGTTATTGTCAAACCCATGACTTTGGCACAATTGCCAAGTTTTACAGCTGATTCAATCATGACTTCTGTACTTGGAGATAGCGTATTCATTACATGTAGCACAACAACTTCAGCTGAGAGAGATCGCAGGATTATATTCTATGTTGATACTGTGCAGATGAATCAAGGAGAAATGAATCAATATCTCTTCAGCAATCTTGATTTGATAATCAAAGCAGGAGAGCATACTGCACAATCGTCACTTCCCTTGTCAACTTTCAAGGCGCAAGGAATTCAAAGTGGGAAAAAAGTGTTTCTAACAGCATTCAGCATTGTGCGTTTTGAAGCCACTGCCGATGAATCATTTTTGGCGATTGATCCAATTACAAAAAAAACACTGTTCTGGAATATTCGATTGCCGGGAGCAGAAACCACATTTACACTTCCCTAGTGACAGAAGTGAAGTAATTTTGTCTATATAATACCATGATTTTACAGCATATTATCAATTACAGAACAATATCCATATTGGGCATTACTACTCTTTGCCTCATGTTTACCATGGATTTTGTCTTCGCAACTCCACAAAAAGCCGAGTTTCAATCGGGTAGGATCAATATCCGCATACAATCAGGCATCACCATAGAACAAGTTCGAGAACAATTGAGAGCGTCCACCATACCCAAACTTGGCGATGCACACTTTTTGTCATTATTGCCTGATGGATTGCGCTTACATTCAAATCAAGACCAATCATCTCGCTTGTATGTTTCCCCTGTTCACGAACAATTGAATAGAACATATTCTTTGGCATTCTCTGATTCACTATCTGTTTTCAATGTAGTAAAGCTCATCAAGTCGGAATGTTCATTCATAGAATTGGCAGAACCACGATATAGTGAGAGTATACTCATCAAGCCAAATGACTCATACATCAATAATCAATTGTTCTTGCAAACAATCAAAGCATTTGAGGCATGGGATGTGTTTTCTGGTGATACAAATGTGATTATCGGAGTGATTGATAATGGCATACTCCAAACACATGAAGATTTACAAGACAATATCGCAATCAATAGATCCGAAATTGACAATAATGGATTGGATGACGACAAGAATGGCTTCATTGACGATGTTCGTGGAGTGAATCTTTCTTCATCACAAGATGGGACACCTCCGGGGAATACCTATAATTCAACTGATGGACATGGAACTTCCGTTGCGGGAGTTGCGGCTGCAACATGGAATAATCAAAAAGGGATTGCCGGTGTTGGAGGGAAATCTCGTTTCTTTCCCATCAAAGCGGGAAAGCAAGGATCCGAAAGAGTAGATTTTGGATATGAAGGTATACTCTATGGCATCATGAGAGGATTTCCTGTATTGAATTGTAGTTGGGGATCCGCAAATACCTATTCAGAAATCAATCAAACCATCATTGACTTTGCAGTGGAGCGTGATGTGCTCATTGTTGCAGGTGCGGGAAATGACAATAATCGTGCACCGGTGTATCCTGCTTCATATCGTGGTGTGATGTCTGTTGGAGAAACAGATATTTCAGACATGAAATCCAATGGCTCATCCTATTGCTGGTCAACAGACATAATGGCTCCCGGATTCAATGTGAGAACAGCAGACAATGAGCAATATTCCTACACTTCTATGAATGGAACTTCATTTGCAGCCCCCATTATTTCAGGCGCAGCAGCACTGCTCAAAGGAAAATACCCAAATGTTGGAATGGAAGTTATTCAAGAACATTTAAAAGCCACAGCCGACCCAATTAATATTGTCAATACTTTCCTTGCAGGATTTTTGCCCGGGCGCGTAAATCTCCTTCGTGCTTTACAAGAAGCACCAAATCAAAGAGCATATATCCAAACAACCTGGACAAAAGTACAGGATAGATTGCATGTCAAAGGAGATACTTTGAGATTGCAATTACGATTGAAGAATATCAGCGATGTTCCTGCTAAAAATGTATCAATAACATTGACTTCACTTGACAACTTTTTCAAGCCTTTCCTTCTTCTTGACACATTTAGAGTTATATCAACTATTCCTGCTCGTTCGATTGACTCCAGCATTGTTCTTCGAATGATTATTCAAGAAAAGAGTGATGCAGAGTTTTATCATACACTTGCAATAAAAGAAGAAGCCGGACCATTGCCTTCTGTTTTGATTGCATTGCGTCCAACACCCTCAATAACCACCTTTGAAACAAGCAATCTTACTTTCTCAGTAGGTAATTTTGGATCTTTGGGTTTCATAAATGAACGTACCATTGGTAATACCGGAAATGAGCAGTTCGATGGAATGGGGTTCATCTTGAACAATGCAGGATCAATGCTTTATGATGGTGGATTGGTAGTCGGTGCATCCGGAAAAATCATCACGGGATTTGCAAATTCATCAGGTTTTGAACCTCGCATTCGTTTTGCCTCTCAAAAAGAGGGTGCATTCATGGTATTGACCGATAGTCTTAATCCAGGAAGTGAGAGAATAGGTGTATCAATTAAACAAGAAATAGTAAAACTTGCATCGAATTCAGTCACGATGAAGTTCACCATCACAAACATGAATTATGAGTCGATTTTCAATCCGGGATTTGGAATCTTTGGAGATTGGGACATTGGAAATTATGGTAGAGACAATAGAGTAGAGCGTTTTGTGGATGCAATACCTGACTATATCTTTCCACGATGTGATGCAGAAATCGCTTGGAGACAGGGCACTTTCGCAGGTAAACCACATCCTCAAGTTGGCATTATGTGTTTTGCGCCCTCAAATGAGCAATCGTTCAAACCCCAAGCGGCAGGGCTTAATGCCTCCTCATTTTCTTATCTAACAGAAGAATTCATTGCCTTGCTAAATGCAGGGAACTCAATACAATTCGGTTCAACCAGTGATATAGTAATGTTTTCAGGTGGGCGGTTTGAAAAAGCTCTCGCACCAAAAGACTCTGTCACAGCTTATATCATCATTGGTGCTGATACATCAAGAAACCAGCTATCCAGTCACCTTAGAGCGGCAGTAAAAGAGATTGAGGGCGCTGTTTCCGTTCATAATGAACATGAAAACACCCCAATTCTCACGAAAATTGTGGATAATGAGGAGATTATTGGGTTTACCTTGAATGGAAATCAAGAAAATATGCTTCATGGTACTTTTTCGGTAGTTAATTTGCAAGGAATGATATGTTTTGAAGGTCATATTATGGAGAGATCTTTTTTTATTTCAAAACATGCTTTGCCCACTGGATTATACATACTGAACATTAAAGCACATAATCCTGTTTTTGAAACAATACTCATACAACGATAATTTATGTCTATCTATACTAAGTCGGAGCCATTTTTTATGTCTACAAGACAATTCCTGAGCTCATTTCTTTCCCTCATTTGCATCCCCTTCATTTGCCTTGGGTCCACTGCAAATGTGGAAAAACGCGGAATGTTCATTCCCAATCACGGCCAGTGGCCACATTCGGTCCAATTCATGGCCAAAACTCCTTCCATGAATCTATGGATTACTGATCGTGGCATTATTCACGACATTCATTCCATTGATAAAACACATCATGGGGAACATCTAAAGAAAGGTCATGCATTCACAATGACACTCCCCGGTGCTGTATTGTCAAAAGGAACCGGCTTGGTTCAAAGCCCAACAATCGTGAATTATTTCTTGGGAAATAATCCAAATACGTGGAAAACAAATATTCCAACCTATTCTTCCATCAATATTCCGCAAGTATATGATGGTATTGACATGGTATATTCATTCGATGGTGCAAATCCTCGCTATGATTTTCATGTTCAACCCGGCACAGACCCATCTAAAATCAGACTTGCCTTTTCCGGCGCGGAAGCAACTTCCTCTGCAGATGGAGCACTGAACATTCAGACACGATTTGGCGTGATGAATCATGGTAAAATTCTCGCATATCAATTGGATGATGCAGGAAATAGAATTACCATTCCTTGTGGTTTCACTAAAATGAACAATGGATTTGCCTTTACCTTAGAGGCTTATGACAAATCAAAGACACTCATCATTGATCCTCTTGTATATAGCACCTATGTTGGTAATTCCGGTGTTGATGCAATCAATGGAATCGTGCAAGACAATGCAGGAAATATTTGGGCTGCCGGTTCTACTGAAACAGATGATTTTCCGGAAGTTTCAGGATCCTATGACACAAAATATAATGGAAGTATTGATGGCATTTTGATTCGTTATACTCCCCAATTGCAAACAATACTCAGCTTGTCATATATCGGTGGTGGTGGAGATGATATCATCAATGCGGTGACAACAGATTTCAATGGAGCCATTTATGTTGGTGGAGAAACAAGTTCATCGAATTTCCCTCTTTCAACCTCTTGGAAAGATGCATATAAGCAAGGTGTTGAGGGATTCGTAGCGAAGATTACTTCTAATGGCACACAATTGGTTTACTCAAGCTATCTACCCGGAAGCTTGGAAGATCGAGTCTTGGCAATTGCAGCGAGACCTACCGGTGAATTACTTGTAGGTGGCGTTACAAATTCATCGGACTTCCCCACTGACAATGGTGCTTATCAGCGTTTGAAAAAAGCAAATTTCGATGGATTCATGTTGGAGTTTAGAAATTCCGGACAATTGATCAACTTTTCCAGCTTTATTGGTGGTGATGGCGATGATCGTGTGACCGGTGTAGGTTATGATCCAAGTTTCAATGCGATTTTCATTGCCGGTACAACGGGACAAGGAATATCCAATGGTCCATATCCGGTTCCAGGATCTGGTTGGGGCGCAGTGCCATCAAGAAGACCTTGGGATAATACATACAATCAAAAAGATGATGGTTTCGTAGCAAAGTTTGGACTTGCAGGTACTCATTCAGATGAAAATACCCAATTCCTCGGCTATCTTGGTGGAAATGGAAATGACAGAATCACTGGTCTTGTGGCTCTGGATGATGGCACAGTCGCTGTTTGCGGTGAAACCGAATTCGGAACCGGAACAACAACATCATTTCCTACTACCGGAACTACTACAACCGGAAAAGGCGGCTTGGATATTTTTGTTAGTCGCATTTCATCCAATGGAAGATCTATGTTAAACTCCGGGGTATTCGGAACATCCGGAACTGAATCTGCCACAGCCATAAATTTCATTCCGTCCACTTCTCAAATGTTGGTCACAGGCTGGACAAGTTCCAGAGATTTCAGCAATACAAATATTGGTAGCAATATCACAGACAATACATATGGTGGCGGACCCAAAGATGGCATTGTCATGAAACTCTCCAATGATTTGACAGATGTTGCATTCTCGGCTTATTATGGAGGTGCAGCAGAGGACATTTGCAAAGCTGTTATTGAAACAAGTCGTGGCGATATTTATGTTGGTGGCTCAACAACTTCTACCGACTTATTCATGTTTCAAGAAAGCAATGATACCACCCCCGGCTCTGGTGCAAATGGGTTTGTTGCAAAATATGCATTTGGCTCTCTGACTCTCAGTTCTCCAAGTGCTTTTGCTACATTTTGCCCTGGTAGCAATATGACTTTCTCTTGGAACAAAGAGGGTCTAACACCAACAGAGTTGACAAATATTCAATTAACCTCAGACGGTGGAAACACTTGGAATACAATTGCGCGTGATTTATCTGGAACATCATACAGTTGGAAAATCCCGGATGACTTCAAAGCTGCTAATTCCTATAAAGCGCGTGTCATTAATGTCGCGTCGGGACTTCGTGATATTAGTGATACCACATTCAGAATTGGTGAGGCGACAGTTATTACTGAACAACCAATTGGTGACTCTCTCTGTCCAGGTTCACAATTTAGAATTATGGTCAAAGGAAATGGGAAAGGCACATATGAATGGCGCTTTAATGGCAATATCATTCAAGGTGCTCGCGATTCAATCCTTACAATACCTGCTGTAAAATCAACTGATGCCGGCGATTATGTGGCAACGGTCAATACCGGTTGTTTGGCTAAACAATCATTGCCTGCCAAATTGTTTGTAAAACCAATCACAAAAGTTGTTGCACAACCTCAATCAGTCAATTTAAATTCAGGTCAACCACTTGAGTTAAAAGTTTCTGCTGTGGGTTCAAAAGTTACTTATCAATGGTTTGCAGATGGCACAAAACTCCCCAATGCAACTGATTCTATCTATAAAATACCGACTACAAATGCAGGAAATAGTGGTGATTATCGAGTTGTTGTCAACGGCGAGTGCGGTGTGGACACAAGCGCAATTGCCAAAGTTGTGATTGCTCCACCAAGTTCAGTCTCTGAATCAGTACAGGATGCTTCAAAAGCAATCGCTGTTACTATCTTTGGTCAAAAATCAGATGACATGAAGTTTACCGTGAAATCTGAAAAAAGCGGGAATGCAACTATCAACTTGATGTCTTCGACCGGCGAATTGGTTCAAACTCTGTTCACCGGAATGATCAACTCTTCATTATTGCATGAATTCAATATTCCATCTGGTCTTGCTAGTGGCTCTTATTGGATCCACATAACAATAGGTGGTTTGCACACAAGCAAACAATGCATCATTGTTCAATGATAGATACTGAAATGATACAAGCCCATGTGTTTATTCACATGGGCTTTTTTTATTCTTCTTGAATCATTGATTCACCATAGGGATAGATTATTTCACTGCTTGTTCTACCATTCTGATATTGCTGTTTTTTCCACTCCAATACTCCTTGCTGTTGCCACATGAATGCTTGTGGGATATCCGAACATTCATGAAGTAATGAATGATAAAAAGAAAAACGAGGTTGCGACCAATACCATGACTTAAATTTCTGTAAATCTCCTATTTCAAAAAGGAGCAAGAATGGAGCAACGCAATTCACAAATAATTCCAGGTATACATGTTTTGAAATGCCTCCTCGAATCCTTGCATTCAATTTTGTGATATCATGTGGAATTGGCATTCCCCTCAGACATTCTTGAATTCCCAATGAGCTGATAAACATGTGCATTATTGAAGGATGATCCATATCCGGTCGGAATCTTTTCCGTAATGTTGACCTTCTTTCCAAGAAGATGATTCCATAAAGCTCAAGCAATTTCATTGGATCCCCAACCGAGTGGTACAAATCCTGCAATTCATCTCTTTTCCTGAGCAATCTACTCAATGCATAGTCTTGTAAATCATCCAATGAATGTAATGAATTTACTTTAGGAACCTGAACATCAAAAGGTATATCTTGTAGATTGAGTATGACTGTTTCTTTTGCAATATCACAGTTGATATCATGTCGAAAGACAAGATGCATAAGTACATTCGCATATCGAATATCTCTATGATGTCCATGCGAAAACCAATCAGAAGATTTTCTGTGAAATTCCCCTTTTCCAATTGACAATACCCCATTGATCAATACTGCCATATCCAAAAAATCGGGTCCTTCATATGGATTGATTTTACCTGGATTGAGAATTGTGATCGCATTTCCACTATTACTTATACACCGAAAAGTCCCTGACATCAAATGCGCATGAATCCCCTTCTGCAATTCTTTTTCAGATAGTACATCCAATGCGTTCTTTGTAAAAGCTCGCCGCTTCATAGGCTTTTTCCCCAAAATCTTGAGAATCCCCTGCATATTGCACTGCTCTAGACACATTAATCATGACAGGTCCATTCGCATTTGCCTTCATTGTTGCATCGATATCACCCCCTTGTGCTCCAATCCCCGGAATGAGCAATACTTCATTTGGTGCATAAGCTCTTATCATCGCAAGCTCTTCCGGATGTGTTGCACCAATCACAAATCCAATGGATGCAGCAGCATTCCATGAAAGCGCAGTTTCAATCACATGTTGATAGAGTGGTTTCCCATTTGAAATCAATCGTTGAAAATCATGCGAACCTGGATTTGAAGTCAAAGCCAATATAATCACCATGCGATCTTCACGCTCGAGAAATGGAGCCAAGGAATCATATCCCATATATGGATTGACGGTTATCGCATCACAATTCAAATCATCGAATATTGCTCTTGCATAAGCCGCCGAAGTATTTCCTATATCAGCTCTTTTTGCATCTGCTATCGTAAAAATATTTTTCGGAATCATCTCGACTGTTTCTTTTAATGCATGCCAACCTTTCTCACCATATTGCTCATAAAAAGCCGTATTGATTTTATATGCCGAAGCATGCATGCTTGTTGATTCAATGATGGTTGCATTGAACGTTGTGATTGGATTTGAATCACTTAAAAGAAATGATGGAATTTTGGTTAGTTCAGTATCCAAACCCACACATAATCTAGAAGCAATGGCTTGTTGTCTTTGGAGCAATCGTTGTTTGGCATTCATGAGATTATTTCACTAGATTCAAAAGTTCATCCAATTTTGGACTGAGAATAATTTCTGTTCTCCGATTTTTAGCCCGCGATTCAGGATCATTCAATTCGGAAATCGGCATAAATTCACTTCTTCCCGATGCAATGATGCGTTTGGGGTCAATCCCATTTTCAATGGTGAGAATTCTTGCAACTTCAGTTGAACGCAAAACACTCAAATCCCAGTTGTCTGCAAAACGCGAAGAATTGATAGGCACATTGTCTGTATGACCTTCGATCATGATAGAGATTTCTGTTTGCTGAGCAAGCACGGTTGCCAATTGCTGCAATGCTTCTCTTCCTCTTTTATCGATGCTTGTCGATCCGGATTTAAACAGCAATTGATTCGACATCTTTACATATACTTTTCCATTCTTGACTTCAATTTCCAATCCGCTATCTTTAAAACCAAGCAATGATTTTTCTACACTTTCTCGAAGTGCATTCATGGAGGAATCTCTTTGCTTCATCAATGATTGCATATCACGGAGCTTTGTTTCCCTTGTAAAAAGATCTTCTTCAGCTTTTTCCAATTGAGAAAGCAGACTCTTGATTTCATCCGAACTTGCTTTCTTTGCTTGATCAAGTTGCTCTTCCAAGATTCTGATTTTCTGTTTCAGTACTCTAATCTCGCTCTGCAAATCATCAATGATTGCCAGATTTCCCGCTTGTTTTGATAAGAGATCCTTTTTTTCATTGATCGAACCATTCAATGCTTTTTGTAAAGAGTCCGCCTTTTGTACCTGTGCTTCAAAAGTAGATGTGGATACGCATGAAGACAGCATCAAGAAAAAGCATAGAAAAGCCACATGACCCGAATAAGTGAGAATTTTGCGATAAATATGCATGGCAAAGCTCGTGATTCAATGATTTACGCCTTGATTATCGTAAATTTACGGATTATTCCGTGAGCATACAGCTAGGTTTTGGTTATAGATGCTCAATTCTCTGCTAATTGATACTGCTTTGTCATGACTAATATGTCTGCAAACGAAAAACACTATCCAATGAAGGATTTGATTCAAGACATCAAATCCGGAAATAGACGTGCGCTTTCAAAGGCGATCTCATTGGCCGAAAGTTCATTGGATGCGAACCGCATTGCAACGGAGGAATTACTCAATGCAGTGATTTCAGACACAGGGAAAGCCAAAAGAATTGGCATTACGGGGAGCCCCGGTGTTGGTAAATCCACATTCATTGAAACATTTGGCTTGGCTTGCATTGATCAAGGTGAAAAGGTTGCCGTTCTCGCAATCGATCCATCAAGTCAATCACATGGCGGAAGCATACTTGGTGATAAAGTACGCATGCCCATTCTTGCAAGATCAGAGCATGCTTATATTCGCCCTTCCCCTTCAAGATTGACACTCGGCGGAGTTTCCAATGCTACAAGAGAAGCATTATTGCTCTGTGAAGCCGCAGGATTTTCCACCATCATCATAGAAACCGTGGGTGTTGGACAATCTGAAGTTGAAGTTCGCTCAATAACAGATTTATTTCTTCTTCTCATGCTGCCAAATGCCGGTGATGAAGTTCAAGGCATAAAACGCGGCATCATGGAATTATCAGATATCTTGTTCATCAATAAAGCTGACGGAGATTTATTGCCATTTGCCGAGATTGCTAAAGGTCAAGCGAAAAGTGCTTTGACGCTGATGCATTCCCCAACATTCGGATGGGATGTACCTGTATTGACAGGATCGGGTTTACAACAATATGGCATCGATGATTTGCTTTCTCTTTGCAATGCTTTTTTTGATCCAAATGCGCCGCATCATCCATCAATCGTATCCAGAAGAGCAAAGCAAGCTGAAGAATGGTTTGAATTGGCTCTGCATCGAGAATTGATTCTTTGGGCTGAACGGCAACAATCATGGAATGAAAACAAACAAGAAATACTCACAGATATTCACAATAAACACATTGTACCTAGCATCGCCGCAAGAAGTTTGATCAAGAAATTATTCAATCAATAACATGAACTTTGGATTGTTTCCTTATTCACAATCAATACGGTATCTTTGTAGTACTGACATACACTTAATCGCACGCTATGAAAATCACATTTCCTGATGGCACCGTAAAAGAATTTCCTCAGCATACCACCGGCAAAGACATTGCTTTGTCCATTTCTGAAGGACTTGCTCGCAATGCCCTTGGCATCATCGTAAATGATATTCCTTTTGATCTATCAAGACCAATAGACCAAGATTCTAGCATTCGCATTCTCACTTGGAATGATGATGAAGGAAAACAAATTTTTTGGCACTCCACAGCTCACTTGATGGCAGAAGCTCTGGAAGCATTGTATCCAGGTGTGAAATTTGGAATTGGTCCTTCAATAGAAGCAGGTTTTTATTATGATGTGGATCTTCCGGAAGGAGTAAAAATTTCTGTCGAAGATTTACCTGCGATTGAACAAAAAATGAAGGAATTAGTCAAAGCTGATTCTCAATTTTTGCGAAAAGAAATTTCATGGCAAGATGCAATTGCATACTTCACTGAAAAAGGTGATGAATATAAATTGGAATTGCTTGAAGGTTTGAAAGATTCTGAAATCACATTCTATAGCCAAGGTAATTTCACTGATTTATGTCGCGGCACACATGTTCCATCAACCGGCACATTGAAATATCCTAAATTACTTTCAGTTGCAGGAGCTTATTGGCGTGGAGATTCATCAAGAAAACAATTGACCCGAATTTATGGGATCGCATTCCCCAAAAAAGATCAATTGGATGAATTCATCAAGCTCCGCGAAGAAGCTGAAAAAAGAGATCATAGGAGAATTGGAAAAGAACTTGAATTGTTCATGATTTCTCCCATGATTGGTGGCGGACTTCCTGTTTGGCTACCGAATGGCACGGTAGTGCGCAGAACACTGGAGAATTTCTTGCGCAATGAACAAGTCAAGCGCGGATATCAGGAAGTGATTACTCCTCATATTGGGAATCTTCAACTCTATCGCACGAGTGGACATTATCCCTATTATGCAGATTCTCAATTTGCTCCAATCACAGTTGATGATGAAGAGTATTTGCTCAAACCAATGAATTGCCCGCATCATCATCAGATTTATGCATCCAAACCACGATCATATCGTGATTTACCGGTAAGACTCGCAGAGTTTGGTACGGTATATCGCTATGAACAATCCGGTGAATTGAATGGTCTTTCACGAGTTCGTGGTTTTACGCAAGATGATGCACATATTTATTGCACAGAAGATCAACTGCGCAATGAAATCAAACAAGTCATTGAAATAACCCAGAAAGTGTTCACCACATTCGGCATGGAAGTCAGTACACGCTTGTCATTCAGAGATGACAATGCCGACAAATATGGCGGAGATTTATCTCTTTGGGAAAGAGCGCAAAAAGAAATCAAAGATGTTGCAGATGAAATGGGATTGGAGTACTTCATTGGTTTGGGTGAAGCTGCATTCTATGGTCCCAAGATAGATTTCATTGTTCGTGATGCCATCGGAAGAAAATGGCAATTGGGCACTGTACAAGTTGATTATGTCATGCCTGAACGATTCCAATTGGAATATACAGGTGCAGATAATGCAAAACATCGTCCGGTTATTATTCATAGAGCGCCTTTCGGCTCAATGGAACGCTTTTTGTCGATTTTGATAGAGCATTTTGCCGGCAATTTCCCATTCTGGATTGCTCCCGTACAAATCTCCATTCTTCCAATCAGTGAAGAACAACATGGTTATGCACAAGAATTGACTTCTCTTTTTGAATCAAAGGGGTATCGCGTGAAAACTGACTTGAGAAATGAAAAGATTTCCCGGAAGGTTGCTGAAAGCGAGCAAAAGAAAATTCCGTATGCGATAGTTCTAGGAAAAAGAGAAATGGAAATGAGGCAAGTTTCAGTGCGCGAGCATGGCGTGGGTGATATTGGCTCCAAATCACTCGATGAGATTCAGGAATTGTTCTCTTCTTTGATGATTGAATAATTATGTGGTTCTGACAGCCATTTTGTCTGCTATTAATTCCAAACCTAATGTCCCCTCATTTTTTGGAAGCAACGAAAGCACAGATTGAGCAGCATGCACATGAGACTGAACTGTTTGTACTGCATCTTCTATGATGCCATGTCTTTTGAACAAATCAATTGCAATTGGAATTTGCTCCTTTGTTATCCCCTTTTGCGCAATATACTGTTGAATGAATTCCGCATCCGCACCATCCTTGATACATTCATAAGCTCGCACGATGAAAAAACTTTTCTTCCCCTCAATCAAATCTTGACCAATTGCCTTCCCAAATTCTTTATTCTCGGCAAGAAGATCAAGAATATCATCTTGAACTTGAAATGCTATGCCCAAATGATATGCATAAGAAAGTAATGCCTTGATTTGTTCTGCATTTGCATTAGCATACAGAGCCCCAACAATCGCAGAAAGTTCTATAAGTCGAGCCGTCTTCATTTCAATCATGGAAAGATATTCATCCATGGAAACAATCGGGGTCTGCTGAAATTCTAGATCGCGCGCTTGCCCTTCACACACATCAATAAGACCTTGCGTAAAACGGGATAATATTTCCATGCCTCTTGGAGATTCTTTTACTTCATTGATAAGCAAGCGATAGGCAATTCCCATCATTGCATCGCCACTCAAAATTGCGGATGCTTCATCCCACTTGACATGAACTGTTTCCCTTCCTCGACGCAAAGGAGATTTATCCATGATATCATCATGTACTAAAGTGAAATTATGCAGAATTTCCAGGGCTGCTCCACAACCTGCGGCAGATAATGCAGATCCTCCGATGCTTTCGCATGCAAGCATGGTGATGATGGGTCTTAGACGTTTTCCACCTGCTGAAAGGATATATTCCATAGGATCATACAGAACCTCCGGCATACCACCTTTATGTGATTGCAGTAAGAATTCATCTATGTGCTGCCTATAGAGCGAGAATTTCTCGTCGAATGCAGTGGAATGCATGGCTATTGGTTCCATCAAATCTCTTGATACATGAAGTAATGGTCAATTTAGAAAATTTTTCTCTTTAAAGACAATGCAAGAAATCTCTTGCATGTTCAAATCATGGTAAGTTTGGTAAGGAGTATTTGTAAGTCTTTGACACTTGAGCAAATATGAGTTGGTTTGGACTCTTCAATGTCTTGCATTGTTCCATACCCATACAGACAAGCAATGGATTTCATTGCATGCGCATGTGCTCCGTGGATATCATGCTCTTTATCCCCAATCATCCAAGAGGTATTCGGATCTATACCGTGTTTTGCAATGACATGTCCAATGATGGATGTTTTATCTGCACGAGAACTATCGGCAGTTGCCCCACAAATATCAATGAAATGATGATCCAAATTCATATGCTCGAGTATTTTTCCTGCATACATATCAGGTTTGGCGGTTGCAACAAAAAGGGGAATTTCTGCATTGCTCAATGCATGTATGAGTTCGGGAATACCATCATATAATTCTTGCTCATAAATGCCATGAACAGCATAATATTCTCTGTAAAGTCGAACGGCTTCTTTGGTTTGTACTTCATCGAAGTGACAATATCTGGGGAAGGAATCCCATAATGGTGGACCAAGAAATCTTCGGAGAACTTCATCAGTTGGCATCGGAGCATGCAATGCATCAAGAGCATATTGCACGGACTTAATGATTCCTGGTGCTGAATCAGTCAATGTACCATCGAGATCAAAAAGCAATGCATTCATTTACTGCTTCTCATCAGCGGATTGATCAAATGCAGATGGATCGACAGACCATAATAGTTTATTTCTGAGAAGATCAAAAAATGTACTATCAGCATGCTTGACGATTTTTACTTGTGTTGATGACCTGCGAATAAGCACTTGATCTTGCTTTGTGATGGATATTTCAATTTGCCCATCGGCAACCATCCGAGCTTCTCCATTGGGCGCATCCACTTTAACGGAAAGTTCCAATGTATCAGGAATGATGAGCGGTCTCATCGTGAGTGAATGTGGAGAAATCGGAGTAATGCAAAGTACGGCAGAAGAAGGCGTGATAATTGGTCCTCCGCATGAAAGCGAATAAGCGGTGGAACCCGTTGGTGTTGCTATAATCACACCATCAGCTCGATATGAAGCTATCAAATAGTGCTGATGTGCAATATGAGTTGTTATGAGTCTGGATGATTCCTTTTTCTCAAAAACAATTTCATTGAATGCATGAATGGTTTTGCCACCAACTTGAGCTTCAAGCAATGTGCGATCGACAATTCGATAATCACCGGAGAGCACATCTTTCAATGCAGTCGGCAATTCTTCAAGATTAAATTCAGCAAGAAATCCGAGGCGGCCCACATTCACTCCCATCAATGGAAGATCCGAACCTGAAAATATACGGGCTGCTGTCAGCATTGTGCCATCACCACCGAAGGCAATCACCAAATCAGCAAATCGTTCGAACTCAGAAGCCTGTAATGGATGAATCTTGGAACGAAGTTCTTCGGGGAATGCTTCGATGATGCAGGGTTCAGCACAACATTCAGCACCGAGTTCAAAGAGAATACTCGCCGCTTGTATAGCTGCTTGAATGGCACCATTGCGCTCCGGATTTACATAGAGTCCTATGGACTTCATGACAAATCACCGGAGGAATCCGGCTGCTGCGCTGCTGGTGAAGATGCATCTGACACAAAATTCAAACGCAAATCTCTAAGCACGGTGTCTAGCATGCGTGCTTCCGAATCAGTGAGATTGCCTTTTGTTTTCTCTTGCAAGATGGCGAGCAAATCAATCACAAAAGATGCCTGTTCAGTATTCTTTTCAGTTTTGCCGGTCATTGGATGAGCCAATTTTCCAAGAGCAGTAAAACCTTCGATGTGAAACATTTGCACAATGCCGGTAAAATCTATCTTCATTGCTTCTCCAATCAAGCGAGTATGTCTGAGAGTGAAACCAAATAATCGGGTAATATCTTTTTGCGTTCAAAAGTCAATGGCAATGGCGTATGATGAACAGCACCATTAATGATGCCCACCATGGAATTGGTATTTCCATCAATCATCGCTTCAACTGCTGCATGACCAAGACGGCTAGCAAGTATGCGGTCTGCCACAGATGGCTTCCCACCTTTTTGCATGGCACCGAGAACAGATACTGTGCTGTCGATATTATAAGAATCTTTTAAAATTTTGGCTAGATCGAATCCACCACCCACTTCATCACCTTCGCCAATCACGATGATATAGCGTTTATCAGCATTGCGAGAAGAAATTCTGCGATGTAAATCAGGAATATTCGTGATTGTCTCAGGTATGGCTATATATTCAGCTCCGCATCCAATGCCTACATTGATGGCGATGTAACCGGCTTGACTCCCCATCACTTCAATGATGAAGACATTGCCCATCGAATCAGCCGTGTCACGAATTTTGTCGATTGCCTCAGCAGCAGTATTCAAAGCTGAATCATAGCCAATGGTATAATCAGTTCCATAAACATCATTGTCTATGATTGCTCCAACTCCCACAACAGGAAAATTATGTTCTTTCCCCATGAGATGAAGGTATTTCAAAGACCAAGGTCCACCGGTAGCAATCAAACCTTCAATTCCCGCTTTGCGAAGTTGTTCAACGGCTTGCTTGCGAACATGTTCTTCCTCAATAGGCAAATACTTGCTTGTTTTGAGGATTGTGCCGCCAAGACCAACGATATTAGCGGTGTCTGCTCTGCCCAATGTTTTGAATTGCTCCTCGATGATGCCTTTAAAACCATGAGAAATGCCAATCACTTCCAATTTCTTTGATTCGGCGGTTCTTACCACCGATCTGATGAGGGCATTCATGCCTGGTGCATCGGTGCCGCTAGTGAGTAATCCGATTCGTTTCATGTGGAGTTTGCTCCGAAAAATGAAGAGGTCTTGCAGGACCTGATATTGAATATGTATTATTACTCGAAATTCGTAATTTGTGGGCAACTAATCAAGGCAAAGTTCTTCAATGTCACTGCATTTACTACGGGGTTTACCATAACATGGCTTTATCACCCAATTTGATCATCAATTCAGAAAGAGCTCCCGAACCTGTTGGTGCATATCCTCATGCCCGCCAAGTCGGTGATTTTTTGTTTTTATCAGGTGTTGGGCCTCGAGAACGCGGAACCAAAGTCATTCCCGGCGTTACATTGGATGCTGGTGGAAATATTCTTGACTATGACATCGAAGAACAAACATTGTCCGTGTTCAGAAATATCCGCTATATTTTGGAAGATGCCGGTTCTTGTTGGGAAGACATCATAGATGTCACCGTCTTTTTGACAAATATGAAAGACGATTTTCCTCGCTTCAATGAACTATACAAACAACATTTTGCAGGCATTCAAGCCTGCAGAACAACAATTGAAATTAATGCATTGCCAACTCCAATCGCAGTGGAATTGAAAGTGTTGGCACTCATGGGAAATTCACAATCAAAACAAGGGTAATTTCATGCGTATTGTACTTTACCACTTCACATGCATCATCATGGCATGCGGAATTTTCGGGAATCATCATACAATTGCGAAAAATAGAATACTTATATCAGAAAAGGAAAAAAGAGCGTCTATCAGTGGTGTGGAAACTGAAAAGATTCTGGTTTTTGATACCCAAATGATTCCTCTACTAAATCCAAATAGAGTGAATTCCATTACAGACAATGAAGTAAAGCTAAAGCCCGCCGTACTTGGAGTCGAATACCCGTATGAAATTGCAATCATCAACAAAGGATCAAAAGCAATACAGATTGACTCTGTAAAACTCTATAATTCAATTGGAGACTTCAGCATCTCAGGGTACAATAGCGATTTCATTCCACCTGATGATTATCTCGTGGTGAGAATACGATCTTTGCATAATCAACCCGGGGATTTTATTTGTTCATTCAAAGTATATACAAACTTGACAGATACATCCAATAATGTTCCGGATAGCATTGCCAATCCGGTTTTTACGCTTCGTGGAATTGTCAGAAAAACCGAAGTTGACATCGTTGATCAAGGATGCAATTACTACTATATCGATTCCAAATATTTTAATGACAATGGCAAAGACTCATTAAATATGTGCCAATGCAATAAGACAATAACAATAGTTAATAATGGGATTGAAAATGTTGCTTTTTCTGCAGAACTTTTGTCAGGGTCTATTACACATTTTGAATTCAAAGAATATGTTCCATCTACGGGTTTTATTGACTTTAAACTGAACAATCGCATAGTCCTTACCCCGGGACAAAAAAGAGAAATAACCGTTTTTTTCAAACCAATGAATAATATCCCCGGAAAGTATGAGGGAACACTAAAATTCAAACCGGAATCACCATCAAGTTTCACCCTGGACTCTATTGACATTTCATTTACATCTGTCAAACAGAGTGTTAACATAGTTGCAGATACAATCATATATTCGA
>JBMSYN010000022.1:0-32078 GCA_049426725.1 Candidatus Kapaibacteriota bacterium
CAATCATGATGGCATGTTGAACAATCATGATGGCATTTACTGCAATCTTGTACATATTCAATCACTTTTTCAATCACTTTCACTGTATCATGAATATGAATATACTTGACTGGATTAAAGATATAATAGTAGTTATGAATATAATGAGTACATGAACAGAACATGCATGTATTATTGATATAGATATTGACATTCCAATTGAAGATGATTGGATGGAAGCAAATGAGGCAACGTGGTCGACAGTCTATTTTAATTGTTATGTGATCATCACATCTACCATCAAAACATTCATTGCAAGGTATACCTGGGCAGTTTTCTCTTATGCAACGATAGGAGTATTGATCTGCTCTTGTACATTTTCTTCCCGGACATCCCGGATATTTGCAGACTATTGTGGTGCATGAATCATATGAAGGAGGTGCAGTTTCCTCATGCTCATGCTCATGATAATGTGGTTGATATCGTAGAAGCATATTCCCACCGGTGAATCTTCCACCGGGAGAATTCAATGTTGATGCATCATTAAGTAGACCAAGCGATATTCCACCAAGAGCGAATTCAATGCCGAAGCGTGCTTCACGAAGAACGGGATTCACCATGAATGAAGTAACCAAGTTCCTATTCAGCGTACTGGCACTCACGCCAATTTGAGCTGATCTTTGTTCACCGCCGAATAAGAGGGTATCTGATGTTAGGGTATATGTACCCAATAGTTGCAACCAATCCGTAACAGAATAAGCCAATGAAAAATTATATGTCAAATCATCAGCATTCACAGAATTAACATTCGTGATTCCTGCTGAAATCAACAATTGGTCAATTGGTCTATGAATCAAAGAACCATTTAGTCGAATCGAACTTGTTCCAAATTCAGAATAGCGGAATGAGCCACCCATCCAGGTATTGTTTTCAATGACATTGAAACCCAATCCCCAGTAAAAACTGAAAGGAGTAAATATTGGGGTATTTCTTTCAGAGATGATACCAAAACCCACTCCATCTTGCGAATAGAATCCACCTACTTGATTATCATAGGCAAAATTGCGCGTATATGGTAGAACCAATACAAGATCAGAATGATTACTGATGCCCAATAATGCAGGATTCCATCCAACGGATGTTGCATCATTGAACAATGTGAGAGGTCTATTGGTAAATCGCTCAGGCGTAAAATTTCCTTGCGCCTGCAGTGCTTGTAAAAACCCTAGAAAGAATACAGCAATGAGTAGTGTTTTCTTCATACACCGCCCCATAATTCAACAAGATTTGTAAGTATTCCAACAAAAGAAACGGTTGATCAGAATAAACATTCGGTCAACCGTGTCATATGTTCAACTATTATTCTTAAAGTATATCAGCAACCAATTTGAGTGAATTCCACTCTTCTATTTTGTTCTCTTCCCTCGGGTGTATCATTGCTTGAAATAGGCAATTCCTCACCAAACCCTTGAGCGGACAATCGAATTGGATCAATCCCTTTTGAAACAAGAAAATCCATGACAGATTGTGCTCTCTTTTGTGAAAGATTCAAATTATAATCATTCGATCCATCGCTATCAGTATGGGCATTGAGTCTTACGCATAAATCAGGATTTTTGTCCAAATAGGAATATAAAACATTCAATTCTTCTTTGCTTTCTTCCTTGATTGCTGCATTGTCATAATCGAAAAATACTTTGCGCAGCTTATAGGTTTTTCCAATAGATTTTCCTGATACAGCATTGATTTGCACATTCGCCATATTTTCAGAAAGAGGATCTTCTGCCTCATCAAATGGAGGGTCTTCAACCTCTTCAGTTTCATCGATGTCTGATTTTTTTTGATTGGGTTCTTCTGATTCTTCTTCATCAAGCCATGAATCTTCTATCACTTCTTCAACAGCTTCTTCCTGTTTCACTTTTGGTGTTTGCGGTTCTGAAGATTGTAAAGTAGCGGGTGAAGTAGCACTTCTTACAGTATCAAACTTCATAATATTCTGTTGTGGTGCAGTATTTGCATTGCCGTGTTGATTACCATGTCCTTGAATTCCGCATCCGCAATATGGACATCCCACAGGATGTGTATGTCCTTCTCTATCAGAAGTGTAATGCTCAGGATGTTCTATTTCAGATTTACCGCTCCAAGAACCGCCTTGATGCCTATTCTCGTCTATACCTGCATGAATTTCAATATGACCATTTACGTAATTTTCTAAAGGTGAAACATGGCCTGTATGACCTTGATTGATATGCCCAACGGGACGCATATATGGACAAGTCAAACCTTTACATGTTCTTCGAGTGCATGGTCTGCCGGGGCAATCAACATTCACACAACGATAAGCGGGGCATCGAGCATCGCCACATCGTTCACCTTCGCAGCCCCGTACGCCGCATCTTTGTGTTCTGCAAACCGGTCTAGGCAATCGATAATGATCATAAGCAAAGAAATTATCATGATTCACTCTCAGCAAGATATTTCCACCGGTGAATCTTCCGCCGGAACTATTCAGAGTAGAGCCATCATTGAGAAGTCCGATGGAGAATATATCAAATGCAACTTCAACTCCGAAGCGAGCTTGTCTAGCAACCGGGTTCACCGAAAATGAGGTGATGACTCTTCTACGACTGATTGCAGCGCTTATACCGAATTCAGATGAATGATTCTCTTCGAAATGCAATGGTGCATCAGCACAATAGCGAATTCTACCATACATTGAAAGCCAATCCCAAGGTGTATATGTTGTAGATAGCTCATACACAAGATCTTTGGTATTTATAGAATTAAGATTTGAAATGCCGGCAGAAAGATATAATCTATTATATGGATTGTAAATCACGGATCCACTATATCGAAGAGTTCTTCCACCAAATTCTGAATATCTAAATGATGCGCCTGTCCATACATTATATCCGGGGACTTTAACTCCAAGTCCGCCGTAAAAACTCCAAGGCACAAAGGAAAATTCAGGCAAGCGTTCATCTCTCATTGATGTATACCCCAAACCTACACCCTGTGAAGAGTAGAAACCACCAACCAATCTATTTGACTGCCAAGTGCGATCATATGGAATAACCAATACCGCATCGGTTTCTCCTGTCATGCCAAGCATTGCAGGATTCCATCCAACCGAAGTTGCATCGTTCATCAATGTGAGAGGACGATTGGTGAACCTATCGGGAGTAAATTGTCCACGCAATTCACTGCCAAACCCCAAACCGATAAGCAAAAAAGCGAAGTAGTAATAAACTGTTTTCATTGATCATACCTGATTATCTATATCTTTTTCTATTAATAAAGCAATCGCCTTGCCAAACTATGAAGATTGGTAAAACTTTCTACAATATCATCTTGGAGAAAGTAGTGAACCATATTGCTTGCCACTCAATATTATGGCAGTTTTTTGCACTAATAAGTCATTACTGAAAAGAAGAGGAATCATTTCCTTTGAATTACGAAATCTAGCTTGAATCATGAGAGTGAGCTTTTTCAGCAATAATGGTTTTATAGCATTCAAACCCTTCAACATATCCTTTTTGGATATGTTTCGAATATCGCGCAATTGCTTCACAAAAGCAGATGAATATCCATTCTTTTGGGCAATGATGTCGGATTTCTCCAAAAGTGAAAATGGTTCGGGCAAAGGTAATTCTGATTGTTTACCCAGCCATTGTTGGAGTTTTTTGAGTTCTTTGTCTGTTGCCTTCCAGTCTTTGGACAGTGTGTCAATATTTGCACAGCATTCACTTACAAATCGAAAGAGCAATTGCTCTTCTTCGAGCATTGACAATAGCGGGGTATAGTTTCCTGACTCAAGAATTGTATCGGGCGCAATTCCATGTCTTGAAGTGACCGGTCTGCCATTTGCTGTTTTGAATTGCAATTCTTTTCCTTCAACTTCCATTGTTTCTGAATATGTAGGAAGTTTTTGAATGCATCGCCCCGAGGGAGTATAATATCTTGCGGTGGTCAGCTTCAGCGATTTGTTTCCGGGGAGTGGCATCACAGTTTGCACAAGACCTTTCCCAAATGAGCGAGATCCAAGAATGATACCTCGATCCAAATCTTGTATCGCGCCGGCAACAACTTCGCTTGCGCTAGCACTTTCCCCATCGATGAGAATTGCAAGAGGAATATCCGGCTCTTGCGGTTGATATTGAGATACATATACGCGCTCTTCTTCGATATTTCTTCCTCTGGTCACGACTATCGTGGATTTCATTGGAACAAATAAATCGCAAATATCAACGGCGGCTTCGAGCAGTCCACCCGGATTACCACGCAAATCAATGATTAATCCAGAAAGATTTGGTTTTTCTCTTCTAAAGTATGCAAGCGATCTTTTCACTTCATCTTTTGTACCAGAGGTAAATCGCTCAATGGCAATATATCCTATGCTGTCATTGACCATACCTGTTATTCCAACTGATTTCACTCTGATGATCTCACGAGTCAATGTCAGATGTATGGTATCAGATTTGCCGGGTTTAAGAATGGATACCTTGACACTTCCACCCACATTCCCTCTACTAAAAGATCGAATGATATTTGTTGTGTCATAGAGAACAAATAATGAATCCACATACGAGATTCGATCTCCCGGTTTCAATCCATTTTTATCGGCAGAATAACCGGGATATACTTCCATGACAGTAAGCATGCCATCAATCACGCCTATGACCATTCCGAATCCTGTATATGTATTCGAAGACAATAACTCCATGTCATCTTCACCGCTATCATCCAGGATTTCAGAATATGGATCAAGCGATGACAACATCGACATCGTACCATCATTCACAAAACTCATTGGATCCACAGGATCGACATAATGCAATGTCACTTCACGGAATACCGAGCCAAACAATTCCAAAGCATTCGTTATACGAAGAAATAACTCCTGATCGGAAAATTTGAATGCAATTGCTCCGGCGGTTATGCTCAAGATTGCACATGTTATGATGAAGATTTTTTTCATTAAAACAACTGAAATTGTAATGTAATGAATGAACACATGGTTGTCAAGGCAATCAAATGTGAAAGTATTTCTGAATCAAGTCCATACATATCTATCAAAGCCATTGTCAACACCATTGTCGGCATGCCGGATTCCATGATCAATGCTTTTCCAATCACAGCATCAATTGCAAACATAGAGATGCAAAGTGAAGCCAGAGCAGGAGCAAACATCAAGCGAATAGCCATTGCCGGAATCAATTGCATAACAGATTTCAATGATGGGAGTGTCAATGCCATTCCTACGGAAATCATCATGATTGGAGGTACTGCCTTCCCTGCTATGTCTGAAACATGCAGGACAAATTCAGGCAATTCAATATGCAGATACTTTAATGACAAGCCAATGATCACCGCATAAATCGGAGGCAATGTCACAATCTTTCTTGCAGCATGACGAACTCTTTCAATCGTTGAACCCGAATCACCTCTCACATAACCTGCAATCACCACACCAAGAGTCCAGAGCAAAGGAGTCAGTGCAAGTACATCATATATCACAGGCAAGAATGCCATGCCATCTCCAAATACACCAGTGATGATCGGCAATCCTAAATATGTTGCATTGCACCACGCAGCACCTATAACAATGCTTCCCAATGTGCGATCATTCATGCTTTTGAATACTGTCGATTGAAGTATTCGATAGATAATCCATGCAAACAATAAACATCCAATGGTGACAATCATCCCTGTCAAAGGAATCTGCCATAATGCATCATCCAAAGGAGCTCTCGCGATGACTGAGATTGTCAATAATGGCAATAAGATATGTATAACCAGCGCACTGATTGCATTGCGCATCGTTGACGCCTCGGGAAGATTTGGAATAAATCTCCACAATACACCAAGAGTAATCAATGTCAGATATGAAATGAATACTATTTGCATTACACTTCTTTCAACAATGATGCAATGCGCTCTGCAATTCTTGATGCAAGAGCAATACCCATTCCATTACAACCAAATGCACAGTATACATGGTCAGAAAGGGATTCAACTCTTGGTTTTTTGTCTGGTGTGAATCCCATCAAGCCGGACCAAGCATATTCAATCTCAAAGTCTTTTCCGGGAAGAATGGTATCACGAAGCATGGACTCAAGCGCATTCATGATAATCTGTGAATGACCAAACTCGACTGTTTCTTCACCATTGAAATCCAAATTTCTTCCGCCACCAAGAAGTACTCTATCACCCAGTGATCTGAAATAATAATATCCTTCATCAATGTGAAATGCACCTTGAAATGGCAATCCATTGATCGGCGTGGTTACAATCACTTGACCTCGACCTGGCTTTATGTCAATACCAGGCGCCAAAAAAGGCAGCATCGCATTTGTACATATTATCACGCGCTTTGCATGCAACTCATATTCACCAAGCTGAGTCTTTACATGCAATGAAGCATAATCCTTTGATTCATCAATCGATACAACATCACTTCCATGTTCAATTCGCATTCCCGACTCATTTACCAAGCGTTCTAATGTCGCATGCAAAAATCCACTATGCAATTGCCCCTCATACATATTCATGATCACCGCTTGAACTGCATCAGAAAATCCAAATGCCTGTTGCTCTTGTTTGGAAACAATCCGAAATGTTTCGGAATCGCCCGTGATGTTTTCTGCAAATGCATTTACCTCTTGCATGCGATCAAGTACATGAAGCTCATGCTCTCGAATTAATTCTCCGCCACCAAATTGCTCATACTTTATTGCAGCAGGAGAACAGCGTTTCAATAAGGATGCAAGCCCTGCAAAACGCTCCTTTGCAATAGTCAAAGCATGATCATGTCCAAATGCATCGATGTCATGCAATAATTCAGTTGCACTCCCAAAACATGCAAATCCGGCATTTCTTGTCGTTGCACCATGTCCATGCGGAGCTTTTTCAAGAATCGTAATGGTCGCATCAGGAAAGAGTTTATGACATTCCATTGCCGTTGATAGACCGATGATTCCGGCTCCTACAATACATATATCCACATGCCTAAAAGCGGTATGCTCCCAATAACTTCGTATCGGGGCATCTGCCAAAGCAATACATTCATTGATATTCATGGTACAAAGCGTGCAAATTTCATTCCACTTTGCCATATTCTCGCTACTTCACATGGAGAAAATTGACTCGAAAGCCTATATTTGCCATATATTTTCGATAGCGAGACCATGAATACAGAAAATCAATCCAAAAAAATCATCTTGAGCGGCATACAAGCCAGCGGAGATTTAACAATCGGGCATTATGCCGGAGCAATGAAGAATTGGGTGCAATTGCAAGATGATTATGAATGCTTCTTCATGGTTGCTGACATGCATGCGATCACAACAAGACAAGTTCCTGCAGATCTTCGCAGACGCTCCATTGATGTTGTTGCAATGTATGCTGCATGCGGAATCAATACCGAAAAGTCAACCCTATTCATTCAATCCCATGTGCCTGAGCATGCACAATTGGCATGGGTGTTAAATTGCTTCACGGGTTTTGGTGAAGCACAACGCATGACGCAATTCAAGGATAAATCGCAACAGCACAGTGAAAATGTGAATGTGGGCTTGTTCTCCTATCCTGTTCTCATGGCGGCTGACATTTTGCTGTATCAAGCAGATTTGGTACCCGTTGGTGAAGATCAAAAACAACACATAGAATTGACAAGAAATTTGGCGGAACGTTTTAATCATGTGTATTCCCCAACCTTCGCAATACCGGAGCCATTCATTGCAAAGGAAGGTGCTCGCATCATGAGTTTGCAAGAGCCAAGAAAGAAAATGTCGAAATCAGATCCCAATCAGAATTCATGCATCTTTTTGCATGACAGCGATGCGGTTATTCGCAATAAAATCAAAAGGGCGGTCACAGATTCAGGTACTGATATCATCTATGATACTGAAACACGACCCGGCATTTCAAATTTGATGTCATTGCATCATATTGCCACAGGAAAAAGCATGCAAGCCATCAGTGATGAATTCAATGGCAAGGGATATGCACCATTCAAAGAAGCTGTTGCGGAATCAGTTGCGGAGCTCATCTCCCCCATTCGCACACGATTTGAAGAATTGCGTAGTCATCCTGATGAACTCTCTGCATTGCTCAAAGCAGGTGCAGACAAAGCGAGAAGGCAAGCATTCAAAACATTGAGAAAAGTCTATAAGAAAATTGGCTTTGTCGAGCCATCATGATTGCCCATATAATTGGCGATAATGCTCTGCAATTTCTCGATAATGTTCTGCGCTATCAATAAAACCTTGACGCTCCTCCGGCTTCACATCTCGAATGATTTTTGCAGGAATTCCAGCAACCATAACCCCTGAAGGAATAATCATTCCTTGTTTCACAACAGAACCTGCGGCAACAATTGATTCATCACCAATCACCGCTGCATCAAGAACGATTGCCCCCATTCCAATCAAACAACGATTACCAATGGTTGCGCCATGAAGAATGGCATTATGCCCAACGGTAACATCATCGCCAATTGACAATGCATAGGTATCTGTCGTAACATGCAAAATTGAGCCATCCTGAATATTCGTTCGAGTACCAATTTTGATGGGAAACACATCCCCCCTTAAGACCGCATTGAACCATAAACCGGAATCATCTCCGACTTGAACATCCCCAATAATGCGCACTCCATCACATATCAAGACATTTTTGCCGAATTTCGGCACAATTCCCTTATAGGGTAATATCGTGGCATGGGCGCTACCGAGTGAATCGTGCATTGGGACTCCAAATTTGTCAATCAAGTGAACAAAATAAGCAATTCAATTGTTGTAAATGCTTTCAGCAATGAAGGAATTTCAGTCTCTGAAGTCGTCAAACAACCGTATTTTTGTGCATTGCTTTCTAGCCATGCAAACTTAGCATATCTCATTATGAAATCTACTCCGTTATTTTCAGATTCCATTAGAAGTCTCTATGAACCTCAAAGGAATCGCCTAAAAAGAATCACTTCAATGCTCTTTGCATGCGCAGGCTGTTTATGGTTCTTTCTCTATCTTCCTGAATCAATCATGCCCTTTCAAGGACATGAAATGTTTAAGTTGAAACAATATCAAATTTATGTTGTTTTAATGACGCTATGGGGACTCGATTTTCGAAGAGAGCATAAAAGACTCGACTTTATCATTCGCAAATCCAAAGAGCTCAACAAAGACATTTCACATATCACAAAAGAAGATATTTCCGATGCCTTGCATTTATTCGAAATTTATTCTTTGATACCCGGATCAAAGGGCTATCACATTGCATTGATCATCAATTGGATTTGTTGTCTTGCCGGCTTGGGATTATTACTGTTTCAAATCAATTTACTCTTGCAAACCATTCTTTAATTCATCGTTAGTGTTATATACTTATGAAAGAATTTTCAAATGAGGTCTTCCTCAATTTCGGCAATCAAAAAATTGCCAAAAAGCAGAAAAAAGCTCTTGAATCAGTAAGAGCGCAGTTCGGAAAAGAGTATCCGAATTTCATCAATGGCAAAGCTGTCTATACAGATGCTAAAACCATTTCCATCAATCCATCCAATACCGATGAGAACATTGGTGTGTTTCAAAAGTCCGGAAAAGATGATGCTGAAAAAGCAATGCAGGCGGCTTTAAAAGCTTTTGAAACCTGGAAATTTGTTCCGGCAAAAGAAAGAGCTTCTTTTTTGTTCAAAGCAGCGAATGTTATTCGCAAACGCAGACTGGAAATCAATGCATGGATGATTTCTGAAGTCGGAAAGAATTATTTGGAAGCAGATGCAGACACATGCGAAGCAATCGACTTTCTTGAGTTCTATGGTCGGGAAGCTTTGCGATATGCGGGCAAACAACCAATTACTCCTATCAAAGGAGAGAAGAATCAATTGTCCTATATTCCACTTGGTGTTGGTGTTGTTATCCCACCTTGGAATTTCCCTTTTGCAATCTTGGTGGGTACAGCGAGTGCAGCGATTGCAACTGGCAATACAGTTGTCTTGAAACCTTCTTCTGAATCACCAATGATGGGCTGGCTTTTTGCAGATATCATGCGTTCTGTTGGTTTGCCCAAAGGCGTATTGAATTATTTGGTTGCATCCGGTGCCGAAGCAGGCGATTATCTTGTATCACATCCAAAGACAAGATTCATTTCTTTCACCGGTTCAATGGAAGTTGGTTTGCATATCAATGAACTTGCAGCCAAAACTGTTCCCGGACAAATCTGGATCAAACGCATCGTTGCTGAAATGGGCGGCAAAGACAGCATGATCATCGATGATGATTGCGATATTGATGATGCAGTAAAAGGTACAGTACAAGCTGCATTCGGATTTCAAGGTCAAAAATGCTCTGCTTGTTCACGAGTGATCGTTCATCAAAGCATCTACAAAGAATTTGTGTCAAAACTAAAAGTTGCTGTGGAAGCAATTAAGCAAGGTGATGCAAAAGAAGATTATGCCATGGGCCCTGTTGTTTCAAAGAAAGCAGAGCAATCCATTTTGAAATACATTGAAATTGGAAAGAAAGAAGGAAAATTGCTGTGTGGTGGCGGAAAAGCCGAAGGTTTGAATGGGTATTATATCAAACCAACAGTCTTTACAGACATCAAACCTGATGCAAGAATTTCTCAGGAAGAAATATTTGGTCCTGTGCTTGCCGTTATCAAAGCAAAGAATTTCGATAATGCTTTGTCAATCGCAAATAATACGATCTATGGTTTGACCGGCGCGGTATATACCAATGACAAAAAGAAATTGAATCGCGCTCGAGCTGAGTTCCATTGCGGGAATCTCTATTTGAATCGCAAGTGTACAGGCGCTTTGGTTGGTGTTCACCCATTCGGTGGATTCAATATGAGTGGAACAGATTCAAAAGCGGGTGGCAGAGATTATCTTTTACTTTTCTTGCAAGCAAAAACAATCAGCGAGAAAAAGTAACTCAGTCAGAAAAATGAAAGCCATCCGATTGGATGGCTTTTTTTGTTTATGGTCTGCGCATGCCGATGATATTATATCGTCTCGACACAAAAGACAAATCGGCAAATGATGCATTGCCTGCGGGATTCGCTCCGGTACCATGAAAATCACTGAATCCTGCTGATTGATTCACCCAAATTGGTCCGGTAAGATTACATGATATATTCACACCTGCATCTACCAATTGATCAATAGCTTGATTGATCAATTCTTCATCATTCACATGCAATAATGCAGTCAAAGCACCATGTTGTTTTATGGATGCAGACATTGCATTTATGCCGGAAGAAATATCATCTACCGGAATAATAAAACTGATTGGACCAAACCATTCTTGATGCACTATTTCTTGATGTGCAGATTCTGCTTTTAATATGAGCGGAGAGCAAGACAATGCATTGTCAAAACCTTGCTGACTCACCACTTCAGAATCTCGAATGATTGTCAATCCGGATGCTTTTGCTTTGTCGATTCGTGATTTCACTGCAGGTGAATGTAATGCACCAAGTGTCCCCGGACCCATCTTTTCATTATACACCAATGCATCGACTTTCTCTTTCAACTTTGTACAAACTTCATCAAATGAAATCATTCCTTCGGGTGTGGAAACACCTGATTTGGGAACATAGATGTTTTGTGTCGTGGTACACATTTGCCCGCTATACAGTGAAAGACTGAATGCAATATTGTCCAATACCGCATCAAGATTTGTTACCTCGCCAATCAATGCACAATTGACTCCGGCTTTTTCAGTGAATAATTCTTTGGTTGTACCCGCAATCAATGTTTCCAAATGATTCCCAAAAGCAGATGATCCTGTATAGTCAATTGTCTGAACATCCTTGTGCTCTGCAAGTGCAACGGTCAATGGCTGTTCTTGTGAATCAATTGCAATTTGAATGATATGCGGATTCAAGCCCAATGAAGCAAGTGTATCTTGGAATGATTGAATGCAAATTGCAAGTGGCAATATTGCCGATGGATGTGTTTTTGCTATCGTGACATTTCCTGTAATCAATGAAGCAAACATTCCTGGAAAAGAATTCCAAATGGGGAATGTCGAACATCCGATTGTAAGATTGATTCCTTTGGGGCGTACATGATATTCTTTTTTCAAGTCAACTTGCATCTTACCCATGGGTTTTGTCCATTGAGCAGTTGAAGCAAATGCATCAATAGCCATATATCCCGTTGCCACTGCTTCCAATGCACGATCAAAAGCATGTGGTCCAGATGCTTGAAATGCCATGATGTAACCCTGACCAGTGGTGTGCATAGTTGAAAATCCGATGGCGAAGAAATGCTTCGATGCTCTTTCAAGACATTCAATCAAAATACCTGCGCGTTCTTTGACCGTGAGTTTTTTCCATTGCATCAGCGCTTCATTTGCATTTGCAATGAGTACATCGGGTGAATATGAGGGATAAGAAATATTCAAAGGAAAGCCAAAAGGTGAATGTTCGGAGCCAACCGACCCTTCACTTCCCTTTTGATGCGGAAAATCAAATGCATTATTGAGCGCCGCTTTAAAAGCTTGAAGTCCATCTTCTTGAGCTGTTTCACCATAGATTTTCCCGCTTGGTGGCTCTGGCCAATGTGCATGAAAAATTCTCGAGCGATTGGCTTCAACAGCTTCATTCAATGTGGATGCATGTTGTTCGAAAAGATGCTGAAATGACATGTCATATATTCCATTGATATTGATTGAATTCTATTTTGAATTGTTATAAAACACCGCTTCGCTTGCACATGTCGATTGCCATGTCATAACGCTTTGCGGGTGGCATGATATACACGCCTTGCACATGCTTCTTTGCTTCTGAGAGTAAATCGGTTGCAATATTCAATCCAACTTCTCCTGCATTTCCACCGGCTGCATGCATTGCTTCTCGCACCCATGCTGGAACAATCATACCGGGCACTTCATAATGCAAGAAATCTGCATGTCTGGAACTACGCAATGGTATGATGCCAAGCATGATGGATATATTGAGTGATTTGATTGAATCCAAAAAGGGCAATAATGTTTCCATGTCGAATACAGGTTGTGTAAATGCCACTGTTGCACCCTCTTCAACTTTTTTCTCCAAACGCATTAACTCAGTTGCAATGTCATCTGCACATGGATTCACGGCACATGCGATCATGAATTGTGTTGCTCTGCCAAGTGCATTGCCCAAAAGGTCGCGACCTTTATTCATATGATGCAATGCTCTACACAAACCTATGGAATCCACATCATACACAGATGTAGCAAATGGATAATCACCAATTGTTGTTGGATCTCCTGTTACTGCAAGAATATTTCTTACACCCAAAGAATATGCACCGATGAGATCGCTTTGTAATCCAACCATATTTCTGTCGCGACAAGCCATATGCGTGATGCATTCCATTCCTGTATCTTGCATAATCATGTGTGAAGCAGTAATTGGATTGATCCTGACCCTTGCTCTTGCCCCATCGAATACATTCACAGCATCAATGCCTTGATCTTTCAAAAAACGCGAGGCCTCGAGAACTGAAGTCATGTCTAATCCGCGTGGAATTTCAACTTCAACCGTGGTGAGAAATTGTTTGCCTATTTTTTTTGCAAATGCACTTGCCTCTTCACTCTCTATTGGCTTTACATCAATTGTCTTACTTGGTTTAGGCTCAACTTTTTCACTTCCCGGGATTTCATCTTGAACAGCAATTGCAATTGCTTTTACATGTTCAACCGTTGTTCCGCCATCCGCGCCAATGATGCATGCACCTTGACGTACTAGTTTCACGGCAACGCTTGCTACATAAGCAGGTTCTGCATTATAATTTTGACGACCATGCAATAAAGTAGGAATGGCAATGTCAGGCAAGATGCAAAGTGGAATGGAAGAACCGGATAAAGCTCGTAAAATATCAGTCATGCGTTGCGGACCAACGATGCCATTGCTTCCCAATGCGAGCAAATTTTTGTCTTGCAATCTTTGGGCTATATCAGCAGGATAAGATGTTGCCAATACAGTTCCATCTTCGGGAAATGATTTCATGGCAATGATTGGTATATCTTGTCTTACAGCACGCACAGCATCAATTGCAATAATCAGTTCTTCAATGTCTATGAATGAAGAAAGCATGATGATGTCTGCACCACTATCAAGCAATGCCATCGCTTGCTCTGCAAATACCTGATGTGCTTCTTCAGGGGTGAGATTACCAATTGGAGAGAAGAAATGTCCTGTCGGACCAATTACTCCAGCAACAAGTGCTTTTCGCAATGCGGCTGTTCTGGCAATCCACACTGCTTTGCGATTGATCTCATAGACTTTGTCGCTGAGAGAAAATGCATCCAATGCAAGTCTATTTGACTTCAAAGTATTGGTTAGCAACAATGTTGCTCCGGCATCAACAAATTCTCGATAGATGGATTCGATCGTTACAGGATCCTTCAAATTCCAGATATCTGCAGGAATATCAGTTTTATCACGCAATGATAATTCCATCGCTATCGATCCTGATGCGATGATTGGTTTTGTACCCAATAATTCTTTGAATGTGTTTACCAACACTTCATTGCTCCATTATGAGTTTTGTTTATGTGACAAAGGCATCTCAATCAATCATGAGATGCCTCTGAAACACTGATTCGACAAAGCGATTATTCTTGTTCGTCAATCTTTGGGTTGACTTCTTCAAAAACTGATTCAATGTCTTCCGCAAGGGCCGACAAATCTACCGCTTCGATATTTTGTGCATACTTGTCTGCATTTGGAACGGGATGTTTAGCATTGTATGCATCGATGATTGCTTGATCTTTATCGCGAAGATATTCAACCGCTGAAAGAACAATCTTCTTGGACTCACGATCAAATTCTACAACCTTGAGTGGAAGTGTATCACCGGTATGGAAGAACTCAGCAATATTGCGAACAGGAGCAAATGACAATTGAGAAACAGGAACGAAACCATCAACGCCTTCTGGCAATTCAACGATAACACCCTTCTCAATGATACGCTCAATCTTTCCTTCGGAATCAGCTCCGACTGCATAACGCTCGGCAAAGAATTCCCATGGATTTTCTGTGATTTGCTTATGACCAAGAGCGATTCTACGATTTTGAGAATCAATGCTCAATACAACCACATCCAATGCATCGCCTTTCTTCACGAATTCGCCGGGGTGACGAATCTTCTTTGTCCATGACAAGTCAGAAATGTGAACGAGTCCGTCAACACCTGGCTCAAGCTCAACAAAGAGACCAAAGTTTGTCAAATTGCGAACAATACCTTTGTGTACTGAATCTACGGGATATTTAGCAAGTAAATCTGCCCATGGATCCGGCTCAAGTTGCTTCATGCCAAGAGCAAGTTTTTTATCATTCTTATCAATGTTCAATACAATCGCATCGATGACTTGTCCCATGGAAACCATCTGTGATGGATGCTTCACATGTTGTGTCCAGCTCATCTCGCTGATGTGAATCAAACCTTCGATTCCTTTTTCGATTTCAATGAATGCACCATAATCAGTCAAGGATACTACTTTACCCTGAACTTTTGTACCTGGTTCATATTTTTCACCAATTGTATCCCAAGGATGTGAAGTAAGCTGCTTCATGCCAAGAGAAATACGACGTTTCTCTCCGTCAAAATCAAGCACAACAACTTTCACAACTTGATCGAGTGTGACAATCTCTGAAGGATGTGTCACGCGACCCCATGAAAGATCTGTAATGTGAACAAGACCATCAACACCACCAAGATCGACGAAAACACCGAAATCGGAAATTGCTTTGACAGCTCCTTCAAGCACCAAACCTTTTTCAAGCGTGCCAAGAATCTTGGTACGCTGACCTGCCAATTGCTCTTCAAGCAATACTTTATGAGATACAACTACATTTTCACTAGGATGATTTACCTTCACAACACGAACATCAATCATCTTACCTACCCATGCATCAAAATCACGCACAGGACGAACATCAATTTGTGAGCCGGGTAAGAATGCTTCAATGCCAAGCAAGTCAACAACCATCCCACCCTTGATACGACGAAGTATGCGAACTTGCACGATCTGTTGCGTTTCATTAAGCTTGAGAATTTCTTCCCATGTCTTCATGAAATCTGCACGACGACGAGATAAAAGCATACGACCATTGATGTCTTCAATCTTTTCAATGAATACATCAATTTCATCACCCTGCTTGAAAATATCTGCTGTACCAAATTCGGCTCTTGGGATAACACCAAGTGACTTGAATCCTATGTCAACATAAATGTTGTCTTTGGTCACTTGAATTACATTTCCCTTCACCATTTGGTCTTCTTGAACTGCAGAAAAACTCTTCTGAAACAAGGTGTCAAATGTGCTGTCATCCATCATGGGCACATTGAAATCACCATTGAGCAAATCTGCCAAAGATGGACGCTTTGTTGAATTGTTTGGGGTCAAATCAGACATAAATTCCTTTCAAACTATGATGCGGAACATGAAATTGATCATTCGTTCACGATAAAAGTGCATGTGATCGATTTCAAGCCATCCACATAGCGGGGATGTAAAAATAAAAGAAGTGAACGATGCACGTGTTTTGAGCTTGGCAAAATAGGGAATTTTACGCTAAACACCAAGAATCTCAGGCATCTGCGTTTAGTAATTCAAGACATTTCAATGCCATTTCTTGGGTATTTCCGTTCAGCATGATCAATCCCTCTAATCTTTTCGACCAAGTGATTTGTCTTTTGGCATAATTTCTGGTTGCTTGTTTCATTTGGTCTATGGCTGTTTTTTGATCAATTTCCCCATTAATAAATGAAATTGCTTGAGAATACCCCACTGTGTCGAGAGATTGCGCATTGGGGTTTATCCCACGATTCAGCATGATTCGTGTTTCATCAAGCATTCCATCCCACATTGCTTCGCATCTTTCATTGATTCTCTGATAGAGTTCTTCCCTTTCATGCTCAATCATGACATATATTGTTTGAAATGTTGGATATGTCATCATTGTGGATTTTTCCTTTGAAAACAGCTTCCCGGTGGCTTTGTGATATTCCAAAGCACGCATGATTCTTCTCGGATTTTTGTCCGGATAGGCTTCGCAGGATTGTGGATCAACCGCTCTTAGAGCTTCAAAAAGGTCATCTTTACCCATTTGTTGATACATGTTTTGTACTTCAGCCCTGGCATCTATCAAGCTATTCTCAATGTCTGGTGGCACATCAAAAAACCCTTCACACAATGCTTGAACATATAAGCCCGAGCCACCAACGATGATGGGTACTATGTTTTGATCAAGCAATGATGGTATGATGGCAGTGGCATCTTTGGCGAATAGACCTGCATTGTATGATTCAAATGGTTCGCAGATATCGATCAAATGATGAGGCACCCGAGCCAATTCTTCGGCTGATGGCTTGGCAGTACCGATATCGAGTCCTTTGAAAACTTGCCTCGAATCAGCGCTGATTATCTCGGCATGTATTCCTGGCATTGAGGCGATTTCAAGTGAAAGTGCGGTTTTCCCGGAGGCCGTTGGACCCGTTATAGCCAATACGGTATTTGACTTAAGCAGCATGATTTCAAGATCTAAAAGAATCCACTGTCTTGGAAAGACCTTCGACGAGATTCATCTTGGGAGTCCATCCAAAAGAAGTATGAATGCGATCATATGACAAAACGCTTCGGAGTTGCTCACCTTGCTTTGCGGGAGCATGTTGTTCTTCACATTCAGAGCCGGTCAATTCACGAAGATGTCTGAACAATGTATTCACATCCGTTTCAAGTGAAGTTCCAATATTATATGCTCCGATCATTGATGATTGAAGGGCAAGAACATTTGCTTGCACCACATCGCCAACATACACATAATCCCTTGTTTGCAAGCCCTCACCATTGATGATCGGCTGCTCACCACGCAGCATTTTTTGAGCGAAAATTGCAATCACTCCTGCCTCACCATGAGGATTCTGTCTCGGCCCATAGATATTGGCATATCGAAATGCCACATAGGGTAATCCATGAACATGAGCATAATAATACAAGTACTGTTCATTGGAAAGCTTGGCAATACCATACGGTGAGATTGGTTTTGTGGGATGATGCTCATCAGCGGGGAAATATTCTTGATCTCCGTAGACAGTGCCGCCACTTGATGCAAAAATGATTTTTTTTACGCCAGACTTAAAAGCAGATTCATACACATTCAATCCACCAAGAATATTGATGCGTGCATCATAGGATGGATCTTGAACGGATACCCTTACATCCATCTGAGCCGCATGATGATTCACGATGTCGAATTTTTCAGCAATGAAAAGATCTCGCAAAGCAGAATCATTCACATCCATTTCAATAAATGTGGCTTGAGATGGAATATTTTCGCGTTTTCCGGTGGAGAGATTATCGATGACAAATACTTCATGACCCAATGCCAAATATGCATCGGCAATATGCGAGGCGATGAACCCGGCACCACCCGTTATGGCTATCTTCATGGATGACCTTTAGAATTGTTCGAACAAATATACCGAAGTTCAGAGTGGTTGAGGAGTCATGATTTCGCCAAATGTGGAAATACTCTCCACTTTGATGCGTCTATCATGCCCGAAAAATCAAGAAAATAGGCTAATTTTGGCTTTCATGAATGTTGCAAAACATTCGGGATCATTCATAGTACAGAGACATTCAGACCATGATTTCAGTTCTCAAGAAAATATTTGGTGGCACCAAGCACGATAAGGATGTTCAATCCCTCAAACCGCTGGTATTGCAAATCAATGAAGAGTATACCCGCCTTTCATCACTGAGCGATGAACAATTGCGTTCAAAAACTCATGAATTTAAAGCGCTCATTCAATCTCGCACTGCGAATCTACAAGAAGAATTGTCGGGTTTGCGCGAGCAACTGGCAAGCACAGACATGAATCATGATGAAAGTCTTACCATTCATGACAGAATAAAAGAAATCGGATCAGAAGAATTTGAAATCATTCAAGACACTTTGGATGAAATCCTTCCAGAAGCTTTTGCAGTGGTGAAAGAAACATGTCGAAGACTCACAGAGAGAAAACATTCCTATGATGTCGTTGGACAACATCATGTATGGGCAATGATTCCTTATGATGTGCAGCTGATTGGCGGAATCGTGATTCATCAAGGAAAAATCTCCGAGATGGCAACAGGTGAAGGAAAAACATTGGTTGCAGTTTCTCCGATGTATCTCAATGCTTTGTCAGGCAAAGGCGTTCATCTTGTGACAGTGAATGACTATTTGGCAAAACGCGATAGCGAATGGATGAAACCGGTTTTTGATTTTCTCGATATCAATATCGGTTGCATTCAATCCAATATGCAACCTCATCAAAGACATGCCGAATATTCTGCCGACATCACCTATGGAACCAACAATGAATTTGGTTTCGATTATTTGCGCGACAATATGGTGAGCGAAGCCGAAGACATGGTGCAAAGACCTCATTTCTTCGCAATCGTTGACGAGGTGGATTCCGTATTGATCGACGAAGCAAGAACTCCGCTTATCATTTCCGGTCCTGTTAGCCACTCAAATGATCAACAATATGATCAACTCAATCCACGTGTTCGCCGGCTTGTTGATGCACAAAACAGATTGATCAACACGATTGTGAATGATGCGGAAAAATTGCTTCAACAACAAGACAAAGAAAGTAAAGTCCAAGCCGGTATCAATTTGCTGAGAGCATATCGCGGCATGCCAAAACAAAAGAAGTTGTCAAAACTTCTTCAAGAGCCCGAATATCAAAAACTCATGCGTGATACCGAATTGGAATATCTGCGGGAGCAAGGAACAAAAATGTCCATCATCGATGAAGAGATCTTCTATACCATCGATGAAAAAAATCATCAAATAGACATCACTGAAAAAGGTCGTGAACTTCTCACAAAAGTTGGCGAAGACCCCGAAATGTTCGTTATACCCGATATCACGGGTGAGCTCAGCATGGTGGAAGGTATGGCAGGTCTTACCGTAGATGAAAAACAATCCAAGAAGGATGAATTGATCAGACGCTATTCGATGCGAAGCGATATCATCCATACAGTACATCAATTGCTTCGAGCTTACTCACTCTATGATCGCGATGTGGAATATGTTGTGGATGGTGGGAAGATTAAGATCGTTGATGAATTCACTGGACGCATTTTGGATGGCAGACGATATTCAGATGGACTTCATCAGGCAATCGAAGCGAAAGAAGGTGTAACCGTTGAGGCAGACACGCAAACATATGCGACAATTACTTTACAGAATTATTTCCGCCTTTATAGAAAACTTGCGGGCATGACTGGAACTGCCGAAACAGAAGCAGGTGAATTCGATAAAATTTACAATCTCGATGTCGTGGTAATTCCAACGAATAGAGAAGTTGTAAGAAAAGATCTCGATGATTTGATCTTCAGAACAAAGAAAGAAAAATTCAATGCAGTCATAGATGAAATTCAGAAACTCGTCAAAGATGGTAGAGCAGTTTTGGTTGGAACTACAAGCGTTGAAGTTTCTGAATTGCTTTCTAAAATGCTGAAGAGACTCAATGTAGATCATCGCGTATTGAATGCTAAACAGCATCAACATGAAGCAGAAATTGTTGCTGAAGCCGGAAAGAAAGGCAAAGTGACGATTGCGACAAATATGGCTGGTCGTGGAACAGACATCAAGCTTGATGCCGATGTAAAAGCAAATGGTGGTTTGGCGATCATTGGTACTGAAAGACATGATGCTCGTCGTATTGACCGACAGCTCAGAGGTCGTGCAGGACGTCAGGGCGATCCCGGTTCTTCACAATTCTTCTTGTCTCTCGAGGACAATCTCATGCGCCTCTTTGGTGGAGAGCGCATTGCATCGGTGATGCAAACATTCAAAGTACCGGAAGGAGAGCCAATCCAAGCGGGAATGGTTACCAAGTCTGTTGAAAAAGCACAGAAAAAAGTAGAGGAAAACAATTTTGCCATCCGCAAGCGCTTGATTGAATATGACAATGTGATGAATCAACAAAGGGAAGCCATTTATTCTATGCGTCGTCTTGTGATTCAAGGTGAAAGAATGAAAGGTGAGATTTTTGAATTCATGGAGCAATTGGCAGGTCATTGGTATGATCAATATCATGAAGAACAGAATATAGAAGGATTGAAAGATCAAGTCAGAACACATATGCTTTGCGAAGTAGAAATCTCTGAACAAGAGTTTCGTACGATGAAAGCAGATGACTGCATCGAGCGAATTGTGTCTGTTGCCAAAGAATTTTTGGAAAGAAAAGAGCAGCAATTTGGCACAGAATTCATGATTGGCTTAGAACGTTTTGCATTCTTGAGAGCAATCGATGATAAATGGCGCGAACATCTTGCTGTGATGGATGAATTGAAGGAAGGTATTCATTTGCGTGCTTATGGACAGAAAGACCCATTATTGGAGTACAAAGGCGAAGCTTTGAATGCATTCCAAAATCTTTTTGTCGAAATACAGAAAGAAACAATCAATGCGGTATTCAGATTTTATCCTCAACCTGTACATGCACCAAATGCTCAACCGATACGCCCTCAAGAAGGTGCGCTTGACCACAAAAATGTCAATGTGATGAATTCCCCTTCTTTGAGTTTTATGGGACAATCAGGAAGAAAAGCTTCGACTACCGCCGGAATGCGAGCAATCAAACCTGAAGTCGATGAGTATGGTCAGGAAACTCAAGAGCGCGATGCTTCACCGGGACATACAGTACGAAATATCGATCCCAAGATTGGTCGCAATGATCCATGCCCATGCGGCAGTGGGAAAAAATATAAACAATGTCATGGCCAGCAGGCTTAATTAAAGCCCCGAATCATTCGGGGCTTTTTTGTACAAATCACGTTGATTGATTTTCAATTCGGTGAATCATGTCATCACAGAATTCAAAAAAAGGCAATAGATTATTCGCGCTAGACTTGGCACGACTCATGGCAATGCTCATGATGATGCAGGGTCATACTATAGATGCATTAGTACAACCGCAATTGATGAATTTGGGTGAATACCCTTGGAATATCTGGCAATTCATGCGAGGTTTGACTGCTCCCATTTTTTTGATTGTCTCTGGGACGGTTCATGTTTTTGCAATGAAAAGAAATGAACTTGGCGCGATGTCTGAAGAAACCAGAAAGCGCAGAATGAATTGGGCATGGATCATTTTGCTATGTGGGTATATGCTTGTTTTTCCTGCAAATAGACTCATTGATTTGCCATTCGTTCAGCAGGATGCATGGTCAATGTTCTTTCAAGTCAATATTCTGCAATTGACTGCATGTACTTTGATGGCAATCGTATGGTTGTCAACACATACATATTCAGTGAAAACATTGGGGATTCGATCTTTCATAATTGCACTGACCATATTTTGTCTTGCACCGATTGTGCATTCCATTCATTGGTTTGATTTTTTGCCTGGTTTTTTTGCAGGTTTTTTGAGTTCTGAAAGAGGTTCATTATTCCCTTTGTTTCCAACAAGTGGCTTCATGTTTCTCGGAGTGGCATTTGGCTCATTTCTCTATCTAAAAAGCGATGAAGAGAGAACTTCCTTCATGAAGAGAAGCATTTTTTTATTGGGAGGATTGCTGATTGTTTTAGGGGTGGCAATATATCAATCAACATTTCACTTTGCATTGATCATGGAATATTTGAATCCGGGATCAATGATCATGCGAACGGGAATCATCATCATGTTTATAGGAGCATGCTCTTATATAGGCAAGTTGTTTTCTCGCTTTGAGAATCGTTTGGTATTCTTTAGTAGCAAATCATTGCATATTTATATCATACATCTACTCCTGCTTTATGGAACTCCATGGTTCCCAAGCGTCGGTAGAATATTCATGCATGAAGCTTCTCTCGAAATTGGGGCATTGTCTGCACTACTCGTTGTGACATTGACTCCGTCACTTTTGGTATTGGATCAATATCTAAGAGAGAATCTCTTTTATGCTCATGCTACAATAAAGTACACACTTGCTGCGATGCTTGCTTATGCATTGATTGTGTAAAAAAAAAGCCTGATTTAGTATCAGGCTTTCATTTCATTTATTTGCTTATGATAAGCGGAGTCGTAATTGACTTATCATTTAATCTCACCCGCACAATATACATTCCCATCATAAGTTCATGTGCAGGTATTTGCAATGTATGCCCACCACCATCAATGCTACCTTTGAGAAGATTCATCGCAACTCTCCCATCAAGAGTATGAATAGTCACTTCTGCATACACTGAATGTGGTGCTACAAATTGCAGAACACCGGAATGTGACATGGGTAA
Organism: Candidatus Kapaibacteriota bacterium; assembly: GCA_049426725.1. Lineage (GTDB taxonomy): Bacteria > Bacteroidota > Ignavibacteria > Kapaibacteriales > UBA961 > UBA961. Next base: position 23,245 of record JBMSYN010000022.1, read on the forward strand.
GGGCGAACAAGATATTCTATATTCCTCTCGATTGTCTTCTACTGATGACACAATCTTTTCGGAAGTAATCGGTAAACTTGCTTCATAGAAAGAACCGCTTTTTGTTTCTCTTAGCATAACGGCTCTAACTTGATAAAATACCTCATCACCTTTTTTGGAAGTGATGTCTTGAAATGTTGTTCCATTGATTGGAGATGGGGTAAGCACTTCAAAAGGACCTGATTGTTTTGAACTTTTATATACCATATAACCTGTCGCATTTGGAATCGCACTCCAATTGATTTGTGCATCAATTCCGCCTGAAGTTATTGAGATGGTTATTGGCTTTTCAATCGGCATATTGGAAGTCATTCGAAGAGTTGGATCTCCCATCAATGCGATATGCGTGCCTTTGGCACCGGCATGATAGAGTATTCCACCGGGATAACGCTTTGTATTGTACACCGCAGGTAGATATTGCAATGAGTTGTTTTGAGCTCCTAGCAAAATATCACCAACTGGTTTTCCGAGTCCCATTGGATGGTAGAACCATGCAGGTCTAGCCGCCCAACAAGAAGTTAGAACCGTTCCGCGAGAAGCAAGGACGCTTCGCAATACATTGTCTTTGCTATCCCAGTCACCAAAATAGCTGCCGAATACTGAAGTGAATACCGAAGTGATTGGTCTTTTGGAGAATTCTGCTATACCACCAACTCCGTTGCATGATGTATATGAACCCGCTCCACATGCATAAGAAAACATGGTTGTAACAGTTGAATCAAGAAATTCTCTGTTGGCCACTATATTGTCCTTTCCAATAAGCCCACCAAAACCACGATATGCACTGCCGGAAAATCCTTCTCCATAAGCGCCAAAATTATCATCAACAGTTGCCGCATACACAGGTTTTATTTCACCGGTCCTGAATGCATGATTTTTGTCTAGATATCTTTTGAGCAATTGTACTTCATTTTCAGCAAATGAAGTAAGATTATAAAAGTCTATCCTGCCAACTGGAATGCGCATTGCAATGTCAAAGGCAGACTTATCATATTTTCCATCGCCAACCACATTTTTATTCTCTTCACGAGCTGCCGCTGTATTGTTTATTGCTTGATCAAACCAGTTACCATCAAAATCAGCATAAAAACCATCGGCAGGCCATGCACCAAGATGATCGGGCGTATGACCATCCGGCGCCATTAAACCAGAATATGGAACAGGTAATCTGCCAATCAATAAAATCGAATATGTTTCTTCCGGATTATTTTCAATAATGGATCTAATAATTTCTTTTGTTTGTAATACCGCTTCAGAATTAAATGTTGTGGCTCTTGGTGCCAATCTTTTTACAATATTCCATAATTCATCTTTGAGATCTTGTTCCAAACGATCGATCTCTTTTTCCAAAGGAATTTGCATCGTACTATCTATGAGCATGATCACCGTACCGCGATGCAAAGTTGGAGGTACATCAATGCCAGCAAGAACATAACCTGATCCAAGATAAGTGGTCACTGTATCATTGCCACCGCCAACATTGATGAGTTTTGTACTTGCCGGAGTACAGACTTTCAAAATCTGATACTCATAGGCTGTTCCAATCTCGATGTCTTCGTCAGTATAGGATAATGCATCTTTGCCCAAAGTAGCAATTGGGGAACCCCAATCGGTTTGTTCATCCCATGAATTCAGAAGTGGATCTTTTCTGAATACTCTATATGTCTGCGCTCTTGGATCATTATCCCATGAAAGCGTAATTGAGGGAGTGGGAGTTTTACTGTACTTGGCTTCAACGATGACAGAAAAACCTTTTCCGTCCTGTGCATTGATGTGAATGCTCTGCAAAACAACAAAGAGGAGCAAAATATATCGCATGATAAACCTCTGTAAATTGAATCAATCGTCCTCAGACTTATTTTTCTTTCGAAACAAAAATGAAACCGGCACGCCTTCCAGATCTATATGCTTGCGCAATGTTCTTTCAAGAAATCGTTTGTAAGAATCAGGTAACTCCTGCGGATGATTGCAAAAGAAAGCAAAAGTAGGTGGAGCAACCTTTGTTTGGGTTATATAGTTGATTCGCAAATCATGTCCACGATATGCGGGAGGAGGAGTTTTTGAAATCTCCTCATGCAAAATGTCATTCAATTTTGAAGTGGAAATACGAGATGATCTTCTTGTTTGAATTTCCTTCGCCATATCAATCAACTTCGACAATCGTTGTTTTGTCATTGCCGATACAAATACAACTGGCACATAATCGAATGTTTTCAACTCTTCATGGACTTTTTTTGTGAATTCAACCGCGGTATTTGTTTCTTTTTCAATTGCATCCCATTTGTTCACAGCGATGATCACACCTTTTCTGGCATCGACTGCATCATTCACTATGCGTTTGTCTTGTGCTTCAAGTCCACGCTCTGCATCAAGTACCACAATTGCCACATCGCATCGCTCTATGGCTCTTGCGGTACGCATGATGGAATACATTTCGACATTCTCTTTGATATGACTTCTCTTGCGCAACCCTGCAGTATCTATCAATACAATCTCTTCGCCATAATATTTCAAAATGCTGTCTATAGCATCACGCGTTGTTCCGGGTATGTCAGAAACAATTGCTCGATCAACACCCAGAAGCGCATTGGTTATGCTCGACTTTCCAACATTGGGTCTGCCAATCAATGCAATTTTCAATCGACTGTCTTCTTCCAATCCTTCGGATTTGTCTAATGGTTCTACGACTTGATCGAGCAAATCTCCAGTACTTCTACCATTCAAAGCTGAGATTCCGAATGGCTCGCCAAGACCAAGCGAGAAAAACTCAAACAATTGAGCGTCTTGTATTGAATTGTCGCATTTATTGATTGCCAAAGTGACATGTTTCCCGCTTTGGCGCAATGTAAGCGCGATTTCTTTGTCAACAGGTGTTAGACCATCTCTTCCATCACATACAAAAATGATGGATTGCGCTTCCTCAATCGCAAGATGTGCCTGCTCTCGAATTGCTCTGTCGAAGAGTTCATCACTTTCGGGAACGATTCCTCCTGTGTCAATCAGAATGAATCCAATGCCATTCCATTCTCCACGACCATAATGTCTGTCGCGAGTGACGCCAGCCGTTGAATCAACAATTGCATCGCGCTCTTCCAAAATGCGATTGAACAATGTTGATTTTCCAACATTTGGTCTTCCAACTATGGCTACAAGATTCTGCATGATATTCTCAAAATGTACGAAGCAAAGATAGTAAATACTGCATATTGAATGACAAACCCGAACTTTATGTTCGGGTTCTTGTATCATCCTAATGCATCTTGTAAAAATCGGCGCACGGAATCAATCGGAATTCGCTCTTGCTGCATTGAATCCCGATTCCTAATCGTGACTGCTTGATCAGCAAGTGATTCATTGTCGATTGTTATGCAATAAGGGGTTCCAATCTCATCCTGCCTGCGATAACGCTTGCCGATTGACCCGGAAACATCCCACTGTACTTTATATTCTTTCTGTAATTGTTTATACAATGGTTCAGCAAATTCCGGCAAACCATCTTTGCTTGTGAGTGGGAAAATAGCGGCTTTCACCGGTGCAAGTTTTGGATGAAATTCCAATACTGTTCTTGATTCTTCTTTTCCATCTTCACCGGCAATCTTTTCTTCTTTGAATGCATTGCATAAAAATGCCATGAATGATCTCGATGCGCCAACAGATGTTTCAATCACATATGGTACATAACGCTCTTTGGTCACGGTGTCAACATATTCTTGTTTCTTACCGGAAAACTCTTGATGATTTTTCAAGTCAAAATCAGTTCTGGAATGTATTCCTTCTATCTCTCCCCAGCCAAAGGGAAAATGAAACTCAATGTCTGTTGCAGCATTTGCATAATGCGCCAATTTTTCATGTGGCTTTGATCGCAGTGAAGCAGGATTCATTCCATGCTCCACAAACCATTGATAGCGTTGTTCAAACCAATACTCAAACCATTCTTTCTCTGTTCCGGGTTTGATGAAAAATTGCATTTCCATTTGCTCGAATTCACGCGTGCGAAAGAGAAAATTCTTGGTATTGATTTCATTTCTGAAAGCTTTACCGATTTGCGCTATTCCAAATGGTGGCTTTTGACGCGTGGAATCCAACACATTCTTAAAATTGACAAAAATGCCTTGTGCGGTTTCGGGTCTTAAATAGACTGTATTTGAAACATCTTCTACAGGCCCTACAAATGTTTTAAACATCAAGTTGAAATATCGTACTTCAGTCCAATCAGTTGTACCACTCACAGGATCAGGTATTTGTTCATCCATGATGATGGCATGAAAATGTGCGGGCTCACTTGCTTGATTGAGTCTTGCCTCAACAGCATTTGCTTGATCTGTTTTTCCCTTCTTCCTAAGCTTTTCAATATATTCTTCAATCAATGTATCAGCGCGATGTCTGGCTTTGCTCACTTTATTGTCAATCATTGGATCCGTGAATTGCCCCACATGACCACTCGCTTCCCATGTTCGTGGATGCATGAGAATTGCAGCATCGAGTCCTTCGATGTCATCTCGTAAAGTCATGGCTTTCCACCATGCTTCTTTTACATTGCGAAGAAGTTCAACGCCAAGCGGACCATAATCCCAACAACCATTGAGTCCTCCATAAATTTCAGAGGATTGAAATACAAAACCGCGTCTTTTGCTTAATGAAAGGAGTGCATCCAGAGGTGAGGCCATGATTCGAAACTATATTGTGTGAAAGGTCGAAAATACGAATTTGACGGGGCTTTTTCATCCAGGTTTATTGTGCGGCACCTTTCTTGGCAAGTCCATCGGCATATTCATTCCAATGATCACCTGTATGCGCCTGAATTTTGTTCCATGTGATCAATAATCCACTTAATGCCACAAATTGGGCATATCGCTGTGTGAGCGCTTGTTTTGCTTTCCAATTTCCCAATGCCCATTCACGGATTCCGGCATAATCATAATGAATGGTGATAGATGTCTGACCATGTTTTTTACACCATTGAATCACTTTCCCAACCGCCATCAATTCTCCGGCAACTTGCCTCGCTTCAAGATATTCGGGATTATCCACTGAGCCAAAATCTTCAAAAATCAATGTATCATCTTGGATGATTGCCAAACCATATCCAACTTTTCCGGACATATATGAACCATCCACATATGCATGCAACCCTGCATGACTTCTTTTACCTGCCTTTGGTGCCAAATGCTTGGCATCAAGCATTGCACATAAATCATCATCTTTTATGGATCGACAATCAAATCGGAATGTCTTTTTTGTTGGGGCATAATAAATGCGAAGCTTTCCAATTGATTCTCCCCTTTTAAAGCATTCGGCGGTCACTGCATATTCCTGCCATGCATCTTCATGAATGGCGAGTGTATATCCTTTCGAAGAAATGGAAGCATCCGTCTCTTCGAGTTTTTTTCTTAACACAGATGCAAATGGAGAGCTCATGATGCGGCGTCCAATCGCATGAGATGCTCAAAGATGACTTCCGCACATGCTGATTTTGTCATCGTGGGAAACTCTCGTAATTGCATTGATGTATCAAGAATGGAAATTGTATTATTATCTCCCGCAAAACCACTGTCGGGAATATTCGCTTGATTGATGACAATCATGTCGCATCCCTTTTCTTCCATTTTTTTCTTCCCATATTCTATGGGATTTTCTGATTCCAAAGCAAAGCCAACTATGATTTGCTCTTTACTTTTTCTTTTTCCTATTTCAGACAAAATATCGGGTGTTATCTTGAGTTCAATGTGCATGCTTTCCATGTCGCCTTTTTTGATTTTTCCTTTGTGGGGATTCATGGGAGTAAAGTCCGCAATAGCCGCACTCATGATAATGATGTCTTGACCTGAAATTTCTTTCATCACTACATCGTGCATCTCTTGAGCTGATTCAATTGATATTCTTTTGATGGCTCCAATTGGTGTTGTCAAAGCAACCGGACCTGTTATCAATGTAACCAAAGCACCTAATTGCGATGCTCTTTCCGCCAGGGCAAAGCCCATTTTTCCTGAAGAAAAATTTCCGATATATCGCACATCGTCAATACGTTCATGTGTTGGACCTGCCGTAATGAGTACTTTTTTTCCATAGAGAGGTTTTGATTGAATAGGTTCTTCATGTAATTCAATCTCTTGAATTGAATATGAATGGTCTATACTCAATCCCAATGCTTGCGCACAATGCTGCATGAGATCATGTATTTCCGGCAATCTACCTTTTCCGATGATGCCACTCGCCAATTCCCCAAATGCAGGATCAATAATGATCGCTCCATCATGTTGCAAATGTTGAATATTTCTTTGAACTGCGGAATGTTCCCACATGTCTGAATCCATTGCGGGCGCAATGAGCAATGGTTTATCTTTGGGTAATGCACAGGCAATCACAGACAAAGCTGTGTCATAAAAACCGTTTGCAAGACGGGCAAGAGTTGTCGCAGAACACGGGGCAATGATCATTGCATCACACCAATGAGCCAAGTGTATATGCCAAGAACCTCCTTCTTGCACTTCATCTTCAAACATGCTCATTGCAACGGGATGTTTGGAAAGATTCATCAGCGCAGTTCTCGACACAAATTGCTCTGAAGATGGAGTCATCACCACGCGCACCTCCGCACCGAGTTTAATCAACTCTCGTACAATCATTGGAGCTTTATATGCGGCAATGCTTCCACTTATTCCAAGTATGATTTTTTTTCCTTCAAAATTCATGGTGGACTCGAATAAAAAAAGCCATCGAACTACAGGGGTAGGCGATGGCTCAATATAGCGACTTGTTTTGTGTTATTTTTCATCATTCATACGGACATTCAATTGATCGTCCATTACTTCCTTCATTGCGATGAAAATCGGCTTGGGAAGAACATCGAATTCTCTGCTGATTGCAAGCTTGTCATAATTTGGACCTTCCGCTTCATCTGCATCAGTCTCCACATTTTCCATGCGAGCAGTCAATTGCATCTTGATTTGATCATTGATCTGGCGGGCACGAATTCCCATAGCCACGATTGACTGATAAATACTGCCTTTGGCAGATTCTTTCATTCGAACTTCAACCGGATTGACGATATAGGTGCTCATATAAGCTCACAATATAACAATGAATAGGGCTACAAATATACGATATGCCTTTGAAATGACCAAACTTAGCTCTTTTTGGGGATTTCAAGGAAGACAAGCCTAGAACCGTCTTTGCTTTTCACCTGTAATTTCACCACTTCTCCGGCACGATCCTTAATCATTTTATTGATTTGACCGGTTTTGGAGATTGACTGCTTTTCGGCTTTGACGATCACAAGACCGGGCATTAAACCTCTTTCACTTGCATGTGAAAATGGCTCTACTTTCGTAATGAGAACTCCATCTTCGATGTTCAATTCATTTTTTACTTTTTCAGTCAAAGGAGCAACGGTAAATCCCAAGTCTTTGAATGACACAGTGCCATTTGTTGATTCATCTTCTTTGGTTGTAGAACCGGTTACTCCATCATCATTTGATGCAACTGAAGTATCATCGCGTTTTTTCAGTACTACGGATTTTGTGATTGCCTTGCCATCTCTCCATATCTTCAGTGTCACTTTATCGCCTGCTCGACGTTGAGCAACCAAACTTTGAAGATCATTTGAGGAATTGACGGGTTTGCCATCCAATTCAAGTATGACATCACCGGCTTCGATTCCGGCTTTTTCTGCAGGACTATCTTTGATGATATCATCAACTAATGCACCCGCTACTTTATCGAGCTTTAGTGATTTTGCAGACACATCATCAACAGGTCGAAGAGAAATACCGATATAACCACGATCAACTTTTCCATCTTCAATCAAATCAAGAGCCACTGCTTTCATGAGATTTGAAGGAATTGCAAATCCATATCCCATATAACCGCCGGTTCTTGTTGCAATTGCATTATTGATGCCAATCAAACTTCCTTTTAGATTGAACAATCCTCCTCCGCTATTTCCGGGATTAATTGCCGCATCTGTTTGAATTAAGTTTTCAACTGCATATCTATCTCTATTCAAGCCCAATTGCCCTCTGCCAATAGCGCTCACAATACCGGAAGTGACCGTGGAATTCAAGCCGAGCGGATTACCCACGGCAATGACCATCTCGCCAATTGCCACTTCATCGCTATTTCCAATATGAGCAACGGGTAAATTGGTTGCATCGATTTTTATGACAGCTATATCTGTTAAAGGATCTTTCCCGATGAGCTTCGCTTTATACTCTTTTTTATCTGAAAGAATGACGGTCATACCATCTTCTTTTGCTTGATCAACCACATGATTATTTGTGATGATATATCCGTCGGATGAGATAATGACACCGGAACCTGCGCCTTCTGACTTTTGCGTCTCTCCTTCTTCACCACTTTGCATATCTTCCGGATTGCCAAAAAAGCGAAAGAAATCACGGAATTGCTTATTGTCAATCTTTGATTCTGTAACAACTTTGATATTGACTACCGTTGCATTGACTGATTTGCTCGCATTTACCATGGCATCATTCAATGCCTGCACTTGCGGACTTAATGTCACAGGGGCTTGCTTTGCCCCAATCTCTTTATTAGCTGCAAAAGCTGATCCTATGCCACCGGTATTGAAAGTTGATACCAATGCCACACCAAAAATGATACCGATGCCAATGAGCAAAACGGCTGAAACGATTGGTTTTTTTGTCATAATAATTCTCTATCCATGAAACATAGAAAAAGGTACACTTTAAACGAGTAACTCAAACAATTGTTTTACTTTCTGCAAAAAAAACGGGCGACCGGCCTTTTTAGCCAATCGCCCGAGATTTGATATCATT
>JBMSYN010000023.1:0-27692 GCA_049426725.1 Candidatus Kapaibacteriota bacterium
TATGAAGTAGAAGGAATGGAATATATTCCTCAAGAAGGTGGCGTCATCATTGTTGCAAATCATCCACTTGGTGGAATGGAAGGTGTCATGCTCGGATCTCTGCTTGGAAAAAAAAGAAATGACTTTCGCATCATGGCAAATTCCCTTCTCGAGAGAATCCCGGAATTTCGAGAGACAATGATTTTCGTGAATCCATTTGGCGGAAATGATGCCGTCAAACAAAATCTCAAAGGATTGAAAGAAGCAGTCCATTGGGTGAGAGAAGGTGGCATTTTGGGAATCTTCCCTGCAGGAGAAGTTTCTCATTTTCAGCCCTCAATGGGTACAATCACAGATCCATATTGGAATTCAAATATAGTTCGCATTGCGAAAATGACGAATGCAACAATCATTCCGATGTTCATTCATGGACATAATTCCATATTCTTTCAAGCATTGGGATTATTGCATCCACGATTGAGAACAGCATTGCTTCCAAGAGAATTTTTGCGTCAACAACACAATACAATATCTATAACCATTGGGAAGCCCATTCAAAAGCATTTAATCAATTCATTCATGAGTGAGTCGGATTGCACGAGATATATCAGACACAGAACATATCTTTTGCAATATCAACATGAAAGAAAAGACAAGCATACCTTTCAACATGCAGAAGCAATTGCGGATTCAGACAAACATTCATTGGAAATCGAAATTGCCTCATTGAAAGAACAAGATATTCTTGCAGAATCCGGTGAATACACTGTCTATCTCACCAATGCAAAAAGTACACCAGGGATTTTGCGAGAGATTGGTAGATTGAGAGAACTAACATTTCGTGATATTGGAGGGGGCACGGGAAAAGCAATGGATCTTGACATGTTTGATGCTGAATATGATCATCTCATTCTGTATAAAACCGGAAGTGGCATCATTGGCGGATATCGCATAGGTAGAACAGATCACATGCAAACAGTATTTGGCAAACAAGGATTATATACCCAAACACTCTTCACATATTCTCAGGGATTCAAACAATATGTCCCCAAAGGTTTAGAATTGGGAAGAGCATTCATTTGCAAAGAATTTCAGCGATCATTCTTGCCATTGCAATTACTGTGGAAAGGTATTGGAACATATATTGCCAAGCATAAGGAATATCGTTATCTATTTGGATCGGTAAGCATAAGCAATAACTACACCCCATTTTCAAGACAATTGATCGTGAATTATCTCAAACATCATTGTTTTGATTCCAATCTGGCTGAGCATATACAAGCCAAGAATAGGTTTATAAGTCCAAATTCAAAGCAATTACAGCTTATACTCAACAATTATGGGGAGATTCCATCTGACATCGACTTATTGAACAGTATCATTATGGAAGTTGAGTCGGATGGGAAAGGAATTCCGATATTAATCAGACAATACATGAAACTCGGAGGGAAATTTTGTGGTTTTGGTATTGATCCTTCATTCAATGATGCCATTGATTGTTTAGTGATGATTGACATCATGAAAGGAGACAATACCATGTTGGAACGATATATTGGTGAAGATGCTCTAAAAGATCTGAGAAATTTCCATCTTTGTACTTCTTTCCAAACTCATTCACAGAATTTATAGAGGTTTTTATGGCTCTCGCAGTTGGACAAACAGCTCCTGATTTCACTTTGGTCGACAATACTTTGACCCCTCATACTCTGAGCTCTTACAAAGGTCAATCAGTCATTCTTGCATTCTTCCCTGCCGCATTCACCGGTGTTTGCGAGAAAGAAATGTGTACATTCAGAGACAATCTTGGCACATTGCAATCATCCAATGCAAGAATTTTTGGAGTCAGTGTTGACTTGCCTTTCAGTGCTGATGCATTTGCAAAGAAAAATGATCTCAATTTCCCCATTCTTTCAGACATGAATCGTGAAGTGACCAAATCTTATGATGTTCTCTTCCCGAATCTTGCAAATGTTCAAGGCTTGGATGTTAGTGCCCGTGCAGTGTTTTTGATCGATGGCGAAGGTATCATCCGTTATGCGGAAGTCACTGCAAATCCAGGTGTTGAGCCAAGTTATGAAGCAGTTATGGCTGCAGCAGCTTCCCTCTAATCGAAAAAGTTATCCACATACCCTTTCGGGACCATACCGAAAGGGTTTTTTTATGCCAATTCCGTAGTTTTCGCACTTTACAATCACAAAGTCATATCATGTCATTTACGAAACTCATTATCGTACTCTTTGCATCCATTGCCCTCACTTCATGCCTTAAAGAAGAGAGGCGCAATCCGGAAGACACAAATCCACCTCAAAATCAAGAAGTGCAAGAGGTGCCTCAAACTACCACTCCCTTAGATATTGGATCAAAGGCGCCTGATTTCACTATGAATGACATCAATGGCAATTCTTTTACCTTATCGAGCTTGAAAGGCAAAGTGGTGATGATAGATTTTTGGGCAACTTGGTGTCCACCATGTGTGCGATCAATCCCTGAAGCCAAATCAATTTGGAATGCCTTCAAAAAGCAAGACTTTGTATTGCTTGGAATTTCATTGGACAAAGACCTAGCAGTTTGGAGTAATTATGTGAAAGAACAAAACATGAATTGGACTCATGTTGCCGATGGGTTATTCTGGGATAATGCTGCGGCTGTTCAATATGGTGTCGGCTCAATTCCAAGTGTGTGGATTTTGGACAAAGAAGGCACCATCATATTGAAGGATGTAAATCCCTTGGCAGAGAGCGAGAAAATTCGTTCCACCATTGCCGGATTGCTGAATAAAAAATAGTCGTCAAAACGGTATATTTACTGTCATTTTATAGAAACTCATCAGAATTATCATATAGGATTCACCATGGCACAACATGAATGCGACCTCGTTGTCGTTGGAAGCGGTCCCGGCGGTTATGTCGCCGCAATCCGCGCATCTCAATTAGGTCTCAAAACCATATGCGTTGAAAAGGACAAACTTGGCGGTGTATGTTTGAATGTTGGTTGTATTCCAAGCAAGTCATTGCTCAAGAATGCAGAATACATGAACTTCTTCAAACATGCAGATGAGTTTGGTTTTAAGTTTGATAATTTCAATGCTGATTTTTCACGGGCAATTGACAGAAGTCGTGAAGTTGCAGATAAGATGTCAAATGGTGTAAGCTTCTTGTTCAAGAAAAACAAAGTACAACAAGTGAAAGGTCATGGCATCGTTCATTCACGCTCAAAAGTTGAAGTTCGCGATCCGGCCACGAATGCTATCACTGATACGATTTCATGCAAAAATGTGATTATCGCAACCGGTGCACGCACACGCATGTTCCCTTTTATCGAAGTTGATCACAAACATGTATGGACTTCCACCGATGCAATATTCCAAAGAAATTCTCCGGGTTCACTTATCGTGATTGGCGCAGGGGCAATTGGAGTAGAGCTTGCATATTTTTATAATGCCTATGGTGCGAATGTGACCATCGTGGAAATGATGCCAAATATCGTACCTGTTGAAGACATCGATGTATCCAAAGAATTGGAAAAGAATTTCAAGAAATCCGGCATCAATATTCTCACGGAAACTCGCGTTGTTTCTGCAAAGCCAACCAAGAAAGGCGTTGAAGTTCTTGTGGAGAAAAAAGATGGAACACAAGAAAAACTCATTGCAGATCGTGCGCTGAATGCAGTTGGTGTACAAGCAAATATTGAAGGCATCGGTCTTGAACAACTTGGCGTCAAAATGGAAAAGGGTTGGATCGTGGTTGATAAATTCCTTCGCACAAATGTAGAGGGCGTCTATGCAATTGGCGATGTTGCCGGTCCACCATGGTTAGCCCATAAAGCTTCAGCAGAAGCAATTGTATGTGCTGAATTCATAGCAGGACATGAAACTCATGGCGTTGATTATAACAATATACCCGGTTGTACATATTGCAATCCTCAAGTAGCAAGTGTTGGCTTGACAGAAGCAAAAGCAAGAGAAGCCGGTTATGAACTGAAGATTGGCAAATTCCCATTCACAGCATCCGGAAAGGCTCATGGCATCGGGAAAACAGCCGGTTTTGTAAAACTCATTTTTGATGCGAAATATGGTGAATTGCTTGGCGCACACATGATTGGTCCGGATGTCACTGAAATGATCGCAGAGCTTGGTCTTGCTCGCTCTCTCGAAGCGACCGGCCCAACATTGTTCCGAACAATTCATGCTCACCCAACACTCTCAGAAGCCGTTATGGAAGCGGCAGCAGGAGCATGGGGCGAAGCGGTAAATTTCTAAATAGCATCGCGAAACACGCAAAGGTGTCTGAATTTCAGACACCTTTTTTTATGTGCACTATAAACTCTGTAGTTTGAGCTATACTCTCAAATGGCAATTCAATGATTAATCAGGAATTCACTCAACATATTACTTCGTTGCTAGATTCACTGCCTTCACTTCAGGAAAATCAGGCAACAGCGGAAGTACAAGAATATTCCGATCTTCTTCATGAAGTGATAGCTCTTGCTTTGAGTTCAGAATTGCAATTATTCAGTTCGCATTATGCCGAATGGGTCTATCTCACTCAGAAATACCCACATTGTAAACAAGCATCGAGTTTGTACAAAAGATGTATCGCGCTTATCAACTCTTCAGATTCGCAGAGATATTCATCTGATATTCAATCCTTGTGTAAACAAATCCTTTCCATTCTTGCGGGTATTTCCATTCCCACTGATGCAGTCGATGTTCATGAAGAAAACAGCGAAAAAACAACAGCAAAAATATTCCGAGGCATCATAGAATCTTGGCATGTGGATGAAACATATCTTTTCATTCACTGCATAAACATGAATCAAGAGCAAGTGATATGTAGAATTGACCATGATCACTCCACCTTCAAAACACTTTGGAAAGGTGCAACGATTCATATCACTGATTATACAATTGACATTGATTCAGATCAGTATGTTTCGACCGCAGAATCATTGTGCATCATGGAACCCGACATATTGCATACAGCAACCGATATCGCTGAATGTGCGACTAATTGTGATCATGTTTCAATTGGCTCAATGTTCATCCGAAAATTTTCCAAAAAAGAATCAGGAATTCCTTTGCTTGCCGGAATCATTGTTGGAAATTGGCTCGATAAATCAATCGCAGGACATACCATTGAAATTGAGTCAATCATAGATGCAACATTGCACTCCATGCCTTTACAAGCTTTGAATGCTCTTCGAAATGATGATGACTTCATCAAATTGAAAGAACTTTGCTCTACATTAAAAGATGCACTCGAGCCAGTCATGGATTCATTTGATGCTCCAACAATATCAACCGAAGCAGCTTTTCTTGCACCAATCTATGGTTTGCTTGGGAGACTTGACATCCTCATGGAATATGAGGATCCAATGCTAAAAACTGTCATTGAATTAAAATCAGGAAATGCTCCAACAGCCGGAATGCCTGTTCAATTCAAAGGTTTAACATTACCCATGGGAGCATGGAAGAATCATGTTCTTCAAGTTGCTTGTTATAATCTTCTGCTTGATGCCGCATTTCCCGGGAGAACCGGTGATAGTAGATTGCTGTATCCCAAAGATCCTCTGCATCCGATTCGGAATGTGATCAATAATCACATTGCAAAAAGAGAAGCAATGCGCATTCGCAATGCCATCGTTTCTCTCGAGCATGATATCATTCATAGAAAATTTGCATCATTCACAGAACTCTTTTCAGATTCTGAGATTCGTGAAATGACGCCATTCACTAGAGATGAAATCATGCAATTCAAGGAGCGCTTTCATAAGCTCGACAAAACATCAATGCTCTATGTTCTTGCCACAATGTCCTTCATACTAAGGGAACAACATACTGCTCGATTGGGAACGGGAAAGAATCCCGGCTTATCTTCTTTATGGCAGTATACAATAGATGAAAAACAAAGGAAACTCTTAGCAATAGGTTATCTCACAATTGATATTGAAGCTTCAGATTTTGATTCATTTCATTTGCATTTGCGTCCAAGCAATCGCTCACAAAGCATGTCATCATTGAGAGTTGGTGATATCATCCTCTTTATGCCTCATGATGCATTATCACAGCATGGACACATTCTTGGTCATATACACAAAGCATCCATTCGCTCAATTTCACATGATGGAATTATCATCAGTTTGCGAAACAAGTTTTCCCACAAAGAACAATTCTTAAGTGAGTCCATGTATTGGTGTATAGAATCTGATTCTGCAAATGAATCTTTGCATTCAAGTCTATTGCGATCTCTTGGGGATGTAATGCGATCTGACACGGATAAAAGACATCGCATACTTGGTTTGACAAGACCACGAAAAGGTGAGCTCTTTCAAGGTCAGATTCCTGAGTTTCTTCATCCCTCACAAAAGGAACTATTACGAAAGATTCTTTCAAGCAAAGATTATTTCTTATTGCAGGGTCCACCCGGTACAGGAAAAACATCAGCAATGATTCGCTCCATTGTTGAATGTCTGATGAATGAAAATCATGAACGTATCATGCTTCTTGCATTTACGAATAGAGCAGTTGATGAACTTTGTGCTGCGATTGATTCGCTTCATCTATCTTTCATTCGACTGGGGAGTAAGCATGCAACGGCATTCCCGGCTTCATCTTTGCAGCACCTTTCTGAATCAATGACACTTGAAGAGTTACGGAGAGAACTGCAAAACTCTCGCATCATTGTTTCAACTGTAGCTTCCTTGCATACCCATGCTGAGATACATCAATGGTTTACGACGACAACCATGATCATCGATGAAGCATCTCAATTACTTGAACCGCAGTTAACAGGCATTCTCATGCATACGGAAAGATTCATACTCATCGGAGATGAACGACAATTACCAGCAGTCATTACACAAGATATTCAAGGAACCACGCTCAATAATCCCCTCTTTAAAGACATCGAATTGTCTGATTTTCGACATTCATTATTTGAAAGACTTCTTACACTGTGCATGAAGCATGGCGATACCCATGCATATGGCATGTTGACAATTCAGGCAAGAATGCATGCTGAGATTTCATCAATCGTAAGCGCAATGCATTATGGAAATCGTTTGCAGAGCATGAATAAATGGCAGATTGAAAAGGAGGATGTACCATTGACAGAATATCCTCGATTGACTTGGATAGCCACTCAAGCTGAGCAGCAATACAAAATACATCACGGTGAAGCTGAATTGGCGATTGCTTTGTCTTGTGAAGCTTTGAATAGAAAAACCGTGAAACAAGTTGGAATCATCACGCCTTTTCGATCTCAAATTGCATTGATTCAGTCTTTGATATCCGATGAATACAAAGAATTCATAACCGTTGATACAGTAGAACGCTTTCAAGGGAGCGAGAGAGAGCTCATCATCATTTCACTTGCAATACATAGTCCATTTCATGCGAAGGGAATTGAATCACTTGCAGAGATTGAGGGAGAGATCATAGATAGGAAATTGAATGTTGCCTTAACCCGGGCAAAGAAACAATGCATCATATTGGGATGCCCTGAGGCATTGCGAGTTGATTCTCCCTATGCACGATTATACGAACGATTATCTCAGAAACATTAGTATGGTCTTTCCCCAAAAATTGCAGTACCAATACGCACATGCGTTGCCCCCTCTTTTATAGCAATCTCAAAATCATCGCTCATTCCCATTGATAGAATATTCCAATCTTCCGGTGTAGGCATTAAGTGCTTCAACCGTTCATGGGTCTTGCGTAATAGTGAAAATTCTTTCGACAATTGCGTAATATCTTCCGTTGCGGTCGGAATCGTCATAAGCCCCCGAAACGATATATGCTTTTGCTGCAAAATGAATTCAATATAGTCATCAATTTCATCAGGATGAATTCCTGATTTAGATGTCTCGCCGGATGTGTTTATTTGCACCAGAACATTTGTCATCACATCATGTTTCGCAGACAAGCGATTGATTTCTTCTGCAACTGATTCCGTGGAACAAGAATGAATGAGTGTGGCATGTGGAATTACATATTTTACTTTATTCGATTGCAATGACCCAATGAAATGCCATTCCGGATGGAATCTCCCATTCTCGGCTTCTTGAATTTTATCTCTGAATTCTTGCGCATAATTCTCCCCAAATACATGGGCTCCCGCTTCAAATACTTCTTTTACTCGATCAAGAGAATGCATTTTGGAAACAGCCACTATGGTTATCTCACTTTTTTCTCTTCCACAAGAAATTGCTGCTTTATGAACATCATGTTCAACTTGTTTCCATCGTTCACCGATGGATTGCAATGTTGACATTTCACAAACCCTCTTTAATTTTTCGAGCCAAAGTCAGAACAGCGTTGACATAGTCATTGCTATTATTATAATGATATACCGCCTTTTCATGATCCTTTTGAGTCGGACCCCACCCATTCGTTTTTAAATAATTTGCAATGCTATGTATTGCATCTTGATGTGAGAATAAATCTCTGTCGCCATCATTGTCGCCATCAACAGACCAACGTATATAACTCGACGGAAGAAATTGACTCCAGCCGAATGCCCCCGCTGTAGAGCCATAAAGTGAGGTATAGTCTTTGTGATATACTCTTCTCAGTGTATCAAGTGCCAGAATCTCTCCAAAAGCCCATTTTGCTTTCTTATTGGCTCTTGCTAAGATACGCTTATCCAAAGAATCAAGTTCTGATGGATCAGGCGGAGGATTTTCAGATCTCAATGCTTGTTTATTTCTTTCAATATTTTCTGGCTCAGCTGCTAGTGCTATTGTAAAAAACACGCTGGGTACATAATATTTGCCAGTATAGGAACCAAACTTTGTTTCAACCCACAAAATGGAAGTGATTACTTCTGCAGGAACATCATATTTCTTCTCAGCTGCCTTCAATACAGATTCATGCTGTTTGTAAAAAGCAATGGAAGATAAAATCGCCTTGGGAGAATAATTATGCGAATAGTCAACCTTTTTTCGAAATCCGGTGACATTGATTTTCACCAATGACTCTTCGAATTGCAATTTGGGATCACTTAGAAATGTGATAAGCACGGTTGTATCCATTCCCGCATCCAATAGTGGGTCTATCAAAGGCGCAAATGGAGAAGTCATCAAATCGGGATGATTGAGCAAAAATGCAGAGCGTTCTGCCATTTTCTTTGCTGAACCTGATAACTCAGCAGGTTCCGACATAGGTTCCGATGAGCGACAACCATGGAAAAACAACATGATCATCAAAATGGTAACCATGTAAGCCATGGTTGATATGACTCTACTTCCCATCACAGTATGCTGCATCTTTAAACTCCGATTTCTTACCTTCTTACAAGCAATAGAAGTGCCAAGCAGAGATATATTCAAAAAAAAAGGCATCGAAAATCGATGCCTAAGAGTGATCCCAACGGGATTCGAACCCGTACTGCCACCTTGAAAGGGTGGTGACCTAACCATTAGTCGATGGGACCCCTATTTCAAAACAGAATACAAAGATAGAGACTTTTAGGGTTTTGCCCAAATGGATTTTCTCGGGGATATTCCTAAAAATGACTATTCTCTTAGGCAAAAACAGTAGTTTTCTGCATGAATCGCTCTAAAAATACTCGCATATCTCTTGAGGACTTTCTCCAATCTGCACGGAAATATCCGGTTTTTGATGTGCGCACTCCTTCTGAGTTTGCTCATGCACATATTCCCGGGGCACATAATCTTCCTATTTTTTCTGATGATGAAAGAGTAGAAATTGGAACATTGTACAAGCAAGTTTCAAGAGAGCAAGCCATAGAGAAGGGATTTGCATTTTTTGGTCCAAAACTCAATGAATATATCACAAAGATTCAATCATGTGGGATAAAACATGGATCAACAGTATTGATTCATTGTTGGCGAGGAGGAATGCGAAGCGAGGCAATGGCATGGCTATTCAATTTTTATGGATATGAAGCATATACGCTTGAAGGTGGGTATAAAGCATTCAGAAAGCATGTATTGAATATCTTACAAAGGTCATTCCCTGCTTGGGTGATTGGTGGATTTACGGGCTCAGGAAAAACAGAGATATTGCATGCCTTACATTCAATGCATGAACCAATTCTTGATTTGGAAGACATTGCGCATCATCGTGGTTCATCATTCGGATCAATCGGATGTCCCGAACAAACCTCCCAAGAATCCTTTGAGAATAGACTCGCCATGTCTTATCCCGATCTTGAGATTCCCAATGTATGGATTGAGGATGAAAGCAGAAAAATCGGAAGGAATATCTTGCCTTTGGCTTTATATGAAACCATCAGAAATCGACCTGTCATTTTTTTGGATATCCCTCGAGCTTCTCGCCTTGCCTGGCTTGTGGAGCAATATCGAGATCAAGACATGCAATTGATAGCTGATGCTGTACAAAGGATTGCAAAACGCTTGGGTGGAGTGCAAGCAAAGAAAGCTCTTGAGGCAATAGAATGTGGGAACTTGGAAGAATGTTTCGAGATTGCACTCCGATATTATGATGACACATATCTCTATGGGGTTTCCAAGAGAGATCCCCAACAAGTACATCGTATTTCATTACCACAAGTGGATCATGGGGAAAATGCAGAAAGAATCAAAGAATTTGTCAAGTCCATAAACAACAATGGAATGCATGATTGATGCATTCCATTGTTAGATACACTATCTACATCGAAAATCAGGTACCTTCAAGATAATTGTTTGCATAGTCGATTTGCTCTTGAGTCAAGATATCCATTGACAAGCCCATTGTATTCAATTTTAGCTCAGCGATATATTCATCTTGAGCAACTGGAATGTCGATTACCTCCACAGGCAATTTTGTACCTGCACGATGGGCTTCAACCAATTTAACATGACACAAAAATTGATTGGCAAATGACATGTCCATAACTTCAGAGGGATGTCCTTCCGCTGCGGCGAGATTCACCAAGCGACCTTCCGCCAACACAAATATTCTGCGACCATCTTTCAATGTATATTCTTCGCAATTCTGACGAATCGTACGCTTGCTTACTGATATTGCTTCCAATTCGCTGATATTGATTTCACAATCATAATGCCCCGTATTGCAGACAATAGCACCATCTTTCATCACTTCAAAATGACGCTTGCGGATGATGTCTTTCATGCCTGTTGCAGTACAGAAAATATCGCCAACTTTCGCAGCATCATCCATTGTTTTTACTTCAAATCCTTCAAGAACGGCTTTGATTGCAGCAGTTGCTTTCACTTCCGTGATGATGACATTTGATCCCATTCCGGCTGCTCTTTTTGCAACACCGGAACCGCAATGGCCATGTCCGGCAACAACAAAATTCTTTCCTGCAAGCATCACACTTGTAGAACGAATAATGCCATCAAGAGTAGATTGACCGGTACCATATACATTGTCAAAATCCCATTTTGTTTCTGCATCATTCACGGCAAAAACAGGATAATACAATTTTCCATCAGCCGAACGAGCGCGCAAACGATGCACGCCGGTTGTGGTTTCTTCTGTACCGCCAATCACATCATTTTTAGCATAGTCAATCATCTTTTCATGGACTGTATTGATCAAATCACAACCATCATCCAATGTGAGATGAGGTCTATTGTCCAAAGTGCGATCTATGCACCAGTAAAAATCGGAATGATTGCCATGCCAAGCATAAATCGAAATACCGGCAGCAGCCAATGCGGCGGCAACCGCATCATGTGTGGACAATGGATTGCAACCTGACCAATATACTTCTGCACCGGCAGCTTTGAAGGTTTCAATCAATACTGCTGTTTCTTTTGTCACATGCAAACAACCTGCAAGACGATATCCCGCAAAAGGTTTTGTTTTGCTGAATTCTTTGCGAAGATGCATGAGCACAGGCATATTTGCCTCAGCCCAATCAATCAATTTTCTTCCCTCTTCTGCAAGGGCGATGTCGCGCACGCAATAAGAACCCGGGACTTCACTAAATGAACCCTGTTCCTGTTTTTCTGGAATGGTAAGTGTTTCTACAGACATTGTTTCCATCTATGATGAGTGAATAATATTATGCGGAAAGTGTTGAAAACAAAGGAACGAGATCCAACTGTTCCCATGGGAAATCATTTCTTCCAAAATGACCATACGCTGCGGTAGCTTGGTAAATAGGTCTTTTCAATTGCAAGCGATCAATAATGCCTTTGGGTGAAAGGTCGATATTCTTCATGATGAATGAACTTAAATCAGAAGAGGCGACTTTCCCTGTTCCATGCGTGTCAACCAAGAGCGAAACTGGTTCTTTTACGCCAATGGCATAAGAGACTTGAATGGTGCATTGATCAGCCAGACCTGCTGCGACAATGTTTTTTGCGAGATATCGTGCGGCATAGGCAGCTGATCTATCAACCTTGGTTGGATCTTTGCCACTGAAGGCACCGCCACCATGCGGAGCTTTGCCGCCATAGGTATCAACAATGATTTTTCTTCCGGTAAGCCCGGTGTCTCCATGCGGTCCACCAATTTCAAATTTGCCGGTCGGATTGATGTGAAAAACAGTATCAGGACCAATCAATTCTGAGGGAATAACCGCGGGAATAACATGCTTTTTAATATCAGCCGCGATTGTTTCTTGAGTAATTCCTGAATCATGCTGGGTAGAAATCACAATTGTCTTAATGCCTGTGATTTTGCCTTCATCATCATAAGCAACGGTAACTTGCGCTTTTGAATCGGGTCTGAGATAAGGCATTAATTCTGAATGATTCTTTCGAATATCTGCAAGTTTTTCCACGAGTTTATGTGAATACATCAAAGCAGCAGGCATATATTCCGGAGTTTCTTTGCATGCATATCCAAACATCATGCCTTGATCACCCGCACCGCCTGTATCAACGCCTTGTGCAATGTCATTGGATTGTTTATTGATCACATTGATCACGGCACAAGAGTCTGCGTCAAATCTATATTCCGCTTTTGTATAACCGATGTCTCGAATCACTTTGCGAACAAGCCTTGGAAGATCGATATATGTATTCGTTGTGATTTCCCCACCAACTACGATCATACCGGTTGTAGCAAAACACTCGCATGCGACTCTTCCTTCAGGATCTTCCGCGAGGACTGCATCGAGGACTGCATCGGAGACTTGATCACATATTTTGTCGGGATGTCCTTCCGACACAGATTCAGATGTAAAGAGATAACCCATGTATAATTCAATGGATGTGTGAATGAAAAATTAGCTTCTGTCTATTTCGCTGGAATCACCAACATTGAGTCTAGAAAACTTGCCTTTTACGATGGCATTATTTCCAATGATGGATTGTTCAAGCATGGATGCCGTCACAGTTGCACCATCGCTGATGATGGAATCTTTTATGACGCTGTCAACTACTTTTGCTCCTGCTGCAACAGTTGCATAAGGGCCAATCACAGAGCGTTCAACATGCGCTGTTGAAGATATGAATGCGGGCGGAATGATTACAGTGCCATCCATTGTTTTTGGAGCAGACATTCCATCAAGCAAATATCTATTGGTTGATAATAAAGTTTCGGGTTTTCCGCAATCATACCAGCCATCTACCGGGAATGTGGTGAACTTCTCACCTTTGTCAATCATCATTTGCAAAGCATCTGTCAATTGATATTCATCGCGTGTTCGAATATTTTTATCAATCAATTCATCCAGGCAAGAAACAAGCAATGATGGATTATTGATAAAATACAAACCAACGAGTGCCAAATTGGAGGTTGGTTGTTCGGGTTTTTCTATCAATCGTGAAATGAATCCTTTTTCCAATTCAACAACGCCGAATCTTCTTGGGTCTTCAACACTTTTTACACCGAGAGTTGAGAAACCGGAATTCATCGCAAGGCTTAAATCCACATCAAAAATTGTATCGCCAAGAATGATGAGCAATGGATCATCACCTTTGATATTTTCTCTGGCAATCCAAATGGAATGTCCCAATCCAAGTCGTTCTTCCTGATAAATGAAATTCACTTTCAGATCATGATGCTTGCGAACATATTCTTCCACCAAGTCGCCCATATATCCAACGATGATGGTTGCTTCATCGATGGAATGTGACTGAAGTGCATCAAGAATGTGTCCAAGAATCGGCTTACCGGCAACATTCAGCAATACTTTAGGTAAAGTATAGGTAAATGGCCTGAGTCTTGTTCCCACTCCCGCAACTGGTATGATGGCTTTCATTGTTTTTGCACTCCTGACTATTCATGAAGTCCGCGACCTGATTTTTTCAGGCGTTCGGAAGTGGTAAGTTCAACAACAACTGCATCGAGCACGCCATTGATAAAGACATTACTTTTATCGGTGGAATAACCTTTTGCCAATTCTATGATTTCATTGATCGTGACTTTTGTTGGGATTTCAGGAAAATGAATCAACTCTGCAACAGCCATTCGAAGCAATATGCGATCGATGAGGGCAATGCGATCCAATTCCCAATTCTGGGCAAATCGTTCAATCAATCCGTCTGAATATTCCATCTCATCAAGTGTTCTTGAGGTCAAATCCTTGATGAAGTCAAGTTCAACTTCATCCCAATTGATTCTTGTATCAGATTCCAATTCCAACACTTCTTCAGGTGTCAACAATTTCTTCGGCTCGGATTCCTGATCATTGAAAGTAAAATCTCTATGAACGATGTGAGGGAAAATTTCTTCCCATGCAATCTCTCCGGTGGAGCAAGCCACGAGCAATTGCATCACCTTTTCTCTTGCTTTTCTTCTCGTTCCAACAATGTGTCTTTCATTGCTTAATGGAAATGTGGCAGAGTCATCACTTTTCATTGCCATCATGAACCGGAAGAAGATTGTGAACGATTGATGATTGTCTTGCCGGAATATGTTCTGTGTACATGTGCAACTGATGCTATGCGCTCCTCAGCAAGTGCATTCGAAGCTTCAACAGTGAGTATATTTCTTTCATCAGCCATTGCATAAATGCGAAGAAGCGTATCATAGATTCCTTCATTCTTTCGCAATACGGATGCTTTATTGTATCCATCAACTTCTGATGCCACATTCATGAGTCCGCCTGCATTGATTACATAATCCGGTGCATACAGAATTCCTCTCTCTTTCAACATTGCACCATGCTTTTTCTCATCAGCCAATTGATTATTAGCACCGCCTGCCACCAATGAACATTTCAATTGCGGTATTGTTTCATCATTCAAAATTGCACCGAGAGCATTTGGAGAGAGAATATCACAATCCATGGAAAGAATTGCATCTGGTTCTACATATTCAGCGCCGGTTTCATTAGCCAAAGCAAGCGCTTTTTCTTTGAAAATATCTGTCACAAAAACTTTTGCTCCATCTTTCACTAGATGAGCTACTACATGTCCTGCAACATTTCCTGCTCCCTGAACAGCAACTCGCAATCCTGAAACATCATCTTTACCCAATTGTTTTTTTGCGGTTGCCTTAATTCCACAATAGACTCCATAAGCAGTGAATGGTGATGGATCACCACTACCACCAATGCCTTCAACACCGGTTACAAATTGTGTCTCTGTGCGTATCCATGACATATCACGAACATTGGTATTTACATCTTCTGCAGTGATATATCTTCCACCCAAAGATTCAACTGCTTTTCCATAAGCGCGAAATAATCCTTCGGATTTTTGAGTGCGAGCATCACCAATGATCACTCCTTTGCCACCACCAAGATTCAATCCGGCAACTGCAGCTTTATATGTCATTCCTTTGGAAAGTCGAAGAACATCTGTAAGTGCATCGCCGTCATGTGCATAATTCCACATGCGAGTTCCACCCAGTGCAGGGCCAAGCACTGTGCTGTGTACACCGATTATTGCACGTAATCCAGTTTTGGGGTCAGAATAAAAAAGTACTTCCTCATGACCATAATCAACCAATGAATCAAAAATATTCATGCTATGCTCTTGATGTGATGAATGTAGGGTCTGCTCCAAGGCAGATATACAATTTCGAGAATGCAAAATTAGAAAAAATCAGCATGATTTTGGGGATATTGGGGATAATTATAAAGGGTTCACACAATCAAGATACATTGCCTACCATACTTGGATTTGAGTTCCTTGATTGGAGTTTGTAAATTAGTAATAACACCAAAGGGATTTTCTGTATGAAAAACATCAATTTATCGCGTCTTTTTATCCTTTTCGCCATTTTTTTGAATTTGGGATTGAGCTCTTGTGACTTGGGAAATAGTCCGGTGATCAGAGTTCCACAACCTCCCAGCGCTTTGAAAGCAAATGCTCAAAGTTCCAGCACTATTGGATTAACTTGGAGTGCTTCGAGAACAACAGTAATCGGCTATGATGTTAAGGTGTTTGATGAATTGGGGACGCCTTTACAAACATTGAAACTTGGTGATGTGACATCCATTCAAATTCGGAATTTACAGGAAGGCAAAGTGTATGTGTTTCAGGTTTTTTCAAGATCACAAGACACCATAAGCAATTTTGTTGAGATTAGATGGGCAACGGCAACTCGATTTTCAGGGAGATTATATGTTGGACCAGGTAAACAGAATGGGATCAACTTTTTGGAGCAAAAAACATATACAACAGATCGTGCATCATCCTGGGATCTTTGCCTGGAAGTTGATTCTTCCGGGAATCAACCTGCTTATAGACTTTCAACTCCTGCAGCTTCATCTGTTTCCGATGTCAATGGATTTGTGATGAGCGGTACGGATAGAGGGAAAAAAGTGAGGATAACTCAGTTTTTTAATGATGTGTATGACCCATTCATTTTTACGGGGATTGACTCTTTGCAGCATTTATATTTTTCAGCCCCAATTGGAGAGGGATATACACCGCTTGAAAATTTAGCCGATAATATTCAGAATTTTAGCCGTGGATTTGTGTTGGCTTTTAAAACACAACAGAACAATCATGTGCTTTTTCATGTGAAAGAGAACAACTCACAAATCATTCGCAGAGATGCTTCAGGAACATATATTGAGTTTGAAGCATCTGTACAGAGAACACCAAATTTGCCTTATGGGAAAATTCGGGGGTGATTATTTCTTACGGATAAGTCGAGCTGCAAATGCACCATCCGTTGAATGTTTGCCAGGAATGGTTTTGAGGAATCCATTCTCACAAACATCAGCAGGAAGATATTGTTCAGCCGGATCCAATGAAAAATCAGGGAATTCTTGCAAGAACCACTCTATGTTCTTTTCATTTTCATCAGCTTCGATGGTGCAAGTACTGTAAACAATAGTACCACCCGGTTTCACCATTTTGGCTGCATTCGATAAAATGTCCCTTTGCAATGGGATGAGCTTGGTGATATCATCTGCATCTCTTTTCCATTTGATATCGGGTTTCTTGGACAATGTACCAAAGCCCGTGCATGGCACATCGGCAAGCACAAGTTCTACAGGTGCATGTTCGAAAGATCGAGCATCTCCAACCTCTGCATGTACTATATCGATACCTAATCTCTGAGCACCTTCAGTCAAAAAGCGCAGCTTCGCTTCATATTTATCCAAAGCAATGATTGAACCTTGATTTTTCATCAATTCCGCAACATAAAATGTCTTGCCTCCGGGAGCAGAGCATAAGTCTATGACATTCATTCCCGGTTTTGCCTGTGAAAGAAGTGCAGCCATGGAAGCACTTGCATCTTGAATGGCAATTTTACCCGACTTAAACATTTCAGAACTGGTGATATCACGAAGAGAACTCACCAATAACGATGAATCATGATGTTGTGATTTGGTATATGGTATATGTTGTTCATCAAGCCAAGATTCAATTTCCGCTGAATGTGAAAGCAAACCATTCACACGAAGCGTGATCGAAGGGCGATTCACATTTGATTTGAGAAGTTCCTCGGTAAATACTTGTCCCCATCTATCCATCCAACGTTTGACCATCCATTTTGGGTGGGAATAGACAACAGAGAGATACCAAACCATATCTTCATCTTGATTGGGATATCTGATATTATCCAGATTTCTTGTGATATTTCTTAAAACGGCATTGACTATTCCTGCAGATTTTTCGCCTTTGATCCGCTTGATTATTTCAACGGATTCATTGATTGCAGCAGCAGGTGGGATTTTGTTCAAAAACATCACTTGATATAATGCAATACGCATGGCATTCTTGACCGGTGTCATGCACTTATCGAATTCACCATGATAAAAACCTGTGAGCACCCAATCAAGTTTGGCAAGCCAGCGCGTAACGCCATTGACAAGTTCGGTCAGCAAAGCTTTATCTTGATGAGACAAACCACCCGTTCTCAATTCATGCTCAAGTAATTTGTCCAAATATGAATCACTGCGTTCAAATCTGCTGAGTATGCGAATTGCCGCACCTCTGGCACCCTGATACAGAAATTCTTCATGTGTCTGCTTTACGTGCGCGGACACTCTTTCCTGTGATGGCAATTCTTCAAACATAAAACACTCAACAAAATCGTAGATAATTGGGCAATAAAGCACTTGCGAATGTTTGGGTAGAACAGAACGGCTTTGAATTGAGTTCCAAGAATGCCTAGAAAATCTTTATGCGATGAAACAGGATGTAGTTTTTGAATGTTATTATCAGTAAATTCAAAGAAATTATCGGATTTCCAATGTATCGTCGCCTTTTTCTTTTGATTCTTCTCATCGCTTCACTTGCCAAGATGAATGCGCAGGTGGTGGTTTCCGACCCAAGAAAATCCTCTTTTTGGAGTAAACCAAAACAAATTGGGTTCTCATTGGGATTTGGTGGCATCATGCAAACAGGAACATTGATCACTGATGCCTGCAATTGTTCCTTCGAAAATGGAGGAGGAATGAGTTCTGCATTTGGAATATCATTTGAAAATGAATTGATGAAGCATGTGGTATGGGGAATTGCCGGCGAATATCGCTATGTATCCATGGATTCCAGATATCAGGAATTGGAAGTTCTGAAAGATCAACAAACATCTACCGGTGCATTGGTATCACTTGAAGTTCCATTCAGGCATAATGCGGCATTCACAACATCCATGATTGGGATATTACCCTATATAAAAGTCTTCCCATTTGATACTAGACTCTTCACACGATTTGGATTGAATATTGGCTATGTGGCTTCAACTTCTCTTGAGCATACCAAAGAACTACTTCAAAATAGCGCAGTTCTCCCAACGGGAGAGACCGTTGAATTTTCTTTGGATAGAAATGACCCCAGAGTCAATGGAAATTTAGCAACCATTCAATCCGGGGAATTGACACAAGCAAATTCTTTGTTCATCGGCGGGCATATTGGACTTGGCGTGGAATTCAAAGCCGGAAAGCGCATGATCTTTGGTCCGACAATGATGTATATACTTCCATTCACCGGATTGAGTTCATATCCCGGAAGTGATTTCTCCATGAGAAATTTACAGGTTGCAGCAGAAGTGAGAATAATGTTGGACTAAAAAAAAGCAGACCGAAGTCTGCTTTTGTATGATCAATCATCTATGCTGAGAACCGCCAGGAATGCCTCTTGTGGCACTTCTACCCTGCCGATTTGTTTCATCCGTTTTTTCCCTTCCTTCTGTTTCTCGATCAGTTTTCTTTTTCGAGAAATATCTCCACCATAACATTTTGCGAGAACATTTTTTCGCATGGCGCTAATTGTGTCTCGAGCAATGATTTTTGCTCCGATTGCTGCTTGAATTGCAACTTCAAACATCTGTCTTGGAATGAGCTCGCGTAATTTTGCGCATAATTTTCTTCCCCATTCATATGCTTTTTGTCTGTGAACAATTGTGGACAAAGCATCAACCGGATCACCATTAAGGAGAATATCCAATTTCACCAAATCACCGGCTCTATATTCAGAATATTCATAATCAAGTGAAGCATAGCCACGAGTGGAAGATTTCAATTTATCATAGAAGTCAAAAATCACTTCACCAAGAGGCAATTCAAATGTCATGTCAACCCGAGTTTGAGAGAGATAATGCTGACCTAACAATGTGCCTCGTCGATCCATGCACAGTTTCAAAATTGCACCAACATAATCCGTTGGCGAAATGATTTGTGCTTTGATGAAAGGCTCTTGAATTTCCGAAATGGATCCAACCGGTGGCATTTGAGCCGGATTATCAACCCATAATTCTTCTTTATTTGTTTTGATTACCTTATACCGCACATTCGGAACCGTGGTGACGATTGTCTGACCAAATTCTCTTTCTAAACGCTCTTGAACGATTTCCATGTGAAGCAAACCGAGGAATCCACAACGGAAACCGAATCCCAAAGCAACTGATGATTCCGGTTCATAGACGATGGCAGAATCATTGAGCGACAATTTTCCGAGAGCTTCTCTCAAGTCTTCAAATCCATCGGAATCCGCGGGATAAATCCCACTGAACACCATAGGCTTCACTTCCCTGAAACCTTCAATCATGTCAGTGCATGGATTGGAGGCAAGAGTAATCGTATCACCAACTTTTGTATCCTGCAAGCGTCGTATCGCCGCTGTGATATACCCCACATCTCCGGCGGAAAGCAGACCTGTTCTTTGTCTTTTCATATAGAGCACACCGGCTTCATCCACTTCATAGCTTTGCCCTGTGGACATGAACAGAATTTTATCCTTTTCTCGCACCACACCATCAAAGACTCTCATATACACAATGACACCACGATAGGCATCATAGACGGAATCATATATCAATGCTCTCAGTGGTTTATTTGGGTCGCCTTTCGGTGGTGGAATGCGTTCAACAACAGCTTCCAAAATATCTTCAATTCCAATTCCGGCTTTTGCAGAAGCGAGCACCATATCATCCTCAGAACAGCCAATCAAATCCATGATTTGTTGCTTAACGGATTCCAAGGTGGTGGAAGCTGATGGCAAATCAATTTTGTTGATGACAGGAATGATCTCAAGGCCTGCTTCGATTGCAAGAAACAAATTGCTGATCGTTTGTGCTTCCACGCCTTGAGTTGCATCCACAACGAGCAATGCACCTTCGCAGGCGGCAAGTGATCGGGAAACTTCATAAGAAAAATCAACATGACCGGGAGTATCAATGAGATTCAGGGTATATGCCTTACCATTTTTTGCGGCATATTCCATTTGAATTGCATGCAATTTTATTGTGATACCTCTTTCTTGTTCAAGTGGATTATCATCAAGAATCTGATTCATGACCATTTCTCTGCTGGTTACCCTTCCTGTTTTTTCAAGCAGGCGATCGGCAAGCGTAGATTTACCATGATCAATGTGTGCAATGATGCAGAAATTTCTGAATTGTTCCATACGTTTATGCTATATCCTTATCCTGATCATTCCCGGATGAATGTCTGGCATCTTGTTGCAAATGTTTTATCTCAGCGAAATCATGCGCAAGGTCAACGATATTTCGGATCGTTCCTTGATTCATGCCCAAATATGTTTCTTCGAAACGCAATCTATGTTCTTCTTTCCATGAGGCGGTGAATTCATGAATGAGTATGCGCACATCATTCACTGCTTGCATGAATTCTCTTTCCAGATTGGCATATCCATCTGTTTGTTCAGTGGTTTTTTTCAATAAACCATAGGTTGACCAAATGATTTTTCCATTGAACACCAAACGATTGATTATATCAGCTTCACCCGCTTCCGCAGCATGTTCAAACAATAGTCCGATGTCGGAACGCTTGCGCAAACCACCACCTCTTTGATCGAGATGCGACAATAAAGCTTCGATGTCTGTTGAGAATGTATGCATGTCAGAACATTATCATGGATGCAATCGAACGAATGATGCGAGTTTGCATTGAATCATTTGGAATAGGAGTCGATGTCATGTCCAAAGGAACAAGGGCGCATTCATAAAGATTACCTGCATTGGAACGCCACAAAAGCGCTTTGGTGGACATGGTATTTGATTTGCCAAAGGATATGAATCCGAATGTTCTTCTGCCAATCGACAATGGCCTGCCTTTTCCTACCTGTTGAACAGATCCTTGTGATTTTGCAATATGTTGTTGCAAAGCAAAACGCATCATGTCATTGACATTTTTCAAAGAATTTGAATCTTTTGCCGGTTTGTTCAATTTGGAAAACACCGCAGTCAATGTCATCGTGGAATCTACTGCCATCGCGAACACATCTTTCGATGGGAAAAACTCTTGCTTTAATAGATACCAGCCCTCCGGGATGAAAGCCACCATATCACCGTCAATTGATTCGATTGTCTTCTCGGACATCGCAATCTCGGGCATTGGGCTTAATGCCATGGCGGGATAAAATTCTTCTTCTTCCCACACAAAAAGGCAACCGGACAAACCCACAAGCATCATGATGAACATCATGCCGCTGATTTGCATTGCACGATGTATCATCCATGAATTCAATTCTGCATTCCTTTTTCTGGAAATGGAGGAAGCGGAGTGGAGCCGGGAATTCCCATCACAGGAAAATCTTTACGCAATGGATATAATGGCTCTCCACTTTCCGGATCAACGAAATCTTCCGGCATATAAAAACGGCGTAAATCGGGATGTCCTTCAAAAATGACACCATACATGTCATAGGCTTCACGCTCATACCAATTTGCCGATTCCCAAACATCCACAAGTGATGGACAATGGGGTTTGCTTTCCTGCACGATTGTTTTTACGCGAACGCGATCGGCATGGGGTAGTGAAAGGAGAAAATACACAACCTCAAATCGATTGTTTCTCGTGGCTCTGTCAATGACAGTTGCATCAATCAATTGATTGAACAATGCTCGCTGATCATCGCGAAAAGCGGTGCATACAGCAACCAAATGTTCAGCAGGAACAACAATGGTATATTCTCCATGATGTTCATGAAGTTCTGCAGCAGGGCTTATCCCCTTTGCAATCTCGAGAAGTGTTTCTTTTGTGACAGGCATACTTGTCCTGTTGCTATGTTGTGAAGAAAAACTATTGTTCAATGTTGAGTATGTTGTTTTGGCTTTGTCGAAAATATGATGTCCCACAAAGGACTTGACACGCCAAAACTATTGTGATCATCATGAAAATGATGTTTCATGTGATATGCTTGCATAAAACGACCAATCTTTCCATTGAATTGCAAATGATGCACTGCAAAATGCATGGCATCATAACACATGTATCCAAACAAAAATCCCGCGAAAAATGCATGCCCCCATAAACCGGCAAAAAGGTAAAATGGAAGATACAATATTCCTGCTAGCGGAATGCTCACTCCCAATGGCATCACCAAACGAGTTGAATCTTTAGGATAATCATGATGAATGCCATGCGTGAAATAGTGAAACCTTTTTCCCCATTGCGTTTTTGGGGTATAGTGAAACACAAAACGATGGAGAAGATATTCAAAGAGCGTCCAAAATACCAAACCTGAAATCACTGACATCACCAAGGCAAGGATGGTCATATTCCAAGATATTGAAATCAAGACCAATGTGATCGGAACATACACCACAAATGGCGTAATGGGATGCACATGTGACAGAGCTTCCAATATTGGATTCTCAAAGAGTCTGGTGGTCTCATCTTTATTTGAAACGAATTTCGCAGACATATATGCCGATGTCACAATGTGACTTCAAGTTCTGAATGATACTATCATCGGCTGAGCAAGCCGGATGAGATGCAAAAATACGGTTTAATAGCCAAAAGAACGCAAATAAGTGGATTTGTCCCTCCAATCTTCCCTTACTTTAACAAAGAGTTCGAGAAATACGCCCATTTGTAGATGATCTTCGATCTTTTTTCTTGACTCACTACCGATATTTTTGATCATGGCCCCCTTTTCGCCAATCATGATGGCTTTTTGAGAATCTTTTTCCACAATGATATCAGCTGAAATATGCCATTTCCCTTTCCCTTTTTCATGGAACTCGGCAATTGAGACTTCTGTGGAATAGGGCACTTCTTCACTTAATGAATCAAAAATGGTTTCACGGATGAGTTCCGCAACGAAAAAACGCTGAGGCATTGTGCTCAATAATTCAGGATCGTGATACATGGGGCTTTCAGGTAAAAATGATTCCAATACTTTGAGCAGTTCCGGAACATTGTCTGATTCTTTTGCAGAGATTGGCAAAAACTCCTTGAATACTTGTAATTCATGCAAGGCGGCTATGAGAGGTAATGCTTGTTTTTTGTCCTGCAATGCATCCATTTTATTGAGTATGGCAATGCAGGGCTTATTGATCTTTTTAATTGCTTCAATAAAAGGCGGCGTGAGTATCTTGGTTGCGGTCTCGGGTCTTGTGACATCCGCAATCACGATGATGATGTCTGCACCACTGAGTGATTCTTCGACATAATGCATCATTGATCGATGCAATTCATAACGAGGTTTCAAAACTCCGGGTGTATCGATAAACACCATTTGTGCATTGTCTTTGGTGTAGATACCCAGTACATTTCTTCTGGTGGTCTGCGGTTTGGAAGTGACAATGGATAATTTTTCACCGATGATTGCATTCATGAGCGTTGATTTGCCAACATTTGGCTTGCCGATGATTGCGATATAACCTGCTTTTGTCATGCTAATGTGCTCCGATACATGCATTTTCGATGAAATGAACGGTATTGTTTGTCTCAAAACTACCATTTATACCGATATGTTTGATTCACTCGAAAGATTCGTACGATAATATCGCTCTTGATATTCCTTTACCATTCTTGCCGATGAAAATTGTGGTCCTAGTTCTGCGATTGAATGAAGCATCATGTCAGACCAAGCGAGCCCATCATGCTTTATGAGGCCCGCATAGAGTGGGATCACCTGCTGTTCCAATACATCATAGAGAGATTCTGCCTCTTCATGATCTTGTTGATCTTCATTGAAATCTTCGGAATGTGCAATCTTGAAACCTCTATTGGGAGCATATCCTTCATCCCACCAGCCATCAAGTATGCTACAATGTAAACATCCATTCACTGCAGCTTTCATGCCTGATGTACCACTCGCCTCCATTGGTCTGCGCGGAGTATTGAGCCATAGATCACATCCTTGAACCATTGCTTTTGCAAGCGCGATATCATAATCTTCCAAGAACATGATAGCATGATGTAGATGCAATTTCTCAATTTCCCGATGTACTTTTCGTATGATTTCTTTCCCCTCTTGATCATCAGGATGAGATTTCCCTGCTATGATGATGCGAATGGGTATTGGTGAATCATTCAAGATGGAATGAAATCTTTCAGGATTGTTAAACATCAGCAATGCGCGTTTATATGTTGCAAATCTTCTGGCATAGCCAATATGCAATGCTTGCTCATTACCGGCCTCGAACCAATGTTCATTCCGTGCTTTTGCTCTGATTTTGAGATGCTTCAACATCGATTGTTTCTGTGCAAGATGGGCGGATTGAACATATGAATGTGATATGTCGATGACACCTTTCCATGTATCTGAATCATGCGGAGATTTTCTCCATGCATTGCCGATGTGATCATCCAATAATGCTGCAATGTGTTCACCAATCCAAGAGGGAGTATGAATTCCATTCGTTATTGAAGTGATCAAACGTCCTTTTTTTTCTCCATTGTATTCGAGATGCTTCCACATTGAATGAGCGATGCGCCCATGTAAAGTACTCACCGCATTTGTTGCACCCGCAATGTTGATTGCCATTGCTGACATTGAGAATACTTCTTTTGAATATTCATCAGACATACCAAGAGCCAAAAATTCATGTTCGCTCAATTGAAGTTCTTCTCGATGTGCTTTACCAAAATGAAGGACACTCTCTTTGGAAAACTTTTCATTACCTGAATCAACTGGTGTATGCGTAGTGAATAAAATGGATGTTGACAATGCTGATTTTGCTTCATTGAATGAAATGTTCTGTTCATTCATTTCTGAAAGAATCCATTGTGTCATGGCAAAAGCGCAATGTCCTTCATTGACATGCAAGAACGATAACTTCGCACCAATTGCATTCAATGCTTTTATGCCGCCAATCCCAATCAAAAGTTCTTGTCTTAAACGATGTTCACGATCGCCGAAATACAGTGCATCAGTGATATGTTGAAGCATTGGAAATCCGGCATTGAGTTCATGCATGGTATCCAATAGAATCAATCGATTATTACCAATCATCACTTCATGAAGACGAACATGCGCAATACCTTCAGGAAATTCCACTGTGATGGTTAATGGTTTACCATCATCATCCAATATCAATGACATCGGTAATTGATCAATTGATGATGTCTTCCATATATCATGCTGAGAGCCCTCTTCATCAATCATTTGATGCGGACTCCCCTTAGCATAGAACAAACCAATTCCGATGATTGGCAAACCCAGATCATGAGCAGTTTTCACATGATCACCGGCTAATATTCCAAGTCCACCGGCATATTGATGCAAAGATTGAGTGACTCCGAATTCGAGAGAAAAATAAGCAATGCAATCCTTTGACATGATTGACTTTTTTTTCTGTATTTGTTGAATACAATCATTGATCAAAGTCATGACTTCATGATTATTATTTACTTTCTCGTAAGCATCTTCACTGAGAGCATTTAGAAATGCATGGATATGCTGTTTATGTTCCGTCCATGCATTTGAATCAATCATATTGCACAATTCATGAGCTTTGAGATTCCATTCTGAAGAAATATCATGCCCGAGATTATGCAAGAATTGTTGTATGTCACGACCATTCATGATATGCAGTGGAAATGTTTCAATCAAAAGACAAAAAAATACCTGCATGCTTTTTCAAACATGCAGGTTGAATTACATACTACTCAATCATCAAGATTTTTTTTGCACTTTCATTGATGTGATGATGACGGGATTTACCGGAGTGCTTCCATTGAGCGGAACTGCTGCAATCTTGGCTACGATGTCCATGCCACCGGTTACTTTGCCATACATTGTATAATTTTTGGGAAGGCCCAAATCTTCAAGACAAATAAAGAACTGACTTGTATTCGTATTTGGTCCGCGATTTGCCATTGCCAAAACACCTTTTGCATAGCCAATTTGATAACTCTTCGCATTTGGATTCAATTCATCGACGAAATCACCACCATAGATGCTTTCTCCGCCTGTTCCCCATTGGCCTTTCAATGATTCATCTTTTGTTTTGGGGTCTCCGGCTTGAATGACAAACCCAGGGACAACGCGATGGAAGAGAATTCCATCATAAAAATTTTGTTCAGCCAAGCCAACAAAATTTGCAACTGTTTTTGGTGCATCTTCACCATAAAGACTTAAAGTAACAGCCCCATGATTTGTGTTCATGGTGACTATATGCGTGACTTTGGGCTCTTGATTTGTCATGACGACAGACTGTGCTCCTGCAAATTGTGTCATGATACTCATGATCATGAGCATCAAAGACAGATGGATAAGATTCATTGTGTTCTTCATGATAACTCCAATGGTGAAATGGTCAATCATTGTTTTTTGATTGTCATGGTAATATTCTTCAAAGGTCTTTCTGTTGCATTATCTCTAGCCGATGTAGCAACTTTATCTGCTATATCCATTCCGCTCTTTACTGTTCCAAATGCCGAGTATTCTCCATCAAGGAATTCTGAGTCTTTCACGCAGATAAAAAATTGAGAATCTGCGCTATTTTTATCTTCGCCTCTTGCGGCAGAAAGAGTGCCTCGAACATGAGAATAATCATTGAACTCAGCTATGACTTTTGTTTGATCAGGGCGACCAAAACCCCAAGTTTCAGGTCCTTTTGAAGGGTCTTTACTATTGGGATCTCCACCTTGAATCATGAAATCAGGGTCGATGCGATGAAATGCAGTTCCATCATAAAATTTTATCGCCACAAGACTATCAAAGTT
>JBMSYN010000024.1:0-25334 GCA_049426725.1 Candidatus Kapaibacteriota bacterium
AGCATGTCTTCATTCGTGACAAGAATTTCTCCAACACTAAAATCCACTTCGCGTTCACCTGTACCTGTTTTGAATCCGGAAGAAATTGTACCGACTGTAGGACAACAATGGGTAAAAGGAGCTTTGGGATTAAGGGCTTTGGCAATGGGAGAAAATGCACCCATCCCATCAATGAAGAGAGGTGTGTATAATGTTTTTTGTGTACCATGTTCAAGGATATGTACACTTGCCAATCTCCCATCAACCTCAATGGATTCAAATTGAGCATTGTCTAAAATCACACCGCCATGTTCTATCACTATCGCTCTTGCGGCAGCAAGCAATGCATTTGCATCGAGTGCATTGTCGAGGACATTGTCCATCCATAAGTGAGGAGTCTTAATCGCAGAATTTGCATCATGAAATTTTACGAACCCACTGCGATAAGAGCAAGTGATGAATGATTGCAATTGTTCTTCTGAAAATAATCCGCAATCGCGAAGCACAAGTAATTCTTGATAACTGATATTCCAATCACGATGTGTAAGCCCAACTCCATATTTATCAAACAAACACACCGAATAGCCATATACTTTTGCCATCAAAGCCGCATGAATGATGGCGAGTCCGCCTCCGCCATAAATAATGTCATATTCTTTTTGACCTTGCACTTTCTCAACATGCTGTATCACTTGTCTTGGCATTTCATGCACATTGCGCATGAAAGAAGATTCAATCGTGAGTAGTCGCTGAAACCAATAAGTTCCATCTTGCATGACTTTGAAATGCTTCACAGTCAAAGGATGCGAAGACTCATAACCCGAAAAAATGCTTTCTTCAGGAATGACCTGTGCTGATGGAATTGCGCAAAGTGACATTGATTTCGATAAAAAAAGGGTGAATGCACAAGCAAACACCCTTCATGAAAGAAAAATTCATTCTTAGAGTTTGAGTTCGCTATATGGCATGTCGAAAGCTTGTGCAACAGCTTCATATACAATTGTGCCGCCAACGGTATTTACGCCATAATACAATTCACGATTGTCGATTGATGCTTTTTCCCAACCTTTATTTGCAAGTTGCACCGCATAAGGAAGCGTTGCATTTGTCAAAGCAATGGTTGAAGTGTAGGGTACTGCGCCAGGCATATTCGCAACGCAATAGTGAAGAATGCCATCGACAACATAAGTTGGATTTTCATGTGTTGTTGGTTTGCATGTTTCAATGCAGCCACCTTGATCAACAGACACATCAACCACAACTGCACCGGGCTTCATTGTTGAAAGCATGTCTTTCGTGATTAAGTGTGGTGCCTTCGCACCTGCAATCAATACAGCGCCAATCACGAGATCAGCTTGTTGTGCATGACGACGAATATTATCAGGTGTAGACATAACTGTCATCACATTTTTAGCCATCACATCATCGAGATAGCGCAAACGATACAAATTATTATCCATGATGGTCACTTTCGCACCAAATCCTGCAGCAATTTTCGCAGCATTGGTACCAACGATTCCACCGCCAAGAACGAGAACATTAGCGGGCTCAGTTCCTGGTACGCCACCGAGCAATACACCGCGACCACCCATTGTGCGCTCAAGATATTTTGCACCTTCTTGTGGAGCCATTCTTCCGGCAACTTCACTCATTGGAATGAGAAGCGGAAGTGAATTGTCAGATTTCATTACTGTTTCATAAGCAATGCAAATTGCCTTTGCTTTCACCATGGCTTCGGTGAGTTCACGAGAAGCAGCAAAGTGGAAATAAGTGAACAATACTTGATTTTCTTTGATGAGTCCATATTCAGGTGCAATTGGTTCTTTGACTTTCATGATCATCTCTGCCTGACCATATACTTCTGCAGCAGTAGGGATAATCTTTGCGCCTGCTTTGATATACATGTCATCAGAAAAACCACTGCCAACTCCGGCATCTTTTTCGATGATGACTGTATGCTTGTTTGCAATCAATAATTCTGCACCGCCGGGAGTGAGTGCGACGCGATTCTCATTCGGCTTGATTTCGCGTGGAACGCCGATAATCATGGGGAAGCTCCTGAGTAAGTCTGAAAATGGTGGCGAAAACTCGATGCCTTGCATCGTTTCGGTTATGATTTTATCACACAAAATTACCACAGATTTATGAGCTGTGGAATAAAATTTATGGGTATTTTTCCCCAGAATTTCCCTGATTTCAGTGATTTTGGGTGTTTTTGACTGAAATTCTTGTTTGCTGACATAAGACTTTTCCTTAACTTTGTATTCTCTATTTGAAAGAAATCTGCCTTAAGGAGAATATAATGTCATTGAAGGTTCAGCTCGTAGAGCAAAAATATGTTCAGGCCGCACAAGAAGTTCGGAATCAAAAAAATGAATCCGGTACTTTCATCATGCCTGATTTTCGTCCCGGTGATACCGTAAATATCGCTGTACGCGTTATTGAAGGTGAAAAAGAACGCGTTCAGAATTTTCAAGGGATTGTCATTGCTCGTCGTGGTTCAGGCATCAATGCCACTTTCCGCGTGCGCAAGATTTCCAATGGTGTTGGCGTTGAGCGTATTTTCCCACTCTTTTCACCCATCATTTCAAATATTGATGTTGTGAAGCGTGGTACTGTTCGCAGAGCGAAATTGTATTATCTTCGTGGCATGAGCGAGCGCAAAATTCGTCAAAAAACAAGCTGATACCAATTCAGTAAACATAGTATGGCAGGTATCACTCAGATTGTGTACCTGCCTTTTTTTTATCAATTCAACTCAAACTCATGCTAACCTATTCTTCTTCCGGAGTGAACATTGATGCCGGTGATAAAACCGTTGATGCAATCAAGCCATTCATTCGTCGCACATTTTCACCTGCTGTGTTGACAGACATCGGATTATTCGGCGGACTTTATGATGGAAGATTTCCTGAGCTTGAGCATCCGATTCTTGTTGCAAGTACGGATGGTGTGGGAACAAAATTGAAGATTGCATTCATGACCGGCATTCATGGGACAGTCGGACAAGATCTCGTGAATCATTGCGTGAATGATATTCTCGCTTGTGGAGCAAAGCCGCTTTTCTTCTTGGATTATTTCGCAACCGGAAAACTAGATCCGGCAATTGCTACAGATGTCATTAAAGGTCTTGCCCTTGCTTGCGAGCAAAATGGCTGCGCGCTCATTGGTGGCGAAACAGCTGAGATGCCATCGATGTATGCCGATGGGGAATATGATATGGCAGGCACGATTGTTGGCGTGGTTGACAAACCAAAAATTCTTCCGCATAAAACACTTGCCAAAGGTGATGTGCTCATCGGTTTGGCTTCCACCGGACTTCACACGAATGGATATTCTCTCGCAAGAGCAGCTTTATTCCCGAAATATGATGTCAATCAACACATCGATGAACTTGGCGGAACATTGGGTGAAGCATTGCTTGCGGTGCATCGTTCTTATGCAAATCTTTTGCTTCCTTTGATCAATCAAGGACATATCAAAGCATTATCGCATATCACCGGTGGTGGCATTGTGGGAAATACAAAGCGCATTGTTCCGGAAGGTTTGGAATTGCATATCGACTGGTCAAGCTGGACCATCCCCCCGATTTTTTCAATCATTCAACAAGCAGGTTCCATTGCAGATGAAGAAATGCGCA
The DNA here is from genome assembly GCA_049426725.1 of Candidatus Kapaibacteriota bacterium. GTDB lineage: Bacteria > Bacteroidota > Ignavibacteria > Kapaibacteriales > UBA961 > UBA961. Next base: position 3,620 of record JBMSYN010000024.1, read on the forward strand.
AGGCATTCAATCTCGGCATTGGGATGATCATCGCCGTAGCCGCAGAGCATGTGGATGAAATAATGCAAGCATGTGCTTCAGAGAAGCCCATGATCATTGGTTCACTCAGATAATGTTGACTTTGGGGCAAAAAAAAACCCGGAATGTGGAATTCCAGGTGTGAGCATCGCGCGTGGCTCTCAGGGGAGAGATAGCCACTCAACTCAAGTGCAACTTATGGCATTTTTTCATTCTATCCAAAGAATAAATTATTTACTTTCTTCAGGCACAAAATCCATCACTTCTTGCACGACTGCATCAATGATTTCTTCTTCTTTGACGCGTCTGACCACTTCGCCTTTGCGATAGAGAATGCCTACTCCTTTGCCTGCTGCGATTCCAATATCTGCTTCACTTGCTTCTCCGGGACCATTCACAACGCAACCCAAGAGTGCAATCTTTACCGGTTTCTTTACGCCTTTCAAGCGTTCTTCAATCTCGCCTGTAATTTTGAAGAGATCAACTTCAAGTCTTCCACATGTAGGGCAAGAAATAATCTCAACTGATCTTTGAGTCAAGCCAAGTGAGCGCAAAATTTCCTTTCCAACTTCCACTTCTCGTTCAGGTTCATCAGTGAGAGAAACTCTGATCGTATCACCGATTCCTTCTGCGAGCAATGTGCCAATACCAACGGAAGATTTGATTGTTCCAACTCGTGAAGTACCTGCTTCAGTCACGCCCAAATGCAATGGAAAATCGGTTTTTTCTGCAAGCATACGATAGGCTTCAATCATGAGGCGCACATCGGTTGATTTCACAGAGAGAATTACATCATCCACGCCGAATTCCGCTGCGATTTCTGCATGGCGCATCGCACTTTCAAAGAGAGCTTCCGGAGTTGGATAGCCATGCTTTTCAAGAATATCTTCTTCGAGTGAACCGGAATTCACACCGACTCTGATGGGTGTTCCGCGCTCTTTTGCTTTTGTAAGCACTTCCTTGATGCGATCTCTTGAGCCGATATTGCCCGGATTGATGCGCACTTTGGCAACGCCTGCTTCAATCGCTTTCAAAGCAAAAATGTGATTGAAATGAATATCAGCAACAATCGGAATCGTGGTTCGCTTGACAATTTCAGCAATTGCTTCTGCAGCTTCTTTATCATTGACAGTCACGCGTACGATATCAACACCTGCTTCCTGGCAACGCTGAATTTGTTCAACTGTCGCATTCACATCAGCAGTTTTTGTTTTTGTCATGGTTTGAACAGAAATTGGTGCATTTCCGCCGACTGGCACCGAGCCAACCATTACTTGTCTGCTTACTCTTCTACGAAATGGTCTCACCACATAGGGTGATTCTGTTGTATTGTCGATAATTGGGAGATTCATGAGCTTTAGCCAAAATGGTTATAATGTTTCAACGATGATTCACGTGTAAATGTTCCGAACATCAATCAAGTTTCTTTGAGACTTCATAGAGTATTCGCTTTTCTTGATCAGTTAGATTCGCAAAACCCTGTGCCGTGATTTTTTCAAGAATTGTATCGATCTCTTCGGTTGTAATCTCTCTTCCATCCATAAAAACCCCTGTCATGGTACCTTTAGGCTCGGGTGGTTTTACTTCTTCGACGACTTCCACATAGGTTTTTTCAAAGGGATAATCTATGATATTGCCATAACTTGATTGCTGCTTTGAGCGACCAAATATTTTGTCAACAAGCGCATAAATCTTCAAATCATCACCATGCTTGAGCATGATATATCCAAAGAATGCGCCGCCCAAATGCGCAAAATGTGCGACGCCGGAATTGGTAGAGAAAAGTCCGGAGAAGAGATCAATGCCGGCATAGAGCAAGACAAAGTATTTTGCTGGAATCGGTATGAATAGGGGAAACATCATGACTGGGCGATCCGGGAAGGTGAGTCCGAAGCCAAGCAATATGCCCATCACCGCGCCAGAAGCGCCAATTGTGGGAGCACCTTCAAAACCGGGAAGCATTTGCATGCCCAGGTGAACAAGTCCGCCGCCAATGCCTGCAATTAAATAATAGGTGATAAATCTTCTGCTACCCCAAATCATTTCAAGTTCTGCGCCGAACATCCATAATGCCAAGAGATTAAAGAAGATATGCGAGAATCCCGCATGCAAGAATTGATAGGAAATCAATTGCCATGGCCAGAATAATCCACTTTGAATCGGGTGCAAAGCAAAATATTCCATGATATAACTTGAAAGTGATACACCATTGAAGGCGAGCACTTCAAAAATGACGGAATCAAGCAGAAAGATTGACCCATTTAGAATGAGCAATAATTTCAGCATTGGTGGAAAGAGTGAAAAACCCATTCCTCGATTTTCATTAAAATAACTCATACTTTCCGTGATTGATCACAATTCTAGGGCTTGAACGCCGGGAAGAATTGCACCTTCCAAAAATTCGAGTGAAGCGCCTCCACCCGTTGATACATGGCTGACGGCATGCGCCAAGCCAATTGAAGAAATTGCCGATGCGGAATCACCTCCACCGACAATCGTGATTGCTCCATGTTTTGTGACTTCCGCCAAAGATTCTGCGATGGCTTTTGTGCCATGAGCAAATGCAGGAATTTCAAAAACGCCCATTGGACCATTCCAGAGAACGGTTTTTGCATTGCCAATGATGGAAGCGAAATGTTTCACTGTTTCGGGTCCAATATCAAGTCCCATCCAGCCTTGTTCGATAGTCTCACATGATGAGGTCTTGATATTGGCATCTCCTGAAAAAGCATCCGCTATGATGCAATCGGTTGGGAGGACGATTTTGGAGGCAAATTCGCTTTTTAGCAATGCATCTGCCACTTGAATGCGCTCTTCTTCGATGAGTGAAGACCCAATATCATGTCCTTGCGCTTTCAAAAAGGTGAACATCATGCCGCCACCGATCAAGATATGATCGCATTTGGGAAGCAGGGCATTGATCACATCGATTTTACCGGAAACTTTGGAACCACCCAAAATGACCACGAAGGGTCTTTCGGGATTATTCACCGAATTTCCAAGATATTTCAATTCTTTCAGCATGAGAAGTCCAGCAGCTTTGACGGGCATGAATGCTGCAATGCCGGCAGTGGAAGCATGCGCTCTATGAGCCGAACCAAAAGCATCATTCACATAGACATCACCAAGACTTGCAAGCGCTTTGGCAAAGTCTGCATCATTAGCTTCTTCTTCGGCATGAAAGCGTAGATTTTCAAGCAGGACAATTTCGCCACTATTCATGGAAGCAATTATGGAAGCCGGAATCTCTCCAATACATGCTGAAGCAAAGTGCACAGGAGCAGAGACAAGAGTAGCTAAATGCTTTGCAACAATTTCAAGTGAATATTTGAGATTGATTGTGCCTTTTGGTCTGCCGAGATGCGACATCAAGACCACTTTTGCGCCTTGTTCGAGGAGTGCATTGATGGTTGGTAGCGATTCACGCATGCGTTTATCATCGGTGATGATTCCATGTTCATCGATGGGAACATTGAAATCCACGCGGACCAAACACACTTTGCCTTGAACATTGATATCGAGAATAGACTGAATCATGAGAATATTTGTCGTGAATTCGATGAAAACCTATGACAAAATAAGAACTTGCCAAGTTCCGCAGGGCATTATTGACGGGGAATTTATGGCATATTGTCTTGTATGTCGAAATGCTCTTGCAAAATCTTCTTTTTATTGTCTTTAATATATCCCAATAATGTCTTTACAACCGGCGAATGCTTTTTGCCTTTAAGCCAAATGATGCGCCATGTGGTATGAATTGGCAAACCCTTAACGGGCACAATCATCAATTGATTTCTCTTGAGTTCATTTTTAATTCCAATGAGGGGCATGATTGAATATCCCAAATTGGCCATAATGGCTTGTTTTACCGCTTCATTTGAGGTGAGTTCCAACATTTTTTGCACTGTGATATGTCTTTGACTCAAAAAACGCTCCATCATTTGTCTTGTACCCGAGCCTTGCTCCCGAAATATCCATGGTAATTGGTGTAATTCATTGATGCTGAGTTCTTTTTGCGATTTTTTGGATTGATATGCCCCGATGAGATACATGGTATTCCTCACGATGGGAATGCTCTCGGTTTTGAGATGTCCTGGGACCAATGACACAAGTGCAAAATCAATAGAATTCTGTTCTAGACTTTCGATGACTTTCTCCTTATTTGTCACATCCAATTCAAGAGTGATGGCTGGATGTGCATTCAAAAAATCGGTAAGCAAATATGGAATTACATATTTACCAGTCGAGACAACTGCAATTTTGAGCTTTCCTGTGAGTTGTCCTTTATAGGATTGCACCACATCATCCATCGCTCCCGCTTGATCCAAAATGCGTTCTGCATAGGCAAGAATTTCCTGACCAAAATCTGTGAGATAGAGCTTCTTGCCGACAATCTCCGTCAGTGGAATATCAAATTGATCTTGAAAATTGCGCAGCTGAATCGACAAAGCAGGTTGGCTTAGATGCAATTCTTCTGCCGCCTTAGTGATGCTACCCAATTTGGCGATGCGCGTAAAAATCTTTAATTGATGAAATGTATATTGCATAAATAAAGTTTATGTAAAACATAGAATCAATAAATATAACTAAATGAATCATATTCACGAAATTTGTATCGTTCATTCAATCACATGAGAGCATCACCATGATTCGACGATATGCAAAACCCGCTTGTTGGCTCATCGCCTCTTTTTGCTTGATATATTCCTTCATTGCGGAAGGCACTCTAAACCCACCTTTTTACCGCTCCATTTCGATTGTGTTTTTTATTGTCACTCTTGCAATTCACAAAAAGGATACAGAGATATCATTGAAAGTGAATGAAGAAAGAACACCAATGCCCATAGAGGTAAAAGAATTATCATTGGATATTGATTCGATTCTCAAGTCTTCAGATGGATTGCTATCCGAACAATTTAAAAACATATCAAATAGGGGAAATAGAATCGGATGAATCCTGCGCTTCTCTTTGAGAATATGACCAATCCGGCATTCTTATTTTTTCTCTTGGGGATTTTAGCCGTTTATGTGAAGAGTGATTTACAGATTCCATCCACCACATCGAAATTCATTGCGATTTATCTTTTATTCTCGATTGGCTTCAATTCCGGACAAGAATTATCGCATCAAGAGATTACCATTGAAATTCTCGCTTCCTTGCTATTTGGGATCCTGATCGCTGCGCTCATTCCGCTGTATGTCTTCTTCATTGCCAAGATTAAACTTCCCGTTCATGATTCCATTGCCATTGCATCTGCTTATGGTTCGGTGAGTGCTGTTACATTTGTCACCGCAGTATCTTATCTCGAAGCAAAGCAATTGTCATTGCATGGTCATATGGTGGCGGTTATGGCCCTTATGGAGTCACCCGCAATTATTGTGGGATTGATATTGCTATCATTGTGGGGTGGAGTAGGGAAATCACTTTCATGGAAATCAATTATGCAGCATTCCTTTGCCAATGCAAGTGTATTATTGATTCTGGGAAGTTTGCTCATTGGATATATTGCGAATGCAAAACAAGCGGCGGGGATTACGCCATTTACGAGTGATTTGTTTAAAGGATTTTTATCGATCTTTTTGCTAGATATGGGACTCATCTGCGGGAAAGAAATCAAGCGCTTTTTTGCTTTTGGTACATTTCCTCTTGCGCTTGCGATAGCATTGCCATTGCTGAATGGATGCATAGTGGGGATATTGTCAACATTCATTACGCAGGATATTTCCAATCAATTCATCTTTGCGATTCTTGGGGCAAGCGCATCATATATCGCTGTACCTGCTGCTATGAATATAGCGGTTCCCGAAGCCAGACCATCGCTCTATGTACCAATGGCGCTTGCCATTACATTTCCGATTAATATCACCATTGGATTTCCGCTATATATGCAAGTGATAGGTTTGATGCATGAATAAAAAAAGTAACAATCACACCCCGCCCCTCGGGCACTCTTCTCATCTGAGGGGAATGAATAAGAAGCCGAGGAGAGCGATTTGTATTGCAGAGTTCAGATCCCTCATTGATAGTGAATTGTGATACTTACAATAACAGATCATTTCATATATGGTTACATAGTTATTTTGCAACTGTGAATTTTTGCCAAACAATATGTTTGCCACAACTGACACGCAAAAAATACACACCGTTTGACAGTGCATCGAGTGGTATATGCATATTGCCTTCTGTTATGCCATCGCCTAATGCACTGAATACCAGTGAACCTATTGTATTGTAAAGGCTAAACTGAATCTGCTCAGTAGAATTATCCATTACCCGATAATCAACAATACATGTCGAAGATGCTGGATTAGGGGAAATGGTGAGCTCAATTTGTTTCTGACCATTCTCATCGTAGACAGAAGATATGGCTATCGGCTCGAAGCTAAATATATCACGGGAATTGGTCATTAAACGCAAGCGTGAACCATTTGTAGTTCGAAGATAGAATATCTGCGAGATACCTGAAGCCATATCTGAACCAGGACTTTGGACATGATATTGGCGCTCCAAAGGTTCACGAATCCAAGTAGTACCACCATCCTCCGTACGATATATCATAGCTTCAGAACCAAAGTATCCAATTGTATCGAGGTCTCCATTTGCATTCATGATGACTGAATCACCATAGTTTCGCGGACGTCTTACGACAAACATACCACGGCGTTCATCTGCAAAAGCGATATGGCTTATTCCTCCAAATGGACCGCGTCGCTTACGCCACAATTCCACTTTAGATATGCCACCATCTAGAGATTTCCATAGTACTTCTTCGGACAGAATCGCTCCACGATCATCTCGATAGAAAACCTCAGGACCGCCAAGAAATAATGCTTCTTCTGAAATGAGATTATCAATCAAAGTCACCTTATTTTCAACATCGAAACATCTTTTTGTCATGGGTTGCCATGTTGTTCCTCTATCGTTGGTATAAGCACCTGAGGGCTCAGAGGCCGGATCATCTAGTGCATTGGGGCCGGAGAAAAGGTAAATACTGCTCGGACCGACTTCGCCTCCTCGCATCTCAACTATAGTTTTACCTTTAAGAAAGTCGGGGAAGGGAACTGGATAAAGTGTATCAATAAGTTGGGTTCCAGCATAATAATAGTTCCAGCGATAGAGTTTGGGAATTGTATCAGTTGGGGTAACAGTCATCGTGAGCAGCAGTCCTTGATTTGCTTGCTGATGGCGTGTCATATATATTCCTTCATTTGCTGAAAATCGTTTGCTAAAGAATGTTGTATCTAATATCCAGGATTTTGTTCCACTATGAGACCTAAGGATAAAGGGCTTGTTCTCGAATATTGGATTAGACAAACTATCTAGTTTGATGAATTTACTGATCGCTCCTGTAATTAGTGTTGAAGAAACCGACGGATAGAAGACATCATTAAGTATTAGAAATTCACCCGAATTTCTAATTGTAGAATCCTCCCAAACTGTTTCCCATGTTACACCCGCATCCGAGGACTTACGCACACTCCATCGCTTTGGAGCTTTTGTGGTTGAATACCAATTGGACTGACCGATTTGCACTATATGTAGGGTTGTTGCTACTGCTGTTTTGGTAGCATAAAACACTGTGTCATTACCACGATACATTCTCTTCCACATGCCTGAAACAGTATCTATTGGCTCATCATACAATTTGTCATATTCATCAGTAAAGCTAATTGGTTGGGCAATTGCCGGTACACAAAAGAGCAATAGTATACACAGATATTGAAATGATTTCATGGAGTTATCCTAATACATCGGTTATGAATGAACTACCTCATTTAATCACAAATAAAGGTACAAATTACGCCTGGCTCATTGCTTATGGGGCAGGGATTGGTTTGTGCTTCCCTCGAGCGATCTTCGATCACATATCGAGGTTGAGTGCTCGGTGGAATCGGTGGACGCAAGCAAATAGTATAGCGTGTTAAGCAACAATTACTTATCTGGCAGGGTACATAGCACCCTGAGGCACCTGTAATGCCAGTTTGCAATTTTTGCCAACATGACCCTTTTATCACACGCCATTTTGTTTTGCACTCATTAAGTAGAAAATTGGGAATTCTACCTTCTGCTACCAATGTGGGTACAGCAACTTGGGTCAGTAAGAACGATGTAGCAATATCAATTACTTGTGCAACATTATTAGGGTCAAAAAATGGTATGCATGGGGTAGATGGGTTCAATATCTGGACACTTGCAATATAAATATCATAATAGACCACTGAATAACAATCCCCTGTATTACGGTATCTCCACTGTATCTCAAGAAAACAACCAGAGCCCGGAAAAGGCACTTCAATAACGCTTACCCTATTATTTTCCCAAACATTATTGGGACAATCCGGATAGCAAGGTGTAAAATCTATCGGACAATGTTGGGCCCTTGCAGAAAAACTATTAGCCATAACAAAAGCTCCAATAAAAAGGAGCATAAAAATTAGTTTTTTCATACAACACCTGTTTGATTTTTCAAATACATAGTACGGACACTTTGAACTATTCATTCATGAGAATAGACAGCAAGTTTTTTTTACATATCGCCCTACTGCCATGATAAACACACTTGTGATATTTTACCATTTTAACTTTCACCTTCATTTATCGAGCGATGATCAATCGTTGGGAAGAAATATGTGAACCACCTTTGCATACCACATAATAAACGCCATCGGGGAGATTGCCAGCATCAAATACCAAAGAAGATCTATAATTCTGAGCATGTGCATGAAGGTCTTTTGTTAAATCGCGTACTTCTTCACCAATAGCATTATACACTTTCAAAGTGAGCGATTGTGCGGACAAAGTAAAGAGCCAATCCACTGCAATTGTTGTACTTTTTGAGAATGGATTAGGATATGGTGGATTTGTATACAAATCGCTTGTGGTTTCTTGGATATTGGTTGCAAAATCAATAGGATCCGATAATAAGGTAATTTCATCTGTATGTAATAAAGCTCTGTTACCAATTGAAATGAATGATTTCGGAAGATAAATGGCTCCTTGGAAGCGTGACTGTAATTTATTGAGTATTTCATCTTTAATTGGGATAAAGGTCATTCCACTATCAAGAGAATATCGTATGTCAAATGTTTTTTCGGCATGTAATAATACTTTTCCAATCCACAGTGATTTACCTCTGGTAGTCATCCATTGTATGTTTGAAGGGCCAATGATTCTTTGTGTTGCAAAGTTGCCGTTGCTTGAAATTGAAAGTAATGTGATATTACTACCATCGTGAATAAAGAGATTCTGTGGATCCTTGATAATTAATCTACCTTGGGGAATATTGGACAATAAGACTTTCCATTCATGTTTGTCATTGAGTGATACAAGATCCATGCTATTATCGTTTGATTTTGTTGCAATGCCAATATAGGAAGTGCTATCTAAATTAAATGATTCAATGACAACCTTGGCATATTCGATCGGATGCTCAATAGAATTCCAAGTCATCCCACCATCACTGGTTATTACAGTTGCTTTCCCTGAAGGGTTTGTATTTATCAACCCATTGAATGAATCCCTCCAATATCCCCTATCAAATTTATTCAGACTCCCAGGACTATATGGAAATGGTCTGATTGTATCCCATGTTTTTCCTCCATCCTTTGTCATAATCAACAATGTCATTAACCAAGTGGTCGAAAATAATTTAGTTGAATCTACATAAATAATGACATGATTATCATTCAATCGCTGAGCAGTAACATATTTGTATCTGCCTGAACTATCGGCAAATCTCCATTCTTTTATAACTTTTCCCGTCAAATCATGTTCTTTAAGAAATTGTTTTGCCAATGTATTAACTGTACTAAAGTATGTTACATTCCCTGCGATGACATAGAAATTACTTGGACTATAACTATTCCCAAGCTGCGTAACCATAGGCATTCTTTCATATGCGTAGGGTAGTGAATCTTTGATAATTCGAATTGATGATACTCTGTCAGAAACACCCGATGCAATTCCGGATAAAGTGCCTGGAAAAAACTGAATATCTGTAATTTGATGTATGTCTGGAATACCATCAAAGTATATATTCCAACCAGGTTTCCAGGTTTTACCTCCATCCCATGTGAAAAATATTTTAGCTTCCGGAACAAACATATTATAATCAATAATGATCCCAATTCCACTATCTGTAAATGAAGTAAAGCTAACATTGAACTTTCGATTTTTTTTCGAAGTATCAGTTATGATATATTCCCAGCTATATCCATTATTTGTTGTTCTTGCAACATAAGATGTATCTCCTGCAATCACCCAAGTAGAATCGAATACATAAGATACACTTATGAGATTGACAGAGTCGGGAGCTTGTTCGACTGTTTTTTTCCAAGTTTTCCCCAAGTCCTTACTTTCAAGAATAAGTCCCTTTTGCCCTATAGCCAATACACAGCCATTTTTACCAAATGACAAATCATTTAATCCAAATTCAACTTTTTTAACAAGTGCCCAACTTAAACCCGAATCAGTGCTTCTAAATAATGATCCATTCGAAGTGGATGTCAATAGGATAGAGTCTTGAATATGGCGTATACAAGAGATGGGTACATCTTTTTCTAGTTCAATAGTACTCCATTCCAAACCATGATTTGTACTACGAAAAAGCATCCCTTCATCATTTGAAACAATAACACCTTGATTTGAAAAATATGCGGCAGAAGTAAGATTGCTAAATCCATCTATAGTGCCCTTTTTCCAAGATAAAGTTTTATTGAAAGGGTCAGTAATAGTTGCGTCGGAACAGGTATAATATGTATTCATATACCCAACCGTAATTGCATGTTTGCCATCCTTGGAGATTGCTGCCTTATTTTGCGCGGCTATTCTATCAAATATGAAATGTTTGTTCCACTTAACTTGACAAATTAGCGTGAAATTTGTAAGGCAGAGTTGAGTTAATACAAACAAGGCCAAGAAACTCGCTTTCCGTATAGGTTTCATATATATTAAAATTAAGTGGTAAAAATGCACCTGCATCAATTTTATGATACAGGTGCTATTCTTCATGATTCTAGATATCGTCATTATCCGGATGTCCACAAACTACCTCGCAACCAAGAGAATGGGGTTGTGTCTCTTGAGGAATACAAGTACCATTGATACTACCTGGTAATGATGTTATTTCACGCACTCCATATTGATTTATACATACTTGGAAGTGATCTAGACAACAAATACCTCCTTGACATGGATATAATCTATAATGTTGGGTTGGATATGTTGCATTCCCCCAATTTATATTTAACTTTTGCCAACATGCACCTTTTACAACTCTCCAATTCGATTCACATTCTCCTATAGAATCCGGAGGAAATCCCATTGGATTGGTAATTAACATTTGCATTGTGACATCTGCCAAGATCTGTGCAGCACTTGTCGTTGTAAAGTAATTATTACAAATAGGGTCATTTGAATTTTGTGCAGTAATTTCTGCAATATACAAGTCATGCCACATATTGCAAGCAAATCTTGTTGTATATTGTACAGTTACAACGCAACCACCTGGTAATGTAATATCGTAAGCATATTTCCAATCATATTTAAGTGGAAAAGGGGTTTCAGGGCAGTCCGGTTCGCATGCAGTTTCAACACCTTGAGGGGAAGGTTCGTCACTAATAATAACTGGTGTATTGATTGTATTTGCACTGACACAAATTGAAAATGTGCAGAATAGTACTATAAGGAATATGGGGATTTTGATGAACTTCACATAATTGTTCTCCAAAATAATTGTAAAATAAATTTATCGGGTTCCTTGTCCGAAATTTTCCTCTGCACCAGATTGAACGGCTTGATTGTTTTGCCACTGTTCAAAATCATTCTGCAAGTCTGGATCATTTTGAACCTGTTGAATTGCGCTAGCATTAGTTTCCAGTAATGTCGAAATCTCTTCTTGTGTGTATGAACCGCCGCTTTGAATAATCCCTAGCCAAATAAGGATATTAATGATTAAAGACATGATCCTTCCTTTTTGATGTAATGAATAAATGCTCCAATGTGCTTTCTGCATCAAGTGAATCAGATAGCAGTAGCATAGATGAGAGTCAGTTATTATTTGCCAACTCTCATTGGATGTTATATTCGGTTACTTCAGCGCTGAAGGATTCCTTTTTTTGTACTCAGATATGTAACATATCTGCAGCTAACATAAGATGTTAAATCATAGAGTGGATATTCACATGACCTGAAATTATTGCATTGAAAATTCCGCTTAATATTTAGTTCCGATTTGCTATAATTCAACACTTGTAAAAAGAATAAATTATGTAACTTTATGTTAAATATGGTAGATACATACTGCCGAGCATTCTTGAATTCTTGCTTTATATTGATAGTACAATGAAATTATTGCAAAAAATAAGTCGAATAATTGCAGAAGAAATGCCAGCAACCCCTGAAATTATAATTCAATCAAAAGGTAGTTTCCATTACTCAAGTTCTGAGGGTTCAATGCCGCGTAAAGATGCTGCCTATTATCGTGCTTTTCATGCTTTGAAGAATGGCGATGTTCAAACAGAAGAGGATTTGCGAGCCCTTATTTACCCTAATGGAACAAGTGATGCAAATTATCGTTCATTCAAATCTCGTTTGAAAAAGAGACTTGTGAATTCATTGATGCTGATATCCATTGATGCGGATGAAGTTTCAAATACGGATGCGGCTGAAGGGGAAGCAATGTATTATGTATATACTGCATATATCTCAGGAATATTAGGCGGTAGTGATTTTACAAAAGAGTTGCATGATAAAGCGATTTCGATAGCTCGCAAATATGAGTTTTATCATATAGAATTACGACTTCTTGAGGAGCAGTGGTCTCGATCAATGGCTTATTCAACAATAAAGAAATTGAATAAGGATTTGGCATCAATATCTTTGGTTCATGAAAAACTACAATTACATGTTGAAGTACTGAAGATAAAGCATGAATTCGTAAAAATGACCAGAAGTCGTATGATTGTTGAAAAAACGCAAATGAAAGCTCATAAAGTAGGTATTGATGCATTAAAAAAAATATTGGAAGTACATGAGATCAATTCGGCAGTCAATACGTATTATTCATATTTGTTTAGTGTTTGTTTACTGCAACATGATTATCGTGCATTACTGATTTATTGCCAAGAGCTTGGCGACTATCTTCAAAGAAAATCACACTTTGATAGTCCGAATAGACAGATGTATTTGGCAACTTATCGTATGTTAGCACATTTCCGACTTGGGGAATATGAACGATCAAAAGAGGTATTTGAAGCTGCAATACAAAAACTTCCATCTTCTAGGATTCGGATCCATATCCAGAGGCGAATGCTAAGTTTTCAACATGCTATATATGCCTTGGATACTGAATATGCATTTGATCTCTACTCTTTTCTTTCACAAAAAAGAAATGTGCAATTAATGCATATAACTAATAAATCCGACTTCATTTTTCTGAAAGCATATTTATGGCTTTCCTATTTTCTTGGTCTAGCTCAGGATTCTAACTATCCATCAGGTATTGAAAGAGAAGATGTACAAGCATTCATTTCCAAAAGACCCAATATATCCACAATTCGAAATGATATTCCGGAATATGAGCAAGATAAAAGTGGGGGATTATCACTATTGCGAATGTTAGACTCCACTTTGCTGATTCTCACAGCAAGAGAAGAGATCATTTCAAAAAAAAGAAGCGCCGAAGATCCATTGTCCAATGAACAAGACTTCCACCATACAATAGACAGGAACATTCGTTATATCAAAAAGCATATTCCAAAAGATCAAAAACGCGTATTTGCTTTTGCAGAGATCATTCACATCATCTCAAAGAATCTCTATGCAAATGGCACTGAATTGCGAAAGAAAGTAGAAAAACACAGAAAGAAATTACCTTCCACATTTGTTTGTGATGACATTGAACTTTTGCCATTCGACAAATTGGCTGATCATTTGCTTATTTGGTGGGATAAGATTGGGGTTAAGTCAATAAAATCTAATTCTTGATTCATCACTTAGAAATGTCCATCCTATTCGGAATATCTATTATTTTTTTAACAACTCAGCAGAAATTTTCATAAACCAGTTCATAAAAAAAGGCATGCCACATAGTAGCATGCCTTGGAAATGATTGCTATCATTTATCTCGCAATAATCAGCCTTTGAGTTGAAGTATGATTTCCGCCTTTGCAGACCACATAATAGACACCATCGGGGAGATTGCCTGCATCAAATACCAAAGAAGATCTATAATTCTGAGCATGTGCATGAAGGTCTTTTGTTAAATCGCGTACTTCTTCACCAATAGCATTATACACTTTCAAAGTGAGCGATTGTGCGGACAAAGTAAAGAGCCAATCCACTGCAATTGTTGTACTTTTTGAGAATGGATTAGGATATGGTGGATTTGTATACAAATCGCTTGTGGTTTCTTGGATATTGGTTGCAAAATCTATTGGATCTGAAATTATTACAATTCCTCCTGGAGTAGTACTCAATAAAACCCTTTTCCCTATAGAGATAAATGAGGCAGGTCTATGTTGGTTTAAGATAGTACTAAACATACCTTTCAATTTATCAGTAATAATATCCGCTCCATCTAAAAAATTAATGCCACTATCCTTAGAATACCGAACATCGTATCCATTATTTGCATGTAACAAAAGATTTTGTATCCAAAGTGATCTTCCCTGATTTGATACCCACGAGTTCACAGGTCCAATAGTTTGCAGGATGGCAGTGTCTGCATTAGGCGATATTGATAAAAAGTATATTTCCTTTTCTCCGAAGATGGAAAAGTGATTATTATCTTTTGCCGCAACTCTTCCTTTAGGAATATTTGAAAGCAAGAGGCGCCATTCACGAGCCTTATTAAGAGAAATTAAGTCAATTGTCTTGTCAAGTTTATTTGTGGCAAATCCAAAGTAATAAGAACTATCCGAACTGAAAGATTGAATGATTATTTTTTCGTACATAGAAGGATATTCTATGGAGTCCCAACTAAAACCAGCATCAGTTGTTATGAAAGTTGAAACCCCGGAGAATGTATTAACTAGACCATTAAATGTATCCCGCCAATAACCTTTATTAAAATAGTCTTTCGTTGGAGGTTTTGTAGATCGCCAAGAAATTCCTCCATCAGAAGTAATGTGAATGTGTGACTCTACTCTTGAACCTGCTTGCATTGAATCTGCATATATAATTGCATCTTTTTCATTCAGTTTTTGCGCATGAAGATATTTATACCGAAGTGAACTATCCTTCTTTTTCCAAGTCTTTATTATCTTTCCAAATGTATCATATTCCCTTAAATATAGAATACGATTTGAATCGATAGCTTCGAAATAGGTTTCATCACTTGCTTGTGCATAAAATAAAGCTGGTATATAAAAATCGGTTCTAGCGCCAACTTTTTCTACTCTTTCATATGAAAAGGGTAGGGAATCTTTTATAATTCGTAATGTGGAGATCCTGTCATTAGCACCGGCTACAATGCCGTTTAATGAATTAGAAAAAAAACGAATGTCTGCGATTTGCAGCAAATCTGCATCAAAGTCAGGATTGACATTATATCCTCGTTTCCATGTTTTTCCTTTATCCCATGTAAAGAAAATATTTGCCGTCGGAGTATTACGAAGATCATAATCAACAATTACACCAATTCCCTCATCGGTGAAAGAGAGTGATGAAACATTAAATCGTCTATTCTTTTTAGTTGAATCTGTGACTATAGGATTCCAGTTTTTGCCATTATCATCGGTTCTTGCAATGAATGATGTATCACCAGCAATCACCCATGTTGAATCACCAACAAATGACAGACGCAAAATATTTACAGAATCTGGTGCCTGACTCAGTGTTGAAATCCAAGATAGTCCAAGATCTTTGCTTTCAATAATTTTCCCTTTTTGACCAACTGCAAGAATTCTTGCATCATTTCCAATCCCAATTTCATTAATAGAAAGAGAATCACTATGAACGGAAGTCCAATTTACTCCAGCATCTGTACTTCTGAAAATATTTCCATCTAATGTAGTTGCCAATATAATAGAGTCTTTGATATGTCTTATGCATAAAATAGGAATACCTTGTTTCAAGACATATGATTGCCATGTATTACCATGATCCGTGCTTCTATGTATTGTACCCTCATCATTTGAAACAAGTAAATTATTTCCTAGATAATATGTTGCAGATGTTAGATTTGCAAAGCCTACAATTGAACCTGAGTTCCATGAAAAACCGGAATCTGTACTTGTATAGTAGGAATTTGCGCGACCAACTGTAATGGCATGTTTTCCATCATTAGAAAGTGCAACTCTAGACTGTTTTCTAAACCCAGGTGGCAAGAATTGTATGTTCCAAATCAATTGACTCAAAACGGGAGAATGATTTATAAATAACATAAAAAATGTTACTAAAAATGTACTCAACGATTTTGAACGTAATAGCTTCATAATATCATCCTAATCAATTTTAGATGTACCAATTTTAACAACATTCTAGTTTCCACCACTAGAGGAATTGCCACATACTACTTCGCAACCGAGTGAATGTGGCTGTGTTTCTTGAGGAATACAGGTCCCTTGAACTCCCCCAGGCAGTGAAGTTATAACGCGCTCTTGACCAATTAAGCAAACTTGGTAGTGATCTAAACAGCAAATATCACCTAAGCAAGGATAAAGTCGATATGCTTGATTTGGTTGTGTTACAGAACCCCAATTAATATTCAATCTTTGCCAACAAGCACCTTTAATTACTCGCCAGTTGGATTCACATTCTCCATCGTTTATAGGTGGAAAGCCCATCGGATTTTGTTTTAACATTTGTAAAGTAACATCTGCCATAATTTGTGCAGCCCCGGTTGTAGAAAAATAACTATTACAAATTGGGTCATTTGAATTAGCAGCAGTAATACGAGCAATATACAAATCATGCCACATATTACATGCAAAACGTGTTGTATATTGGACATATACTTGGCATCCATTTGGAAGTGTAATTAATACATCAGGAAGCCACTGTTGAACTGGTGGAAACGGTGTTTCGGGTCAGTCAGGATTGCATGCCGTTTCAACACCTTGAGGCGCAAATACGTCAATAATAATGTCTGAATTATTAATTGTATTTGCACTAATACAAATCGAAAAAGTGCTAAATAATCCTATAAAGAATATGTAATATTTGTTGGACTTTAACATAGGTCTTCTCCAAAATAATTGTAAAATAAATTTATCGGAATCCTGTTTCTAAATCAGTCAGGTTACTATTAGGTTGAACGGCTTGATTGTTTTGCCACTGTTCAAAATCATGTTGCAAGTCTGGATCATTTTGAACCTGTTGAATTGCGCTAGCATTAGTTTCCAGTAATGTCGAAATCTCTTCTTGTGTGTATGAACCGCCGCTTTGAATAATCCATAGTCAAATAAGGATATTAATGATTAAAGTCATGATTCTTCCTTTGTGATGTAATGAATAAATACTCCAAAGTGCTTACTGTATCAAGTGAAGCTGATGCAGTAGCATGAATGAGAGTCAAATAGTATTTGCCAACTCTCTTTGGAATAATACTCGGTTACTTCAGTGCTGAAGGATTCCTTTTTTGTGTACTCAGATATGAAACATATCTATCACTAACATAAGATGTAAAATGATAGAGTGGATATTCACTTGATCATAAATAGTTGCATTGAAAATACAGCCTAGTATTTAGTACTGATTTGCTTTAACTCAACACTAGAAAAAAAGAAAAATTGTGTAACCTCATGTAAAATATGGTAGATACATACTGCCGAGCATTCTTGAATTCTTGCTTTATATTGATAGTACAATGAAATTATTGCAAAAAATAAGTCAAATAATTGCAGAAGAAATGCCAGCAACCCCTGAAATTATAATTCAATCAAAAGGAAGGTTCCATTACTCAAGTTCTGACGGTCCTATGCCGAGCAAAGATGCTGCCTATTATCGTGCATTTTATGCATTGCGGAACTCCAATAGGAGGAAGAATCAAAAATGAAGATAAAGTGCAACAGTACTATTGCCCATTGTCTGAAAGGAAGTTCAATAAAAATGTAGATGACGGCAAAGTTTGTACCATGAAGAGATGCATGAATATACCAGCAACAGACAAGTTACTATGGGAGCGCATTTTTGAGGTATTAAGTAATACTGTGGAGTTGAAGGATAAGTTATTTGATAAATCAAGAACAGATGGATATTTGGGGGCTGATGAATTGGAACAATGTAAAAGGGATAGGGAATTGAAGATGTCTGAACTAACAAGGAAATTGGCTGACCTTGAGAATAGAATGGTCAAGGTAGAAACCGAGTATTTACTTGGCAGTTACCCCTCTGTAGAAGTCTATAAGTCCATTAAACACGAGCTAAATAAGAAATATAATAGGACAAAAGTTGAAATGGAGGACTTAAGGAATTCCCTTACCACACTTGATGATACAAATATGTGGATTCAATGGATAGACAGATTCGGGAAAGAAATGGGCCGCAGTATGCATATACCTGAATCTTCCAAGTATGAGATCTTGCGAGGGGTCCTGAGGAGCATCAATGTATCCTATGATCCTGAAAAACAGGTTCATATGTTCACAATTAACTTCAATATCCCAATTATCATGGAGGAGAATTGCAGTAAAAACAGCCTCAGACAGAAGACTAAAACAATGTCCAAGTCAGCTGATTCTACCATAAAACCAAAATCAACCCTAACATACTACTCCACGGTTACTGATTTTGCCAGATTGCGTGGTTTATCAACATCGCAACCGCGCAAGACTGCAATGTGATATGCGAGTAATTGCAGGGGAATTACCGCCAAAGCAGGGGTGAGCATGGGAAGTGTATCGGGAATATAAATCACATGATTTGCCACTGATTCAATCTGCGTATCGCCTTCGGTTGCAATGGCAATCACTTTGCCTTTGCGCGCGCGCACTTCTTGAATATTGGAAATCACTTTATCATAAATGTCATCTTTAGTTGCGATGAATACCACGGGCATATTTTCATCGACAAGTGCAATTGGACCATGCTTCATTTCTGCTGCAGGATATCCTTCGGCATGGATATAAGAAATCTCTTTCAATTTCAATGCGCCTTCAAGAGCAACAGGGAAATTATACCCACGACCCAAATACAAGAAATTTCTCGCATCTTGATATTCTTGCGCAATTTCCTGAATGGTATTTTCCTGCTTTAAAATATCTTCAATTTTGGAAGGTATGGAGTCGAGCGCTTCTGCAATTCTTTTACCTTCTATGGAAGACACTTTATTCATGCGTCCAAGATGCAAAGCAAGAAGTGATAGCACAGCTAATTGTGAAGTAAATGCTTTTGTGGAGGCAACGCCGATTTCAGGTCCTGCATGAGAATAAACACCCGCCTGTGTTTCACGCGCGATAGAACTTCCCACCACATTTACGATACCGAGAACAGTTGCGCCTTTGAGTCTTGCTTCTTTGAGTGCCGCCAAAGTATCGGCGGTTTCACCGCTTTGAGAAATCGCAATGATCACATCATCCGGATAAATGATTGGTGTGCGATATCGAAACTCTGAGGCATATTCCACTTCAACGGGAATTTGTGCAAGGCGTTCAATCATGTATTCGCCAACGAGTCCGGCATGCCAGGAAGTGCCACAAGCAAGAATGATGATGCGTCGAGCATTGCGCAATTCTTTGGCAACGGGATTCAAACCACCAAGTTTCACATTGCCTTCTTCGGTGAGTAATCGCCCGCGAAGTGCATCACGAAATGTGGAAGGTTGCTCATAGATTTCCTTCAACATGAAGTGATTATATCCACCTTTTTCTATCGCATCCAAATCAAATTCAATTTGTTCGATTTGTTCATTGGTGATTACATTATCTATTGTTTTTGTGGTCACGCCATGACGAGTAATCACCGCCATTTCATTATCGGCAAGATAAATCACTTGTCTTGTATGCTGAATGATCGCCGATGCATCGGAAGCCACGATGAATTCTCCATCGCCGATTCCAACAACGATTGGACTACCCCTGCGAGCTGCAATCATGGTATTGGGATCATCAGAGCACATGACGCAAATACCGAAAGTACCTTCCACTTCATTGAGCGCAAGACGCACGGAAGTTTCAAGGTCATTGCCATTGGAATAGAGAGAGCCGATGAACACAGCGAGCACTTCGGAATCTGTTTCCGAAGTGAATGAATATCCATCTTTGATGAGTTTTTTTCGGAGGGCGGTATAATTTTCAATTATGCCATTATGCACGAGCGCAATTTTGCCTGTGCTATCTGTATGTGGATGTGCATTCACATCATTCGGTTCGCCATGCGTTGCCCAGCGGGTATGACCAATTCCGATATTGCTCAGCATCGAGCTTAGGTTCAATATTTTTTCTAAGTCTTTCACCTTACCCGCTTTTTTCTGAATCAAGAGATGTCCTGATTCATTCGTCACGATGCCGGCGGAATCATATCCACGATATTCAAGGAGTTTTAATCCATTGATGATGATGTCTGAAGCCTTTTGATGACCGATATATCCAACGATTCCGCACATAGAGAGAAGTCCTTACTTGAAAATTCCCATATCAAAGGATGAGGAATGAGTGATTATGCAATGTGTCAAGTCCGTATATTTGAATGTCTGATGCAGAATGCAGCACATATTCGGACATACAACCCACTGCAAAAATACGGAATATGTATCAGACCCGCTTCAGTGCTTTTACGGCAAGAAGTTTCACCACTTTTACTATTATTTTGGACAAATCCGTGAATAAACCCTATTCTCACCAAATTCAGGTGATCATATATTTCCTCATGTTGATTGTTTTGCCAACTTTGGGAACAATCACAGCGGTTATTTTGGCATTCCAGGGTCATTTTTCTTGGGATAATTTCATCATGTGCATTGCGCTCACCGTGCTTACCGAGCTTGGCATCACGATGGGATTTCATCGCATGCTCGTGCATCAGAGTTTCACTGCGCATCCATTTGTACGATTCATCCTACTCATGCTTGGTTCAATGGCATTGCAGGGTCCGCCATCCAATTGGGCGAGCATACATTTGAAGCATCATGCAAATACTGATGTAGAGGATGATCCCCATAGCCCAACATTCAAAGGATGGCTTCATGCGCATTGCGGTTGGATTTTTTCCATAGATCCCGAAGTTCATTTGCAGGCACGCCAAACATTTGGCAAGAAGTTTCAACAGGATAAAATGGTCACATTTTTTGATGCCACATTTTTTGCTTGGTCCATGCTTGGTTTGTTCATTCCATTCTTAATAGGCGGCTTGGAAGGATTATTATGGGGTGGTTTTGTGCGTTTATTCTTGGCTTTGAATTTTACATGGAGTGTGAATTCTTTTTGCCATATACTTGGTGGCAGAATGTTTAATACACAAGATGCTTCAAAAAATAATTTCATCGTAGGAATACTTGCGATGGGCGAGGGCTGGCATAATAATCATCATGCATTTCCTCGCTCCGCATTTCATGGTCTTGCCTGGTGGCAAATTGATTTGTCGGGATATCTCATTTGGATCCTCGAAAAAATGCGACTTGTCAAACAAGTCTATCGCGTGCCTAAAGAAATTCTTCAAGACAAATTGATCACGAAATGATATAATGCCTCACAGAAAAGTGGGGCATTTTTTTGTTCACTCGCGCTGGATTTCGAGCATAGCCGATGAAACGGGTAC
>JBMSYN010000025.1:0-21633 GCA_049426725.1 Candidatus Kapaibacteriota bacterium
ATCGTGCTTGAAGCAATGGGCGATCTAGCAACATATCGTTGGAAGGATGGGTCGACTAAAAAATCGATTTCCATTCGCGCAAAAGATACAGTCTTTGTTGATGGAATAACAGCAAGCGGTTGTAGCATGCGATCCGATTCAATCATCATTCAAAGTATCCCTGCTCCTAGCATGCAGATACTCGGAAATGAAGCGCGATGTCCGGGAGAGCTTATCACATTGCGTTCTCCATCAGTGGCACAATTCACGCAAACATGGAATATCATCGGTGGAGAAATCATCGGACCAAATGACAGAGATTCCGTGATTGTACGAGTAAATCAACAAGGATTAATTACACTGGAAAGAAAGCAAGGACAATGCATCTATAGTGTGAGTGACACATTGCGAGTTCATGCGCGAATATCTCCCATCATTTCAGTGATTGGAAAACAACAATCGTGCATTGGAGATACAGTTGTGCTTAGAGTAGATGGTTCATTTCGTGCAGTGAAATGGTCTGATGGAGTGCAAGGCATTCGAAACATCACGCAGAGTGGAACATATTGGGCAGATATTGAAGATGATAAGGGATGTATGTGGCGTTCAGACACCGTGAATATCACATTCAATGCATTACCGGCAAAACCCATCATTTCTTTGCAAGGTGATTCACTCATTACAGCAAGTGCAATAGCATATCAATGGTACTCCGATAAAGGAGAAATCAATGCTGCTCGCAATCAGTGGTTCAGACCCGATTCTTCAGGATTATATCGAGTTCGCATTTGGAATAAGGATGAATGTTCAGAAATATCCGATCCATTTTCCTATATCCGAGTTACTGCATTGCCAAGAGAGAAAGAACAAAGCTCTCGCATATTGCATCAACCGGCGGATGCTGAATTGCGCATAGAACATCCATATTTCAAACCACAAATCAGCATCGTGAACATGCTTGGGAACATCGTCATGTCAGGCATTGCAGATTCGCCCATTCATATCATGTCTGTTGGACATCTTCCCTCAGGGTATTATACAATTGTCATCGATCAAGAAATCCTTCCTCTTCTCATACTCCATTAATCTTCATAGAGCGGTGATTTCAAGGGATTGATATTGAAATACCCCTAATCATCATGTATTTCTGCTGAAATGTCTCAAAAAACGTAAAAAAATCAGTAGTGTTTCAGTAATGATTCATGATTTCGACCTCATAAATTTGTCCATTGGGTTTAGGTAGCATTTTAACATGCTTGGGTAAATTCAGTAATAGAGGTTACATGGCGAAGAAGAGACTACAGAATGCGGGTTTGGGAAAGAATGTAAGGAAGACTTCGAATGGGACACGAAGAAAGGAAAAGGACACTTCTTTTTCTTCGATGCAATCCGAGTTGATGAGCAAGACTCTGGAGTTGATTCAGCTCAAGGACGTGATTGGTCAGGCATTCAAGCAATTGCAAAGTCTTACCAAGGATCTGGACCGTGTGGATCATAAGCTCACGATCAAAGAAGTCATGAAAATGCTCCAAGTGGAAGGTCCAAAAAAGCGGGATTGGGAATTGTTTCATTCTCAATTGAGGATGTTCAATGAGCCATTCATGGAAGCATTGTGCAAGAAATTTCCGAACCTATCCCATCAGGAGATTCGCATTGCCACACTATTGAAGGCGGGGATGACTACCAAGGAGATTGCTGAATTATTTACCATTCAAGTGCGAACCGTGGAAAATCACAGGTTTAGCATCCGAAAAAAGATGCGCATAGCAACCGAGAGGGATTTGGTGTCTGTTTTGCAAAATCTCTCATGATATTGCGGAAATCCTTTGATAAAGAAAAAAAACAAGTAGATTTGCATCATTAAATTTGACATAGGCTTCAAGTTTGTCATAAACAAAAGAAGGAATCAGGTGTAAATCCTGAGCTGTCGTGCAACTGTGAATCCCTCGTGGATCAGCCAGATACTTCCCTTGAAAGCCAATGCATAGCACTCACGAGAAAGTGCAGGCATCCATGGTACGGCAGCGTCCTTTGCCTCACAATCTCCTTTTCACAAGGTGTTCGTATCATGAATTCACAGATGCAAAAGCGCTTATTATTCCTCATAGCACTCATTCTCCTAGCCGCATTCGGCAGAATCATTCCACATCCATATAATATGTCGCCCATTGCCGCAATGGGTTTGCTTGGTTCAGCATATTTTTCACGCAAATGGATGGCTTTTGCAATTCCATTTTTGGGAACGTGGCTCAGTGATTTGTTCATCAATAATGTTGTCTATGCACATCTTTTTAATGAATTCACTTGGTTTTATTCCGGATCAGAATGGATTTATGCTAGTTATGCAATCATCATCATGATGGGACTCTTTTTATTCTCATCTGTTTCCATTGCTCGCATCATGTCCGGAAGCATATTGGCAACAACTATTTTCTTTTTGCTCACCAATTTTGGCGCATGGCTAGGCAATCCTCTTTATCCTCAAACCATTGAGGGATTGATGATGAGTTATGCTGCCGGTTTGCCTTTTCTTCAGGGAAGTTTCTTTGGTGATTTGATGTATTCCGGAATACTTTTTGGTGGATTTGCCTTAGCCGGAAAGCAATTGAATTTTCCCATTGCAAAAACCGAACAAGCATGAACTTTGTGAGTTTGATATTTGTGATGTTCTTGTGCATCGCAAATATGCATGCGCAATTTCCTGATCGAGTGGGCACACCTGATTGCGATGCCATTCCCGCTGATCACCCCGGATTGAATTGGGGTGTGTCTTGCATGATTGCCCCAGGATATATTTCCATTGCGGAATCTTCCAATGGGAAAGTGTCTGTAGAAGATGCCACTTTTGCGATTGGTCCTGCTGACAATGCAGTCATCAGTTTGGGCGATGGAGGCATTGCCACCATGACATTCCAATATCCAATCACTGATGGACCGGGAGCTGATTTCGCGGTATTCGAAAATGCATTCGATGATTATTTTTTGGAATTCGCATTTGTGGAAGTGAGCAGTGATGGAGTGCATTTTGTGCGTTTTCCTTCCGTATCGCTCACGCAAACAATGCAACAGATCGGACCATTCATGCGCATACCCGATGTGCGAGCAATACACAATCTTGCAGGAAAATATCGCGGGGGATATGGAACGCCATTCGATCTTGCATCATTGAAAGATAGTGTTGGCTTAGACATTCAAGCTGTCACGCATGTTCGAGTGATTGATGTGATTGGTGCAATAGAACCTCGATTTGCAAGCAGGGATTCTAGGGGAAACATCATAAATGATCCTTGGCCTACGCCTTTTTCTTCATGTGGATTTGATCTTGATGGTATTGCCGTCATTCATGAACAGCGAATCATTTCTGAACAAATGAATATTGCACCCAATCCAATTCATGCCGGAGAGAATGGTGGAACCGTGCGCGTGATGGATGCTGTAAATGATGTATCTGTTTTTTCAATGCAGGGTGAATTCATTCGAGAGGGAAAAGACGGGATTATTCAAACAAATGGATTACCCGGTGGAGTCTATGTTGTACGGGGAATAATAGATGGACACTTGCGTTCCGGAATGTTCATGATCTTGCCTTGATCAATCACTGATTATTTTTTCTTCAGAGCTTTTTCCAAATCTCCACCGAATGTGTTGATCATGGTGCGAAGCACATCATAATCTTTGTCTGATGTTGGAGCCAATCCCTCGATGCTATATGTGGCATACAAAGTCTCGCGTCCGGCAGGCGTGGATTGGAAATCAAGCAATGCTTGAATCAATTCTTTTTTCATGTCTTCAGGAAAATCAGAGCGAAACACAAATGGATCATTTGGGATGCTTTCCGTGAAACCAATGATTTTCACTTTGGAGAAAATATCCGGATACTGTTTTACCACGCGTGCTCGCGCATCGAGAATCTCACCTGTTTTTTTGTCCGGTGGAGAAAAATATGTTGCACCTGCATCAACTTGTGATTGATAAACCATGGTGACCACATTGTCATGTCGCATTGCAAACACTTCTTCCGCAGGTTTGATATGCTCTTTATCCAGCATTGCCTTCGGCAAAATATAACCCGAAGTTGATGCTGCATCCACGAATGCAATTTTTTTACCACGAAGATCTTGAATTGAATTGATATCGCTATTTGCTCTCGCAATGAATTGACCTCGATATGTGGTTTCACCATCTCTGCGAATCACTTTCAAAGTTGCTTTCACCCCATATTTTTGATGAGCCAGAATATAGCTGAAAGTATTCATGGCTGCGATGTCCGCTTTACCGCTTCCAAATGCCTCCACAACCGCTATAAAGCTTGTTGGAAAAGTGGCTACAACATGATATCCCGTTTTTGCCTCAAGATAAGCGACGAGACTATCTGCTGAATTGCTCAATTTTTGAGCATCAACGGAAGGGGTGAGCAAAATGCGGATGGGATTGCCCTCACTGCCGATTTCATTTGATTCCAGCATTGGTTTTATGGTCAAATAGACCAAAACCGTGGCAATCAGAGAAAGATAAAAGATTCCAATTTTCATGGTAGTTACATGGTTTTGGCTATGCCATGTCAATTTGGTAATTTTGGGTCTGTTTTTAAGAGAACAATTTAGTGGTTCAGCGAGGAATCACGAAACAAATTTATCACCCGGTACACCATCATGAATATTCACGAGTATCAAGCCAAAGAGTTATTGCGTCGCTATAATGTGCCAGTATTGAAAGGCAAACCAGTTTTTTCTGCAGATGAAGCATGGAATATCACGAAGACTGAATTCATTGATAATGGCATCAATGTGGTTGTGTTGAAATCACAAATCCATGCCGGAGGTCGCGGAAAGGGAATCATTCATGATACGACAACAAGAGAAGTCATCGAATTGTATGGCAAGCCTGTTCGTGGCGTGACCGTGATTCATGAGGGTGACATTGCAGGAAAGGCAAAAGAATATGCTCAAGCTACGATTGACAATACACTTGTGACAATTCAAACAGGTGAGGCGGGTAAAGTTGTTCGCCGCATGTTCATCGAAGAAGGTTGCAATATCGCACATGAATATTATTGTAGCATTTTGCTCGATCGCGATTCTTCTCGCAATATCATCATGGTTTCAACCGAAGGTGGTATGGATATTGAAGAAGTTGCCGAACATTCACCAGAGAAAATCTTGAAAGAATATGTTGATCCATGCATCGGATTCCAGCAATTCCAAGCCCGTCGTTTGGCATTTGGTTTGGGATTGAGTGGTGCAGCATTCAAGAGCTTTGTGTCATTCATCGATACATTGTATCGTGCTTATGAAGACATGGATTGCAGCATGTTGGAAATCAATCCGCTTGTCGTGACAAATGATGGTACATTCATTGCATTGGACGCAAAAGTCAATTTTGATGACAATGCATTATATCGTCACACAGAATATTTGGAACTTCGTGATATTGAAGAAGAAGATCCTCTCGAAGTGGAAGCTTCAAAATTCAATTTGAATTATATCAAGCTTGATGGAAATGTTGGTTGCATGGTCAATGGCGCCGGTTTGGCAATGGCCACAATGGACATCATTCAATTGGCGGGTGGCAAACCTGCCAATTTCTTGGATGTTGGTGGCGGAGCCAATGTCGAACGCATTGCAAATGCATTCCGCATCATGACCAATGACCCTGCTGTTGAATGTGTGCTCATCAATATTTTTGGTGGCATTGTTCGCTGCGATCGCGTGGCAAATGGAATTGTACAGGCACTTCAACAAGTTTCCGTTTCAACGCCGGTAATCGTTCGCCTCGAAGGAACAAATGCTGTTGAAGCCGGTGAAATCCTCAAAAATTCCGGCATGGAATTCCTGGTTGCAACAACACTTGAAGATGCTGCGAATAAAGTGACTCAAGCCTTGTCGAAATAAAGAAAATATATCCTGACCAATACCAAGAAAGCACAATCCCAGAGATTGTGCTTTTTTGTTTTATAATCCTCATGATTTATGCTTCTCCCGAATGCCGCCTCCACCCCATTTAGCAAAAATGATCTTGGACATTCTCAATGAAATTTCCCCATAATATGTAATAGCTGCGATAATGGAAGTTTTTACATGGCTATACCATTTTTTTATCGTAATATGCGACATTGGAAAGCACATTATTTTTCCTCCCGAACTTCACTTCTGTCTACAGATTGTTCAGGTTCAATCATGATGTGATGAAATGGCGAATGAGATGTCATTTCAGAAATCCCGAACATAGTTAACTCACTCATACATTTTCAAAGGAAAGAGAACACATGATTATTGCTTCCATGTGGAGATTATTCTCTTTAATTATCATTGTAACTACTTCCATTTCATTGAATGCTCAGGTGACTGATTACAATGAAAAAAGAGGAAGTGGAGATGTCAGTGATGGGACCGATTATTATATCGGGATTCCAGCATGCCAAAAATATCCGGCAGATTTATTGTCCGGTGGTCAAAGTGCTTATGAATTGTGGCTTTCCTCGAAAGTCAATACGACTGTCACTCTCAAAGCAGAAGGAATTGGATATGAAACAACGATTGCACTCACGGCAAATACCGTGAAGATTGTCAATCTGCCAAGCGAACTTGTCAATGATGAAAGCGAAGTTGCACGCCCGCATGGTGTCAGACTTTTTGCATCAGATCCATTTTCGGTGACAGTTGCTAATAATTGGAGATCATCCGGTGCGGTGTATAAAGCATTGCCCGTAGAATTGTGGGGTAAATCATATCGCACACTGAATAATTTTCAGGATCGTGATGATAAGATGCATCCCGGACAAATCATGATCATGGCTGCTTATGATGACACAAAAGTAAATATCAGGGCAAAAGCACGCACCGAGAAAGGTGTGGGAACAGTTGTATTGAACAAAGGCGAAGTATTTGTAGTACTCGCTGAAGTTGATTCTTTGTATCATCACAATTCAAAAGGTGACTTGACCGGTTCTTTGGTTGAGTCAAATAAACCAATTGGAGTTGTGAGTGGGCACACAAAGGGTGCATTTCCTCGTTTTGAAGAAACATTTCATGGCATTCGTACGGACATGCTTCGTAATGCCTATGTTGAGATGTTGATGCCGACAACGGCAACTGGTACTGAATTTATGTCGGCACCACGCAAGCTCACCCCAAACAGAAAATTCACAGGACCCCAAGAAGAAGGTGAATTAATTCGATTTGTCGCAACAGAAGACGGAACGATTGTCAGCCAAATGCGTCAAGACGGAACGGGCATGAAGCAACTCAATGTGCCTATGAAAGCCGGAGAATATTTCGATATTCTGAGTTTGGTGGATCCCGGATATTACAAATCAAATAAGCCGATCATTGTTGGACAATACATGAAGGCATGGCTTCAACATTTTTATGAAGCAGACAAAGGCGAAAGTCCATTGGGTCATGTCTTTGCCGGAAATGGAGAACTCACAACATTAACCCCGCTTCATGCTTGGCCATCAAGTGCGGTGTTTTACTCTCCGACTGAAAACAATAATTATGTCTATGTCACTTTCCGCACAGAAGATGTTGGCAAGCTGAAGATTGATGGAAAATTATTCCAAACATTCTTTGGTTCTTCAATCAAAGAGTATAAGGGAACCCCATATAGTTTTGCAAATAAAGAAGTTGGAATTGGAAGCCATATCATCGAAGGTGCACAATTCGCTGCATACTCTTATGGACATTGGGATGATCCAACAGGTGGCTTTAAAAATTATGCTTATGCCTATCCTGTTGCTGTCAATGCTTCCATGCCTTGTGAAGATTCAGTATTGATTTCAGGCGATCCAAAATGTGGCATCATCAATGGAACAGCAGGAGTATTGCCTGTTGAAAGTGAATGTGCTGCTTTGTTGAATCTTCGTCTTGACATGCAACAAAGTTCAAACATGAAACTTACCTTGCCTGATGATAATATTCTTGGTTTGAAAGAGACAACATTCATGCTTAGCGTGATTGACATGTCAAAGCCGGCTACAGGAATCATTCGCGCAACAACACGCTCTGGTAAATTTGTCGAGCGCACATATACCTATACACCGGAAGAATTGTCTGCTGATCCTTTGGCAATCAATTATGGTATGGTTGGCGTTGGTGATACCGTGAAGCAGACGATCACGCTCACAAATCCAAGCAAGAAGCAAACTACTGTCATCAAAGAACTCAAATTAAAATTCAAGAGCAAGGAATTTGTACTTCCAAACGGAATATTCCCAGTCACATTGGCTCCACAGGCATCAAGAACAATTGAGATTCCTGCAACAAGCTTGGAAGTAAAATCAGGCGTAATCGTTGATTCATTGATTGCAGTTTTGGAATGTCGCGAAGTATCACTCACAGAGCTTCGTCTGCTTCCAATCAAACCACAAGTGTATACAGGCGATGCTGATTTTGGCAAAGTGCCCGTCAACTCAGAACGCAAATTGGATGTATTGATTCGCAATACTCGCAAAGTGGATATCGTGGTCACCGGAATCAATTGGCCGGATGCAGACAAACAATATTTTCCTCGCGTTGAAGGATTGATTGAGAATTTCCCATTGACAATCAAAGCAAATGGAGAATTCCCATTCAAAGTTGTCTTCACACCGGGTGCATCAGCAAATGTTCAGCGTGAAACAAGAGCAATGCTCACATGCAATACCGATGATATTAAAATATATTCAGACTGGAAAGGGATGGCTGTCGAGGCAGGTCCAATTCTCAATGGATATGATTGGAAAGAACGTCGCGTATTGGATGATTTCGTGACACCATCCACAAAAGCAAATGGCTATCAAACAACGATTGAATATGGAAATTCCGGTTCAACGCCATTGACAGATATTGTCATGACAATTTCTGGTGCAGATGGGTCATATTTTACCGTTCCAACAAATCAAGTTGCAAATAGACTCGGTGAAAATGAATTCAAAACTCTTGATGTTCATTTCTTGCCTGAATGGGTGAAGGGAAATCGCACAGGTGAAAGACCTTATGAACTTACCATCACTTTGACCGGCAAAGATAATGGTGTTGATAAATCAGTTAATGCCACATTGAAAGGCATTGGTGTTCAACCGCATATTGCAATGACGCCATCAATTGATTTTGGAACAATATTGCCAAATGACACCAAATCACTCAATGCTGAAATCACTTCGAATGGTACAATGGATCTCACATTGATGAATGCAAATGGCGGCATCAAAATCATCGGACCCGATGCAAGCAAATTCACGATCGATCCTTCATTCTTTGTAAATGCTGGTGCATATCCATTGACTCTTGTAAAAGACAATGGAGCAAATGTATTGTCATTGCCAATCATCTTTACAGCCGGAACAGTCACTGCACCAACTACATTCAATGCTACGGTGGTACTTGAATCTGATGCTCCTGAAACAGTTCAAACCGAACTGAAAGCTTATGTGGAACCACAAGGTTCACCAAAAGGCGAACCCACAGACATCACTTTGAAGCAATTCATCACATTGAAAAAAACAGGTCAAGTAGAATTGAAAAATATCGGTGATGCTCCAATGACTGTCACCTCCATAGGTAATCCTCAAGGCAATGGAGCATTCGTGTGGAAGGCAAATTCAACAATGCAATTGCCGGCAACGATTGCACCGGGAAATGCATTGACCGTGGATGTCACATTTAGTCCGACAATGATTCGCACAGATGTGAACAATGCAATATTGAATGATGTAGCAACAATCACCTATACCACAAATGCCGGTGAATATACATCAACATTAACCGGTATTCCTGATGAGATTGTATCTCTTGTGCGTGTTGGCAGTGAAAGTTATACAGTAAAGCCAGGTGGCATTTCAGATTGGTTGACTTTGGAATTGAGTGACAAAGAAGCAAGCATTGCAAGATTGGAAAATCTTGATCGTGCGGAAGTCAGAAATTTCCAAGCAACAATCAATTATAATCCAACTGTTGCAGAACCATTGCTTGGAACCGAAGACCTAGTCGTAGGAAATATGACAAGCAATTGGAAAATCAATAGCGCGCAAATCGTTAAGCCCGGAGAATTTGTCGTTCGCATGAGCGGTCCAACACAACTTTCGGGAACAGGTACATTATTCAAATTCAAGATGAAAGGATATCTTGATACGAATAAAAATACTCCGCTTGGTTCAAACTTGACAATCCTGAATGACAATGGTGATAAGGATTTGATCAAATTAGGATATACTCGCATTGAAAATCGTCCAGGAAAAATTGCATTGATTTTCGACTGCGCAGGAAATATTCGTGGCGTTCGTTTTGCAACAGGTCAATATGCCCTCAAAGGCGCATATCCGAATCCATCTTCAGGAAAAGTCACCATCCCATTCAGCACTGGTTTGGATGGCCATGCAAAGATTGGCATCTACAATACGCTCGGTCATTGCGTTGCCGTGCTATTGAATGATCAAATCAAAGCTGGCGACTATGCCTTGGAAGTGGACTTGTCAGACCTTAACATTGGCTCAGGTGCTTATATTCTGCGCTTGGAAACAGCAAAATTCATTCAAACAGAACAAATCATGCTGTCAGAATAAAGCATTTCTGAAATTTTATTCCGAAATCCCCTGTTGATGAGATATCGACAGGGGATTTTTTGTTGTCAAATACCGATATTTGTAAACATTTTGTCATTGGACAAAACCTCACATACTGAATCTTGTTTCACCAAACGGTTATAACAATCATGGCATTCGATCTTGAGATGATACGGAACGTGTATTCCGCACTTCCGGGGAAAGTTCAACAGGCAAGAACTCTTCTTGGCAAACCTTTGACTCTTGCCGAGAAAATTCTCTATGCACATATGACGGCGATACCTTCTGCGCCTCATCAACGCGGAGCATCCTATGTTGATTTCAATCCTGATCGTGTTGCCATGCAAGATGCAACTGCCCAAATGGCTTTACTTCAATTCATGAGTGCCGGTATTCCAAAGGTTGCGGTTCCATCAACCGTTCATTGTGATCATTTGATTCGAGCAGAGCATGGAGCTGACAATGATTTGAAGCAATCATTGATAGAAAATGATGAAGTGTTCGCTTTTCTTGGATCAGTATCTCAAAAATATGGCATCGGTTTTTGGAAGCCGGGTGCAGGAATCATTCATCAAGTTGTATTGGAAAATTATGCATTCCCCGGCGGTATGATGATTGG
Organism: Candidatus Kapaibacteriota bacterium; assembly: GCA_049426725.1. Classification (GTDB taxonomy): domain Bacteria; phylum Bacteroidota; class Ignavibacteria; order Kapaibacteriales; family UBA961; genus UBA961. The sequence goes on from JBMSYN010000025.1 coordinate 11,139, forward strand.
TACGGATTCTCATACACCAAATGCCGGCGGACTTGGCATGATTGCAATTGGTGTTGGTGGCGCAGATGCAGTGGATGTGATGGCAGGTATGCCATGGGAATTGCAAATGCCAAAACTCATCGGCGTAAAATTGACCGGGAAAATGAGTGGTTGGACATCCGCAAAAGATGTGATTTTGAAACTTGCAGGCATCCTCACCGTGAAAGGCGGAACAGGCGCAATCGTGGAATATTTTGGCGATGGATGTGCTTCATTCAGCGCAACAGGGAAAGGCACCATCTGCAATATGGGTGCTGAAATCGGCGCAACAACATCGATCTTCCCATGTGATGAATCCATGATGCGTTATCTCCGTTCAACGGATAGATCAGACATTGCAGATTTGGCTTCTGCAGTTATGGAACATTTGCGCGCAGATGATGAAGTGATTGCAAATCCGGAAGCATATTATGATCAAGTGATTCATATTGATTTGGATGCCCTTGAACCACATGTCAATGGACCTTTCACTCCCGATCGCGCAATGCCAATCAGCGAATTCACCAAAGCTGTGAAAGAAAACAATTGGCCGGCAGAATTGCGTGTTGCTTTGATTGGGTCTTGCACGAATTCAAGTTATGAAGACATGAGTCGTGTTGCAGAGATTTCTTCTTATGCTGCATCTCAAGGACTCAAAACAAAAAGTGAATTCACTATCACTCCGGGATCAGAACAAGTGCGTGCAACGATTGAACGCGATGGTTTATTGACAGCCATGGAATCAGTCGGTGGAAAAGTGTTGGCAAATGCATGCGGACCATGCATTGGTCAATGGAAGCGACATGATGTTCAAAAAGGCGACAAAAATTCAATCATCACTTCTTTCAATAGAAATTTTACAGCCAGAAATGATGGCAATCCTGATACACATGCATTCGTGGCTTCACCTGAAACCGTGATTGGTTTTGCATTGACAGGAGATTTAACGGTTGATTTCACGAAAGAACCTGTCAATGGCATCATGCTGAATCCACCAAGAGGCAAAGAATTACCCGACGGTGGATTTGTTCCTGATGAACATGGTTTTGTTGCTCCTGCGCAAGATGGATCTTCTGTAAATGTTGTGATTGCACCAGAATCACAACGCTTGCAGGCATTGTCACCATTTAATGCACCAAAGCCCGAAGAATATCAAAATATGCCTTTGCTCATCAAGGTAAAAGGAAAGTGTACGACTGATCATATCAGCATGGCGGGTCCATGGTTGCGCTTCCGCGGTCACCTCGACAATATCTCCAATAATATGTTGATTGGTGCCATCAATTATGTGAATGACAAAGCAAATACAATCAAGAACATGTTCACCGGTGAATATGATGAAGTCCCAAAAGTTGCTCGTGATTATAAAGCTCGCGGCGCTTATTGGGTTGTGGTTGGAGAAGAGAATTATGGCGAAGGTTCTTCTCGCGAACATGCCGCAATGGAGCCCCGTTTTCTCGGTGGCAAAATCATTCTCGTGAAATCATTTGCGCGTATTCATGAAACAAATCTGAAAAAGCAAGGAATGTTGCCACTCACATTCACAAATGCCGCTGACTATGAACTCTTCAAAGAGGGCGATGTGATTTCAATAGACATTACAATGCTTGCTCCGGGCAAAACACTTGAAATGCATATTGCTCATGCTGATGGAAGCAGTGATGCAATCACGGTCAAACATACGATGAATGATCAACAAATCGGTTGGTTCAAAGCCGGTAGTGCATTGAATCTCATAGCCGGGAATAATTGATAATCCCTAAAAAAGAAAAAGGATTGACATCAAGTCAATCCTTTTTCTTTTGAATATTCATCACTATGCTATTCATCTTTTGGGACATTCCCTCTATTTGCATACATGTGCAATATCATCATCGACAAAGAAAGCAATGCTGCAAGTGAAGAAAGAAATGAGTAGAGTTTATGTAGCATTGAAAATTGATCCAATGCTTGTAATCCTGATGGCAATGGATTGTCGAAAGATCCTATTGCGGGCACGAGAGAGAACATCGTGTATTGAATCACGACACCATAGAGCACATATATCAAGTTGATTAATCCAAACACAAACCACATCGATCTTCGTATTAATCCGCTGGACCATCTTCGAAGGAGAAATAATCCAAAAGCCATGATCAATAAACCCGCAGCTTGAAGAATCACCATGCGCAATAGAATCGATTGATTTGCCAAACCTGCCAAATCCTTGCTTGGCAAAACTTTGAACAAAACGGGAGCAACGCCGAATCCAAACATGATCAATGAGCCAAAAAAGATCATGATTCCACAATACAATAAAGCAGAGGGAAGAATGAACTTTGTTTCCGGATGATTGAAAAAAGATTTGACCAGTTCTTTATATGCTTGCATGTTCATGTTGACAATTTACCCATTTTTGCATTGCAAATTCACATAAGGAATCAACAATGAACATAATCATCACACTGCTTTTTCTTTGTTCGATTACAATCATGCATGCTCAGGAAAAACCAACACTGATCTATGTCATGGATCCCCTCTGCGGCTGGTGCTATGGGTTCTCTCCGGTGATGCAAAAAGTCTATGACACCTATAAAGACAAAGTGAATTTCAAAGTGGTGACAGGCGGGATGATCATCGATGAAAAAGTGGGTCCAATTGGAAAAATAGCGCCCTTCCTCAAAAAAGCAACGGCACAAGTCACACAACATACCGGTGCGGAATTTAGTCCATTATTCCTTGACACGATTTTACAGAAAGGAACACAAATCCTTACTTCGTTCCAACCATCGATTGCAATTCAAATATGTAAAAAGGAGAAACCCGATAGCATCTTCTCATTCCTAACAGCAATACACAAAGACATTTACATACATGGATTACAAACAGCTGAACCAAAAGACTATGGTCGATTGGCTAAAGCAATGGGGTTTGACCCAAAAAGTTTTATTAACTTTGTATCAAAACAAGAATATATTGATGCAGCAAAGGAAGATTTCAAGGAAGCGGAGGCATTGGGTATTGAATCATATCCTGCCCTACTATTAAGGGAAACCGAGGGAATCAGGGTTATCTCACGGGGTTTTGTCCATTGGGATCAGCTTTCTTACACATTAAATCAAGAACTCTCACAATAAGTTCAAATGTGCCTCGTTAATGTCCCGGCAAATGGCACAAAGTGTCAGAAAACCTGAGTAACCGCTTAAATAAAAGGTTTTGAAAACCGAAAATAAATTTAAGAGGCTGTTTCTAAACATATTAAGCGCTAAAAGTTGGTTATTAAATAAACTTTTTTGTTTTTTGCTCAGAAACTCTTATATTTGTGTCATTAAAGGCAAAGCTTTTAAGTATTATCTTGTTGATTGACAGAGTAGGGTCTCTTTGAGACATACATGAATCAGGGCATGACAACATACTTGAATAAGCATTCCGAACGAATCGCAATAGGCGTTTCCACGGACCTTGCCGCTTTTTTGAAACCAAACCTACAAGAGGTTTTGATATGACGAACCCCCTACAAGATGGATTCCAGGGTGAATCCGGAAGAGAAATTGAGTTTTCTCAATTCATTCAATTGCTTTCCTCGAAAAAGGAAACAAGCATCGATGTCATTTGCGATCGACTTTCCATTGAGATTCGCAATCGTGATTCGAAAAGAAGAATGCTTTGCGCGGAATTTCTTTTATCCGAGGCGAGCCATTGCATTCCTGCTCAAATTCGAGATTGGGCATTATATGAATTGCTCTTTGCAGCAACATATTGTGCTGATTTTGAAGTAACCAAGCTATTGCTTGATGCAAAGCTTGATATCAATGCCTATGATGTAAGAAATGATAATACTCCATTATCATTTGCATTGGAAGCTGATGATAGCGTGTTTATTGGGTATTTGCTTGCATCCGGAGCCGATCCATTTGCGAAGTTGAGCAATCAGGATACTGTTTTAGGATGGTATCTGCATTCTGCTTCTCAGGAAACAATCAGGGTAATGCTTGGGCAATGTCCGGACATTTGCTCCAAGTTGATTGCCGAACCTGAAATCTTCGATGCCTGCATTCAAGTTGGCAAACCGGAAAATATCACCTTGCTTTTGGAATTTTTCCAAGAGCAAGGGATACAGGTTTCCATCAATCCGGAAGTGTTGATTGCACTTGCAAATGAAGAAGACGGTGAGAATCTCAAGGGCTTCATGGACATTGGACTCTCAATCAATGTATTTGATGAGACAACAATTAAAGCATTCTTTTATGCTATAAAATCTGGAAATAAAGAAATGGTGGAGATATTCCTTTCCAAAGGAATGCTCACAAGTTCTGACTATAAAGGGTATCAGCCAATTCATTATGCGATAAAGTATAAACAATTGGATATCATGAAACTATTGTTTCGCCATGGGGTGAATATCAATACGATCTATGGTGATAAAGAGCATCCACTCATAATGGCGGCAAAAACACGCAATGTTGATGTATTTGATTTCATCATGGACATGTCGCCAAGGCTTGACGATGTAGATCTTGAAGAATTGATTGAATCCATGACATTGAACATGAAGATTCACAATCCGCAGATTCTGGACATGTATGATGCATTGAATGAAGATCCAAATCCACAAAAGGGGATTGATGAATCTCCGGTGAATTCCATTGCGAACTTGATTGAAAGGAAATCTGATGAAGAATGTTTCACTCTCATCAAAGAATTGCTCCTGAAAGAGTTTGTCCCTTCACAAACAGTTAAGGCAATCATTGCACAGAGAAATCTTGACATCAATACATTGATTGATAAAGATGGTTCTCTATTACATTTCGCGGCAAAGAACAATGTGCATTATGCTATTGATGTATTGTTAGAACTAGGTTCTGATATAAATCTCTTGAATGAATCATGTGAAAGAACACCATTAATGGTTGCAATTGCGCAAAGATGCAAGGATGCTGCTTTGACATTGATTGAAGCCGGAGCTGATTGTGAATTGGCGGATGAATTTCAGATAACTCCAATGCTCGAAGCAGTAGAGACATTGGGTATGGAGCATCGCGTTGTTGTTGCATTGCTCAGAGCAGGTGCAGATGATCATGGTTTGATATTCATAAGTGAACAATAATAAATTGCACGCCGGATTCAAGAACATCAGGGGGAATCCGGTTGTGCATCTTTTTTACAAAGGGAGGAATATGAAACACAAGAAACTAAAGCCAAAGGCAACATATGCAGTGAATCATTCGGCATATGATATGAAGCGCATTGAAAAGATGAGCGAAGATGAATTGCGTCCATTGCTCTTGAAAGAAGTAAGCAAGATGTATCCGAATGAGCAATTCATCAAAGAATTGTTGAAATCAGAACAATCAACTGCTAGCTTATTTGAAAAAGATGAAGAGGGTAATACCATTCTTCATAAGATTGCATGGCATAATCATGATGACATATTGCCTGATATATTGCTGAAAATGAAGCTTAGCGGAAAAGACGGACAGTCATTCATCGACATGGTGAATGAATCCGGCATGACAGCATTGAATATTGCATTAGAGCAAGAATCAGCAGAGGTTGCAAGGATTTTGATCATGATGGATGCGAATGTGAAACTTGATAAAATACCACCGCTGATCAATGCAATAAAAAACAATTTGGAAGACATTGCATTCTTATTGATTGAGAAACAATGCGATGTGCATGCGACAGAAAGCTATTTGAAAACGACTTCTCTCATGTGGGCTATCGAAAGGAGCATGTCTGACATTGCAATTGAGCTTATCAAGCGTGGGGTATCCGTTGAAGAAAGAGATCACAATGGCGAAACACCTTTGACTCTTGCATGTAAACATGATTTGTCGAAAGTCATACGTGCTTTGCTCGAAGCAGGAGCGAATCCCGCAAAACAAAACAAGACCGGTTGGTTGCCATCACAGCTTTGCACAAAGCATGTGGAAAAACGCTTCCCGGAACTCACTAGCAAAAAACTTAAAATACGCAGCATAGTTGAAGCTCGTTATATCACATTGTCAATAGAAATGGAGACGGCATGGAAAAACATATTGAACAAGAATTGAGAAATCACATAGAGTCAATGAACCAGGAACAGAAGGACAAATTTTTTCTGCTTGAATGTGTTAGTAGAAAACCAAGATTGGAGTACTTAGAACTCTATTTGAGCATGGGATTCAATCCATTATATGTCACAAGAACCAAGATGAATCTTTTGCATATCATCGCTGCCAAAAAGTGTACTGACATATTGGAATTCTTGATACAACATGGCGCAGATGTCAATGGAAGAAATAATGACCAAGAAACACCTCTTCACATCGCCGCTTCCTCGGGTGATGCGGAGTCGATACAAATCTTGATTGATGCAGGAAGTGATATCAATGCCATTGATGATCAAGGGAGAACACCATTGATACGCGCTGCGCATTCAAATCGCATGCTCTTTGCATGTCAAGCATTATTGGATCGAAATGCAGACATGAAAGTGAGTGGTCTTGAGCGAGGTCGTTTGGTTGGACATTCCATCATCGCACTGGATGATCCGCGTTTGATCAATGAAATAACCATGAAGATGGGATTATTTTCCTTACCTGACGATGAGGGTGAATATCCAATCCATTTGGCGGTGCAACTTGGAAAATTCAAAGCTGTGAAGGCATTCGTCAAACTTGGTATTGACATTAATATGAAAAGTGACAAAAAAGGATTCACGCCCATGCATCATGCAGTCCGGAGTGGTCAAGTGGAAATATTGCATTTTCTCTATGAACATGGGGCATCAGAGGAAATTCCGAATGCCGACAATGAGACGGCAAGAGAATTGGCTGAAAAGATGCAATGGCCAAAAGTCATTGCTGCATTGGAAAGTGCAAGAGAAGAAGCGGAGATTAGACAAATTCAACAATCAGTTATAAAGGGTAATACCATGAAGACATCTGGACAATCCGGAAATAGTACTCGCAAGAGTAAAGCGAAGAAGAATGTGAATTCTCATATTCAACCTGAAGTGATGAATGACATTATCATTTTTGAACATGTATTGAACATGCTTGAACATGACATGGTAAAAATGTCTTCATTGCGTTCTCATCTCAGAAAAATGAATGCATACGATATGTCCGGTGAAGGCAAGAGGACACTTCTTCATCATGCCGCAATTCATGGATGTCCGGACTTGATAAAATATCTCTTGGGAAAAAAGTCAGATCCAACCATGAAAGATGAATTGAATCGCACGCCCTTGATGTATGCAATTCTTTCCGGCAATGAGCAATCAGTAAAGCTGCTTATCAATCAGGAATATGATATACATGAAACAGATCAATTCAATAATTCACTCTTCGTGCTCGCTTATTGGATGGAAATGCATGAACTGGCAATGCGATTGGTAAGCGAGGGCTCTGATAATAGAGGTCTTATTGATGAACATGGAAGGCCTACGGCATAGGGGGGGGACTCGGATTATGTCGTCATGCATGTGATAAAATAATCCGGATACAATAAAGGGGTAAGCATGTGAGATGCCTACCCCTTTTTTGTGCGGTGAAGTTTATGAATCTTCGGGTTTAAGTTCCGGGACATCTTCTCTTAATTCATCGGATGCCAAATCCCATGCGGTCTCGCCGGTATTTGTCAATGCTTCTTTATCTGCATTGAATGAAAGCAGAATCTTGATTGCTTTTGCATCATCCCTGAAAGCTGCCCAATGAAGCGGGGTAACATTGTCATCGGCAGTGATATTTGGGTCTATATTGGCTTTCAACAGCGCCCGTAAAGCTCTATAACTGCCACCTTCGATTGCAATGTGCAAAGGCGACAAAGAATGTGAATCACGATCTGCTATATAAGGATTGCCTCCCTCATTGAGGATATGCTGTATAATCTTGGGATTATCCGCAAAAGCCGCAAACATGAGGGCCGTTTTGGTTGATTCACCCTGATCATTGATGTCAAAACCCTGCTTGATGAAAAAATCAATATATCTCTTGTCATCAATTAATGCAGAATAATGCAAAGCCTTCAACCCTGATTCATTCAGCGTATGAATATTCCCACCACATTCCTGCAATGTTTGAATGAGCTTCAGTTTTTTATGCTTCATGGCATAATGATAGAGAGTTTCGCCATCATCTGTTCTGAGATTGAGATCGACTTTTATTCCGGCAAAAGCCCGTACATGGCTCGGATCAAGTTCATCATCAATACACATATTGCCCATGATTATGGCTGATTCTTCCCTGGAATAAATCCCGGAACGGATGATCGAAGAGATAGTACTCATGGTAACATATCCTAAAATTTGAAAAAACACATCAAGAATGAAAGGAAAAACCCCTTTTCACCTCATTTATGAGCGTGAAAACGAATGAAAATCTAAGATATTGTATTTTGATTATTTTGTTTTACAAAATAAATTGGGTGTTTTTTAACTTGCAGAACGATTTTACTTGACTCGTATTACCTAAACCCCTATATTTTCAAGGTATGATGATTGACTTGACAAAAAATCAAAATGAGCTTCCGAAACTTTTTTAACTCGTAAGTGAAAAAAAAATTTGGAAAATTCAAATCCTTTATTTATTTTTGTAAAGTCATTCGGAATAAAGCAAGGGTTTTGTCTTGCGGGAGAAGGATGAAAAGTCTTTGAAAACAGTTATTAAATCGATGTTTATCAGGGATTTGGAAAGAAAGAAGGTGGGCTGTGGGTGGCACAGGACCTTAAAAGTGTAATTAAATATTTATTAACATACTGGAGTTTATTTATGAAAAAAACAGAAGGAGCAGATCCAAAAATCATTATTTCGCCCACAGATTTGGCGAATCATCACGCTTGTAGCCATGTTACCAAGCTAGAACTGGAAAGATTATCGGGTAGGATTACCAGCCCACCAGTCTTTGAAGATGCATTTCTTAGAATGCTGCAAGATCGTGGGAGAGCTTTTGAAGGTAGAGTTCTCGAGCAATATGTAAGAGAAGGAAAAGATGTTGTATCCTTAGAACAATCCAATATTGAAGGTATACCCATTCAATCTACTATTGAAGATGCTTTGGTATTGAAACCGGATGTGATCTATCAGGCAAAACTCTCAATGCCTATACAGAATATAGATACATTGGAATTCAGCGGTAAGGCTGATTTCATCATCAAGAATGATGAAGGACAATATGAAGTATCTGATACGAAATTGACCCAATCCACAAAGGTGGGGTCCATCCTGCAGGTTTCACTGTATTCCGAGATGCTTACACAATATACAGGGCAACAACCCGAAAAGCTGTATATCCACAAATTTGGTGGGGAGGTCGAGGAGTATAGAATCGATCAAACGATGGCATATTATGAAACAATCAAAGATGACATATTTGAGACTATTCATACTTATCATGAACTTGCTCAAGGGCAAGCGGTGAATATTCCAATCATACAAGATATTCCGGAACCTGTTGCTCATTGCTCCGTATGCGCTTATCGCATGAAATGTGATGATGAAAGAAGAGCGGCAAAGCATTTGTCTTTGGTGGCAGGTATATCGAAAAATTACAGAGAGCGCTTCATCGCAGAAGGTCACGAAGATACTGATGCTCTTCATGTATTGCCGGATGATTATGCACCTACCGGACAAACAAGTGAGCATATACTGAAAGGTTTCAGAAAGCTAATCAAGCAAAATAAAAAGCAATATGAAACAGAAGCAAATGAAGCAGGTGGATCTGATGCAATTGCGCATGAATATCTTCCTTTAGAACCCCTGATGGGTTTGAATGCACTACCGGAACCACATGAAGATGATCTATTCTTGGATTTTGAATATGACAATTATGTAGATGAAATGGAAGGATTGGTCTATCTCACCGGTTGGAGAGACATGCAAGATAATTATACAGGTCTATGGGCTGTTAATGCTGTTCAAGAAGAAGAACAATATAGAACGCTCATAACAAAGCTCAAAGAGATTACCAATTGGGATCCTACAGTTGCTTACATTGATACATCATCAATGACTGTTGAAGAAAACAAGCATGAATACTATGTAGAATGTCCGATTACCTATACCGGCGCACATATTTATGTCTATACATCAGCAGAAAAAACAAGATTACAAGCACTTTCTGAGAAATATGGAGACAAAGACTTTGTAGATTTTCTCATAAAGTGTCAAGTATTGGTTAATCTCCATAAAGTGATCAAAGAAACTATGATTTTGGGCTTGCCCAGCTATGGCCTGAAAGATATAGAGAGATTCATGAAAAACCGTACAGGGTTCACTAGAAATATGGAGCTCGATACTGCAAGAAAACATAGAAATCTATTGGAAGTCACTCTTAATTCATCAATACTTGCACATAGAGATGAAGAGATCGAAGAATTGAAAGTTCAAAATGCTCAAGGTATCGAGGAATTCACAAAAGAGATTGTCGAACGCTATAATGATGATGATTGCAGATCTCTTATTGTACTTCGAGATATTCTGGAAGAAGATCGTATTCAACAAAATGTTACGGA
>JBMSYN010000026.1:0-18126 GCA_049426725.1 Candidatus Kapaibacteriota bacterium
TCCGAGCGAAGTCATGCTCTCCGAGCGAAGTCATGCTCTCCGAGCGAAGTCGAGGAGAGAACTTTCCAATTTCTTCACACATTCTTCAACACTACCACAAATAACATCAGCTTCAGGAATTTCTGAGTAATCACCCACAAGAATGGTCTTTGTTCCGGCATGTTTTCCGGCTTGGGCATCTGAAATGCTATCGCCAATCATGCAGGATGAAGAGAGATTGATATCGAGTTTTTTGGCGGCATCGAGAAGCATGCCCGGTGCGGGCTTACGACGAGGAGAATTGGTATTTGCGAGATCACCGCAAAATTCAATAGCATCAGGAGCATAGCCATGCTCAGCAAGAAGGGAACACATATATGCATGTACTTCAGCAAGATCGTGTTCAGTCATGAGGCCTTTGCCAATGCCTTGCTGATTGGTGACAATCACCGTGAGATATCCATGTTTTTTTGCCCATGCAAAGAATCCAAGTGATGCCGGAATAAGCTTGAATTCAGATGGTGTTTTCACATAATCATTCGGAATGCGCTCATTAATGATGCCATCACGATCGAGAAAGAGTGCTTTGTTCATGATTGCTTCCCGTATTGTGACCATATATCATGCATGATTGTATCTAGTTGTGCGAAAATTGCAGACCATGAGAAATTCTCTTCAATCAATCTTCGACCTTCCTGTGCCATGGCAATGCGCTTGGCATCATCTTGCATCAATTGTATGGCATACTCAGACATTTCATCCTCATTTTTTGCGATGAATGCATGCTTGCCATGTTCAATAGGAATACCCTGACTTCCAGATTCTGTTGTAATCAATGCACAGCCCATTGCAAGCGCTTGCAATGCTTTATTTTGAATACCTGATGCACCTTTATGCGGATGCAAAAAGATGGCAGAATGATAATACACATCTTCAATGACTTCAACATCTGCCTTGACATGAATGCCATTTCCCTCCAGATCAAGAATTGCTGAACCCGGCTCTGATCCGGCTATGGTCAAAGTTACTTCCGGCAAACGACTTCGAATCTTCGGAAAAATATTCTTTGCGATATTCAGAGCCATCATTGCATTTGCCAATACATGCAATAATCCAACAAAAACAATTCCTTTTCGAGTACGCAATTGTTCTTCGCTCGAAGCGGGCATTGCTTCAAGATCAATTCCATTTGTGAGCAAGGCATATTGTGCATGTGGCATGGCGCGTCGCATTGCTTCGATATCGGTATGCGTGACACAAGTAACGCAATCAAATCTTCTCAGGATACTTGGTTCATAGGATTTGAGTTTTATCACTTCCCATGAACGAATCATTTTTTGCAAAATACTCGAAGTTGAAGAAGCTGAACGCGATTGATAAAGCACTCGGCAATCTTCAGCGATTAGAAGTTTAGGAATCTTTGAATCCTTCACATATTCTGCGGTTCTCATGAAGAATGAAATGAGCAAATCATACTGTTTCTTTGCAAGTTCATTTCTGACAATTACATGAAATGCCGGATCATCATAAAATGCTATTTCAAGTGGTTGATCTGTCCACAAAGTTTTGATGGAACGAAGTCCATTCTTGAGTGAGGTCACCGTCACTGTATGCACCGTGATTCCAAGATCAATCAATGGCTTGAGTCTTTCCGGTGTCGGGGCTTCGCCATGTATGCATGAAATGAGTGTGACATTATGATGCTTGGATAAATGTCGCAATAAATGAAATGACTTGATGCGATCTCCACCAATAAGCGGATAGGGAAATCGTGCCGTGAGAAAGAGGATGTTCTTTTTTGATGATTGATTGCTCATGCTTCCGCATCTCCTTCGGGCAATAAGGCAAAACGACCCGCCACGGATTCCTGTACTGTATCCAGAAATCGAGATGGAGAGCCAAGTACCATGCCGCTTTCTCGATCGAAGATGTCTATTGGATACAGCAAATACAAATGTTCCTTTGCACGCGTGATTGCAACATACATGAGACGTCGTTCTTCCTCGATATGTTCTTCATCTATGAGAGCTTTATTTGGAGGAAATTTTCCGTCCAATACCCATGGAATGAAGACGGTATTCCATTCAAGTCCTTTCGCAGAATGAATCGTTGAAATCGTGAAAAACTCATCTTCATTGAATTCTTCTCCGGCTTCAGCAGACTCCGTTGGTGGCTCGAGTGCCATTTCTGAAAGCATGGTTGCAATGTCAGCATAGCGTTCGGCAATTGCTGAGAATGTTTCGATATCTTTCCAACGCTTTGCGCTATCATCATGTTTTTTGCGCAGAATCGGACGATAAAATTCTCCAGCCAAGAACATCTTCTCACTGATACTTAGCGCGGGATCTTGCATCTTTCTCAAGAGTGCGAGAAGTCGCAAGATTTCATCTTTACCGCGTTTGATATCGTTCCAACCTTGATCATTCATGAGACTCAATGTGCCGGTTGAAATATCATCAGTGATGATGGAGGCAGTTCCGGGTCCAACACCCTCAAGTAGCAATAACAAACGATGCCAAGCAAGAATATCGGTTGGATTATTAGCAATGCGAAAGAATGCCAGCATATCCTTCACATGTGCTGTTTCAATGAATTTGAATCCGCCGAATTTTCGAAAAGGTATTTGCGCTTTGGCAAGTTCGATTTCAAGATCGAATGACATATAGCCGGATCTGACAAGTGCCGCCATTGCATTCAGCGGAATGCCATTTTCGCGAAGTTCCAATATCTGCTGCACAATGAATGCGGATTGCTCTTGCTCATTTCTTGTTGAAATGATCATTGGCTTTTCTTCGGAAAGAAGCGAGCTGAACAGTTCTTTTTTATAGCCAAAATTTGCCGCTTGCAAGACATGATTCGCGCAATCAAGTATTGGCTGCACCGATCTATAATTCTGCTCGATTGCATAGAGAGCGCAATCGTTGAACAGAGATGGGAATTCTAAAATGTTGGCGTGATTTGCGCCGCGAAAACTATATATGCTTTGTGCATCATCACCGACAGCCATCACATTTGCTGTTGAACCTGCAAGGGCTTTCACGATGCGATGCTGTAAACTATTGGTGTCTTGATATTCATCAATCATGATGAATTGATATTCTTTTTGAAGTTGAGTGGCAATATGTGGTTTGCTTTCGAGAAGCATCAAAAGATAGACAAGCAAATCATCATAATCCATCAGATGATGTTGCCTTTTATAATTCACATATTGAATGAACAATTGCGAGATCTCATCAATTTCTTGAATGAATTGCGGGTATTGCTCATGAATGATATCATCAACTGTCTTGCACATATTGACAGATAATCCATAGATCGTCGCGAGTGTATGCTTCTGCGGAAATCGTCTTTTGGTTTTTTGCGCTGTTCTACGATTGCGAATGAGATTCATCGCATCTTCCACATCTGATTGATCAATCACCGAGAATGTCTGATTAAATCCGAGTTCTACCGCAAAGCGGCGTAGAATACGATGAGCAAATGAATGAAATGTGCCACCATTCACTTTATCGCATCTTCCGCCAAGCATTGTGGATGCTCTTCTGAGCATTTCAGACGCGGATTTTCGGGTGAAAGTGAGAAGCAAAATGCGCTCAGGAGGGATACCTGATTCCACTAGTCGAGCAAGTCGATAGACCAAGACGCGGGTTTTGCCCGTGCCTGCACCGGCGAGAACAAGAGCCGGACCATACAGATGACATACAGCGGACAATTGTGCCGGATTTAACTCTTGCTCATACGGAATCGTAAAGTTGGGATGTCCGTTCTTCGCAATGGCATCAATTGATTGAGCCGAGTTTTGAGAACTGCGAAGAACAAGTTTTTTCATGGAATTGAATTGAGCAGGTTGAATCGAAATTAGAATGATTCTTCTTGTTGATCATCATCATCAAATAAATGATCATCGTCAAGTTCATCTTCATCAAAGGCAAGTTCATCATCAAATGAATCTTCATCGCTCCAACCACCGGTTGCTAAATCAGATTCTAAAAATTCTTCCAATTGTTGAAGCATCGCTTCTTGTGATAAAAGCTTTACTAAAGCTTGTGCATGCATTTCGGCATCTGCAGATGAGCAATTCCAGATTTCCTCCTTCATATATGCAGGAGTTTTTTTGCCGCTTGTAAGCATGCCAAGAATTGCTGAATGATTCGTGATGGTCGTTGTCGCATCTGTGTCGGCATTTGTCGCACGGACCTCAAATGTGGCAGGTTTATCGCCACTTGTCCAAATTATGTCGATATAGAAGAGATCCCCTTCAAAACTTTTCAGATGCTGTTTATTCTTCATGATGTATTCTAAACTGGAATATGCACATAGCTTGATTATTACAGAGCAAACATACGAAAATGCGAAGAAAGCTCAAGGACTTTGAAGTTTGACTTGAAGTGCCTTATACTCTGGATCATCCTTGATTTCAAGAGCTTTTGCAATATGTTCGAGTGCCTTTTCCGTATTGGATTGAGAGTGATAAATAACACTGAGATGATAATTGACCACACCATTGCGGTCAAGATCTTGTTCAAGTGCTTTTTGTAGTATTTTCAATGCTGCCTCAGTATTCCCCAATTTATATTGTATCCAACCATAGGTATCGAGATAGGATGGATTATCCGGATACTGCGAAACAGCAATGAGTGACATTCGCAATGCTTCATTCAAATCCGTATTTCTCTCGGAAAGAGCATAGGCAAAATTATTATTAAAGGAAGCATTCAAACTATCGATTTGCAGTGCTTGTTTGAAGCAGGAATCAGATTCTCGATATTGTTTGAATCGATCATGAATTCCCGCCAATTCGCCCCAAGCATCTGCATCTTTCTTATCTCGATTTATGGCATCTTTCATATATATCATTGCATCATCAAGATTATCATCTTGCAATTCCTTGATGCCGAGCAGAAAAGAGAATCGTGATTGTTTCGGGTATTTTGATGCATATCGAGTGCAATGCGAAGTGAAGAGAGAACGTTCGTCAATGCGTAACAACTCCATTGCCAAGCCAATGCTTTCCTGCATATTTGATGAGTCTGCCATTGACAAAGCACGTTCATGAAAGTGCTCAGCCAAGAGTGAAAGATTAGCTTGTTCTGCAAGTAATGCACAAGATATAGTGACAATCCATGATGATGTTTTAAACTCTTTCAATTGTGAAAGGTGTCGTTCAATACCCGCAGCATGATTAATTGTATCATTGCTGAGTAAGATTGTCATCAAAAGTGATTGATAATATTCATCCAATTCTTCATCAAGGGAAGTTGGAAGAAAATCCTCGATGGCTTGCATTGCCTCATCCACATGACCATACAACTGATATCCTTCGATGAGCATCGCCCGAGCCATTGCATTGTCGGGATGAATCGCTTGATTGTTTTTCATCAACTCAATGTATTCTTGTTCTTTGTTCAAGCGAACAAGCAGCATTCCATATCGTTTGACAATATCTGATTTAAACTCGGTTATATTAGCGAGTTTTTTGAAATAGACATCAGATTGCTCCGGATACAGATACTCAGTCAATCCTGCCAAAGCATATAAAATGACAATGTCATTCGGTTTGAATCGCTCAAGGTCCATAAAAGCTGACAAAGCTTTGTCAAATTGTTCATGCTCTACATAAAAGTCGGCGAGGGCTTCTCGAGCGGCAAGCAAATTCGAGTCCAATGCAATTGCTTTTTCCATGAATTCAATTGCGCGATCAGTTTGCTGCATTTTGAAGTAACAATTCCCCATGGAATAAAACACCATTGCCGATGTATCCAAATGCAATATGCGTTGATAGATTTTTAATGCATCATCATACTCTTTATTCAAGTAATGGTCAGTGGCTTGAATGAAATAATCAAGAACAATCCCGGCCATTCGCGTTGAATCTGCCCTTGAAAGTGGTAAAGGTTTGCTTCTGAAAAAAGAGGGAAGTGGCTTAACAATGCGCTTGTTTGATGTGGTGATTTGTGTTTCAGGAAGTGTTGATGCACACCCTGAAAATAAGCTCATCGATATGATGATGAGTGAGATTGAAAAAAAAGATATTCTCAATGCCTGTTTCATCGATTTGAAGTGGCAGTGCATAAAAAAACCCCGCTTGAAGCCAAGCGGGGTATATGAACTATTGCTAGAATCACTTGGAAGCAAGATCTTTCATCATTGCCGCATAACCCTTTTTATCGAGTGTGCGCAATGCGCGAGCTGTAGCTTTTACTGTGATGAAACGACCTTCTTCCGGAATCCAGATGCGCTTCTTTTGCAAATTTGGAAGAAAGCGTCTGCGTGTGCGATTGTTTGCATGGGAAACATTATTTCCATAGCGGACGGTCGTACCGGTTAATTCACAAACCTTTGACATTGTCTTTACCTTGTTATAGAGGTTTTTGTAGTTACGAATTTAGACTGCAAATATAGGAGATTATCCTCATACAGACAAACAATTTTCCCTGTTATTTCCATCATTTATGGCGTTTTTGATGATTCTTGTATCCCCAGGTAGCGTTTTTCGATGCCGATTCCCATGGGTGAAAAGGTGAATATTGGCTTACCTGCTGCTTTTTGTGCCGTAATCAGCGTGGCATATATCAGTCCATGATGTACCCAAAAAATCCAATTGATCCAGTAATAGGTGGAGAAAGAAAATGCAAGATGAGCTAACATCACATATGGAGCGATGGAGGTCATTGTGAGTAGTTCAGGGGATAGATGCGATCTGAATTCTTCATCACGAGAAGCATGCAAAGTCTTTTTGAAAAGGAGTACAAACAATGAAGCATAAGCAAAAAAACCAAGTGTGCCTCTTTCAGCAAGTAATCCGGAATGCAATGAATCGGAAAAAGATATGGGATTCAATTTCGAGAAATATTCATAACATCCTGCACCGATACCGGTGATTGGATATTCTGCCCAAATGGAAAATCCCTGAAAAATGGTTGAAAGTCTTCCAAAGAATGATTCACCAACAATCGAAGTGCCTCGGCCACCACCGGTTGAAAGAACATCGACAATTCCACCTACTCTTTTTGTGAATAAATCAAATACGCTGATACTCACATATTGACTAACAATAGCATCCGTGATGAGAATCAATGCAAATCCACCTGCAATGGAAGAAAGTAGAGCAACTTTTTTTCTTGATTGTTCAAATATCAAAGCCCAAACCGTGATAAGTGAAATAGAGAATAATGCAGTCAATGAAAAGGTAAGGAACATGCCAATAATAGCAGGGATTGCAATGCAAGCACGAAGAAGTTTCGATTGTAAAAATGGCTGCGTGCCTCGCAAAAATGGAATCAATAGGAATGTAAGTACGAGTGTATTGAATTGCGCATAGAAAGATGGCTCGCTAAAAATGGATGTTGCCCTAAAGAAATTTTCAAAACGCAAACTGAGTTGCGTCATATTGTCCATCGAATGATAATTCCGAATACTTATAGACACATTATTTATGGGAATCCAGGCAAGAGGCAAGTCGAATGCACGTGCAAAGATTTGATAAATGCCAAAGATATTGATTGCTATGCTGATGATGAGCATGAATCGAATTGCAGTTCTGAATGCATCTGCGGAATAGATGCCTGAGGCGAAAACGAGTATCAGCAACCATTTGGAAAGAAAATTCGTGCTGGTTTTTAACCATTGAATCTGCATCTCCGATGATCCGGAAAGAAGAGGTGCAAATACAGATGCATATTCGGCAAAGAGAATGAAGAATAATCCTGCAAATGCCCAGCCGGGTAATGTCTGAACAGTTACCCCTTTCCAAGCGATTTGATATAAAGCGAAAAAAATCACTAGCCAAGAACTCACATCAGCAGGGGTGATGCCATATGTACTGACATTAAAAAATTGATAGATGTTGATCCAACATGCAACAAATACAATCGATATGATCAATGCATGTGATCTCATGAGGACTTTTTAAGGTATTGTTGTAATGTATTCAATGTATGAATTGGAAGCGAGCAAGCATAATTCTCACAGAAGAACAGAGCAAGTTCTTGATCAGTTTTTTGATTTGCAAGTTGAGGTGCAAATGATGCTATGTCATGCTCAGATTCAGCATAAGCAATCACGGCATGAGGAAGATATGAAGAGAAAAGTTCTTCCATGCAAGCATTGCGTTCATTGCTCTGTCCTGTTCCTGCAATGACTATTTCTGAGCGGGGTCCATTCATGAACATCAGCGCAGTCAAACTGGAAGAAAATCCAATCGGATAGGACTGTAATTGCTTTCCATGAGCTCTTATCAATTCATAAGCAAGATTCATATACTCAGATTTGCCTGTTAAGACTCCCAGCTTGGCATATGTCATGATAGCAAGTGAAGTGGATGATGGAATCGCCCCGTCATAAGCAGATGCATATTTGTGAAAGGATAATTCATGATGATCTGCCAGTGTTATTCTTCCACCGTCCTCGACAAAATTCTCTGCAAAGGCATCGGAAAGGTTGATACAATCATGAATATATGTTTCATTTCCTGTTGAAATATATAATTCCAATATTGCAAGCATAAGAAAAGCATGATCATCAGCCATTGCTTTAATGGATGCTTCTCCATTGCGATATCGATGCAATAAGACATCATCATCAAGCATGGTCTCTTTGATGAATGCATATGCTTTTTCAGCATGATGAATCCACTCCGTTTTATTGAATGATCTTCCTGCATAACTCATGGCTTGAATCATTAGAGCATTCCAATCTGTCAAGATTTTATCGTCAAGTAAAGGTGGAATCCGCTTATCACGATATGCCAAACATTTGAGTCGCATACTTTCATAGATATCACCATGCAATGTCTTTTGAGAGTCATCCAAGAATAAACTCAGAATATTTTTTCCGGTGAGCTTTCTTTTTGCTTCATCGACATAATTGCCTTCTGGAGAAATATGAAAGCAAGTCTTGGCGAGATTGAATTCATCTTCATTTAAAATCTCGGACAATTCTTTCTCGGTGAAGAGATAATATGTGCCTTCTTCGCCTTCGCTATCAGCGTCTTCTGCGCAATACCAACCGCCATGTGGAGCAGCCAAACGAGATTGTACATACGAAACAATTTCTTCGGCATATCTTTTGAATGCTTCATCTTTTGAGTAAAGCCAAGCTTCAGTCATGGCTTGCAGAATCATCGCTTGATCATAGAGCATTTTTTCAAAATGCGGGACAAGCCATTGTTTGTCTGTGCTATAGCGATGATAGCCATAACCGATTTGATCTTTCATGCCACCAAGTGACATATTCTTCAGGGTTTGCATTGCCATCTTCGCCAAATCCTCATTCTTGGTGAAATGGGCTCTGCGAAGTAAATATATCAAATGATGCGGGCTCGGAAATTTTGGCGCAGTACCAAATCCTGCATATTCCATATCATATCTCTCATGGAATAATCCATCAGCTTTTTCAAAGATGTCCGGAGGAATCTCTCCCAATTGTGATTGTATATGATGATTCGATAATTGAGAAACGATTTCCTTTCCTGAAGAAATGATTGCATCTCTCTCTTGCTTCCAACTCTCGGCAATTCGCAAGAGAACATCTTTAAATCCAATGCGATTAGGAATTGATTCCTTTGGAAAATACGTACCGGCAAAGAAGGGAAGTTTTTCGGGTGTCATGAAAATGGTAAGTGGCCATCCGCCATGACCTGTCATTGCTTGACACATTTCCATGAGCGCTGCATCGATGTCGGGTCTTTCTTCGCGATCGACTTTTATTGCAATGAAATCTCGATTGAGCAACTCCGCGATTTCCAGATCTTCAAATGATTCATGTTCCATGACATGACACCAATGGCAGGTTGCATAACCAATGCTGACAAATACCGGCTTTTCTTCGGTGATTGCTTTTTCGAAAGTGGAATCATTCCATGGCATCCATTCAACTGGATTATATGCATGTTGCAATAAATAAGGCGAAAGCTCATTGATCAGAGCATTCGCCTTTGAATCGTTTCGAGAAGAAGAATGATTACTTGCCATAACGCAATTTGATATTTGGAATCAGATATTCTTTGAATGTTTTTTCTGCATCATAATCGGGTGACCAATTCCAGTCTTGTCTTGCTTTGGAATCATCCACTATGCCGGGCCATGAATCAATGATTTCTTGTCTTTTTTCCTGTGGCTTGAAATCAATCGACGCATTCGGAAATTCCGCTTGTACCATATCTTTGATTTCTTCGGCGGTTGGCGAGAATGAAGTCACATTATACACTCTTGTGCTCAAACTTTCAAGCGGCGCAGCAGCAAGGTGCAATAAAGATTTTACTGCATCAGGCATTGCCATGAATGGGATTTGGGCATCGGGTCTTACAAAGCAATCATAATGTTTGCCTTGTGCGGCATTATGAATCATCTCAGGAGCATAATCACTTGTTCCACCTGTTGGAACAGTGAATGCAGAAATTAAGCCGGGGAAGCGGAGCGCACGAAAATCAACAAATCCGGATTCCTTTTCTGGTGACAATCTGCGATAACAGTCTGAATAATATCGTCCCAAATGCTCATTATATGCCTTATTGATGCCATACATCGTGATGGGTGAAGCAAAATCATCTTCTTTTGCCGGACCCGACATGCGTTTTGTTTCAAGATTTGGAATGCCAAATGCAGCAATCGTGCTTGGAAACAATACTTTCACGGCAGTATTTGTTCTTTTGCCAATTCGATATGCCAATTGCAATACATTCATAGTTCCATCAACATTGACATGATGCGCTCTTTCAGGATTTTTTTCTCCGCTTGTTGAAAGTATCGCCGCAAGATGAAAGATATCGCTTACATCATGTTTTTCTATATCGCGAATCACTTCATCATCGCAAATGTCTCCGATGATGACTTCTTCGCATAAAGCAGCATGCTGATCACTCAATGGAGAAAGATCAACTGCTATGATTGTGGCTTTTTCTTTAGATAGTGTTTCAAGCAATAAATGGCCGATTTCACCATTTGCTCCTGTGATGACAACTGTTCTTTGTGACATAGTTGTTATGTGTTTGATGACTGAAAAGGGTGTTCTTTGAAAAGGCAAAACTACAAAATCAGGGGAGATTTTGGACTTATTCAATTCAGAAGCTGTTGAATTGGTATTTTTGCATGTGTTTATGGAGTACTTATGCGTTCTTATCTGACTCCTGCCGGACAAAAAGCGGCAGATAATCATGCGATTTCCACAATCGGGGTTTCCGGGGCTCTTCTCATGGAAAATGCTGCGAGCGGCTCTGCCCATTGTATTGCAATGTGGATTGATGCATCACATATTCGATCGCAAAAGCCTGCCATACTCATTCTATGTGGGTCAGGAAATAATGGGGGAGATGGTTTTGCCATTGCCAGACATTTGCATTGCATGAATCGTTTCGACATCTCGATTGTTCACATTGGGAAGATCGAGTCGATGTCGCAGGAAACAAAAGCAAATCATGATGCAGCATTGGCATTGCATATACCAATGAGAAGTCTGAGTGAATCTGAAATCCCAACATTCAGTATTCATGCCGATTGCATTATTGATGCAATTCTTGGAACAGGTGCTTCATCGGAGCTCTATGGGATGCCTGCTTTGCTATTGCAGAGACTTCATGAACTCGATGTGTACTCTTCATCTTTGTGCATTGCAATTGACATACCAACAGGAATTGATGCTGAAACAGGAAAGGCAAATCAATATGCATTCAGAGCACATGGAACATGCACGATGTTCAGCGAAAAAGTTGGAATGATGTTGCATCCCGGAAAAGAATATTGCGGTGAAGTGCAGACAATCATGCTTGGTGTCCCGGAGCACATTGCTCACGAATATGCTTCTGTATTTTCCATCGAAGAACAAGATGTATCAACATTGATCACTCAAAGAAAAGAGCAGTCTCAGAAATATGATTATGGCAGATTGCTCATTATTGCCGGATCGCAAGATATGCCCGGGGCACCGGCACTATGCGCCATGTCGGCTTTTCGTTCTGGGATTGGACTTGTAGAAGTTTTGACTCCGGTTGTTCATCCCGGCATGCCGCCCGAAGCACTTGTCTCTACCATTCCAACTGATGAAGATGGTGGAATGAATCTTGCTGCCGTCATGAAACATGTTCAAGCATCGAAAGACAAAACGCATGCAATCGTATGTGGTCCGGGTCTTGGCATGAGAGCAGGAGAAGAGATTGTGAATGCTTTATTGACTCTGAACCTTTCAATTCCTGTGATTCTTGATGCTGATGCCATTCCCAAAACAATGAAATCATTTCCTGAAAATTGGGTATTGACTCCGCATGCCGGTGAATGTTCGCGCATGACTGGTATTGAGCGTACAATACTTGAACAATCTCCAATTGAGATGACGCAATCAATTTCACAAAAGATTGGTTGCATCTTGCATCTGAAAAGCGTTCCTGCTTGTACATCCGATGGTTCAGTTACATTCATCACGAGAACGGGAAATCCCGGCATGGCAACTGCCGGATCGGGTGATGTATTGAGCGGAATGATTGGTGCATTTCTCGGTCGTGGAATCAACTCACTTCATGCCTGCGCACTAGCATCCATGTTGCATGGTGAAGCAGGAGATTTTGCTCGATCTGTTTTTGGTGAAGAATCGATGTCGGCAAGTGATATCATTGCATCAATACCTCATGTGATAGATCGCACCTTGATGGATGAATGGGATGATGAACAATGAAACATCTGATTGACATTGCATTATCACCTTTGGAGGCATCATCACCCGATGTGATTTTTGCTCATGCCGCTCATCAAGCGGGAATTGATGCAGATTCCGTGACTTCACATCAGATTCTCAAGCGTTCGATTGATGCTCGCGGAAAATCCCCAAAAATCATTTTGAGCATTGCTTTGTTTGTCAATGAAGAAGCTCCACTTCGAGAAAACATCTCATCAAGATTCAAAGATGTTCATTCAGGGAAAAGAATCATCATAATCGGGGCTGGTCCTGCCGGATATTTTGCCGGATTGGAATGTCTGCTTCACGGACTTAAACCCATCATAGTTGAAAGAGGGAAAGATGCTCGATCACGAAGAAGAGACTTGCGCGCGATTCAACAATTTGGAACAGTGAATCCTCATTCGAATTATTGTTTTGGTGAAGGTGGTGCTGGCACATATTCTGATGGGAAATTATGGACGAATTCCAAGAAGCGTGGAGACATTCGCAAAGTGCTTCAATTACTTGTTGAGCATGGAGCCAATGAACGCATTCTGATTGATACACATGGACATATCGGTTCAAATAAATTGCCCGGCATCATTCAAGAAATAAGATCCACAATCGAGAAATATGGTGGTGAAATACATTTTGATTCTTGGGTGAATCAATTTCTCATTGAACATAATCGCATGATTGGAGTTGCTTGTGCAAATGGGAATATCTTTCATGGAGATGCAGTGATTTTAGCTACGGGTCATTCAGCAAGAGATATCTTCGCAACATTGCTAGAAGCGGGCATTCACATTGAGTCAAAACCATTTGCAATTGGTGTGAGAGTTGAACATCCGCAAGAATATATTGATGAGATTCGTTATAGACAATCACCGCGCGATCCACATTTACCTGCATCATCCTATAAGCTTGTTGAGCAAGTGCAAGGCCGTGGAGTATTCTCCTTTTGCATGTGTCCGGGAGGACTCATCGTTCCGGCAGCAACATCTCCCGGAGAAATTGTCGTGAATGGAATGTCGATGTCCAGAAGAGATTCACCATTTGCAAATTCGGGGATCGTGGTAGCAATCGAACAAGTAGATTTGAAAGAGTATGAGAAGCATGGTCCACTTGCCGGCATGCACTTGCAATCTGACATTGAACAAGCAGTCTTTGCTTCTGGTGATGGTTCGCAAAAAGCTCCTGCACAACGATTGCAAGATTTTCTCTCAGGAAACATAAGTCAATCATTGCCAAAAAGTTCATATATCCCCGGGCTTTTCTCTCATGATATAGCCTCGCTTTTTCCAAATCATATTTCCAAGCGTTTGCAAATGGGGTTTCAAGCTTTTGAAAGAAGCATGCGTGGATATCTTCATCCGGAGGCAATTATTGTGGCAACTGAATCGAGGACTAGTTCTCCTGTGCGCATTCCACGTGATCCCATAAGTCGTGAACATGTGCAGATGAAAGGACTGTATCCTTGTGGTGAAGGTGCGGGATATGCCGGTGGAATCGTTAGCGCTGCGATGGACGGACAAAATACAGTGCAGGCAATTGCACAGGCAATGGGAGTTCAATCATGAGACCCAATCCTGATTTTGGCATATATCTTCATATTCCATTTTGCGAAAAGAAATGCGTGTATTGTGATTTTTATTCTCTCGAAAATATGGAACACAAAGATGTCTTTGTTTCAATTTTGAAAGAAGAAATCATAGCAGGTGCACAACATCATGCTCAATATATGCGACCAGCAACAAGCATATTTTTTGGTGGAGGAACTCCATCACTTCTTATGCCTGATCAAATCGCATCCATTATGGATACACTTCGGATGCATGTTCCCATACACGCAGAAGCAGAAATTACCATGGAATGCAATCCAGGAACTATTACAAAAGAATCACTTCTTGGATATAAAAATTCCGGAATCAATCGATTGAGTTTTGGGATTCAATCATTCAATCAAGAAGAATTGAATTTTCTGCATCGCATTCATTCGCCACAAGAAGGAAAGGAAGCGGTTCGCATTGCGAGAGAAGCAGGTTTTGACAATATCAATATCGACATCATTTTTGCTTTACCGAATCAAAGCATTGATTCATGGACTTCAACATTGGAGCAAGCAATTGCATTGAACACAGAACATATTTCTGCATATAGTTTGATCTTCGAAGAGAAAACTCCGCTCTTTTCAATGTTGCAAAAAGGATTGGTCAAACCACAAGATGAAGAACGAGATGCAGAATTATATGCTATCACAATCGATGCTTTAACCAAAGCTGGCTATGAGCAATATGAAGTATCCAACTTTGCAAAGCCGGATTTTCGATGCAATCATAACAGAACCTATTGGCAAGCGAAAGAATATCTGGCATTTGGTCCATCCGCGCATGGATTCATACACAAAGTGCGATACTGGAATTTCAGGAATCTCAAACGCTATTTTGAAGCAGTGCGCCTGAATGGGATTGGGGAAGCTAGCAGGGAGGAATTGACAAATCACAATATACTGTATGAAGCTGCTTTTTTGGGAATTCGCTCTGAAGGACTCTCTAAACGGCGATTCTTAGAAGAATTCGACATAAATATCTATTCTTCGCTTATCAATCACTTGGATAAAGACATATTCAATGAATATCTGGAAATCATTGAATTACAAGAAGATACAATCATTAAGTTGAATTCTGCGGGATTTGCCATTTGTGATGAGATCAGCGTTCGAATCATAGCCATTTTGGAAGAATTATTGGGGTCACATTGGGATACAAAAGGGTATGAGGAAGATGATGAAACCATCATTGAACTTCCCATCTTTCAAGAAAAGACGCGGTAATTACAAGAAAACTTCCTATCTTTGCTGCTCTAATTTCCTGCCCAAACAGATTAGATTTGGGCTGTTTGAAACAACAACCACAGGAGCACAGAATGAGCATTCGTCGTTTATACGAGAGCACATTCATCATCAATGCCGCCCTTGAAGATCCGGATATCGAAGCGGTGATCCGCAGAGTGACCGAATATATCGAGAATCATGGTGGTACTTTCGTTGAGATGAACAAGTGGGGTCGTCGCCGCCTTGCTTACCCAATCAAAAAGAAATACAATGGCTATTATGTGTATATGGCCTTTGAATCAGCATCTGAGGTATTGCCTTTGATCGAGCGTTTCTTCACTTTGGAAGAAAATGTCTTGCGTCATTTGACCTTGGAATTATCAGAAAAACTTCGTGAGCATCGCAAAGAGCGCGCACTCATTTCCGGTTCAACTATACCTGCTGAACCAATGGAAGAGAATGTTGCTCCTGTGAAAGCTCCGGTTGAAACAGAATTATAATTTACCCATTGATACACGAGTTATCACATACCCGAAAGAGATGAACCTATGAAAATCATTCTTCGTCAAGATGTAGAAAACCTGGGTAAAATGGGTGATATCGTGGTAGTCAAAGATGGCTATGCACGTAACTACCTCATTCCCAGAAGTCTTGCATATTATGCATCTCCTTCTTACATCAATGTATTTGAAAGTGAGAAGAAGCGCCACATGGCAGAGATGGCACGCAAGAAAGAAGCAGCAGAATTATTTGCTTCAAAATTGTCTGAAATTCAAGTCAGCGTACCAATGAAAGTTGGTGAAGAAGGTCGTTTGTTTGGATCAGTTACACCACAAATGATTGCGCATGAACTTGGTGTGATGGGACATGACATTGATCGTCGTTCCATCATCATTGATGAGCCGATCAAATCACTTGGTGTTTTTGATGTCAAAGCAAAATTGCATCCTGAAGTGATTGCCACATTCAAAGTGTGGATCATCAGCGCATAATGCGATCGAATTATTTCTACAAGAGCACATCATTTGATGTGCTCTTTTTGTATGGAGCAGAAACATGAACAAATCTTATGAATCCTTACAACAATTGGTTGAGATTGATTCACCTACGGGATATACACATCATGCTGAAGCATTTGTGATGACATATCTTAGCAATAAGGGTTTATATCCAAAGCAAACTCATAAAGGTGCGGTCAAATTGTCTTTTGGTGAACATCCGACAATTGCATTGGCTGCTCATCTTGATACGTTAGGTGCAATAGTATCAGGTATCAAACCAAATGGTACGCTAACTATTTCGCCAATTGGTGGATTGGGTCTCATAAGTTTTGAAGGTGGATATGTTAGAATTCGTACAATGAATGATAAAGTATTTACCGGTACATTTTTGCTCAATAATCCAGCTTCACATGCGAATAAAGCAACAGATTCTGCACAACGCTCGATTGAAACCATGCATATTCGACTAGATGAAGAAGTCAATACGAAAGAAGCATGTGAGAAATTAGGTATTCGTGTCGGTGATTTTGTCTGTTTTGATACCCGTTATGAGGAATTATCCAGTGGATATATCAAATCTCGATTCATGGATAATAAAGCATCATGCTATGTCTTGTTTCGATTGGCTGAACATTTAGCTGAGCGAAACATTTCAATCCCTGTTGAATTCTTTTTCAGCAATTATGAAGAAGTAGGACATGGGGGTTCCGGTGGTTATGCTGAAACAGTCAAAGATTTGCTCGTGCTTGACATGGGAGTGGTTGGTGATCAATGCGAGGGTAGTGAAACCCATTGCTCCATTTGCGCAAAAGATTCGACCGGACCATATGATTATGCACTTCGCAAAGAATTGACAGAACTTGCAATCAAGCATGAAATTCCACATAAAATAGACATCTATCCATTTTATGGATCTGATGGCTCAGCTGCTTTGCGTGCAGGTAATGATTTCAGAGTTGGTTTGATTGGGCCCGGTGTATCAGCTTCGCATGGCGTTGAAAGAACTCATAAAAAGGGAATTGAAGCCACAATAGAACTCTGTTTGGCTTTCTTGCGAAATAGATTTCCTGAAGCGGGAATCTAATTCAACGACCTTTCAACATTGCACGTAATTCTTTGGTTCTTTTTTTCGTTTTTTCTTCAAGACAATTGTGGAAAATCATTGGAGCCATGCTCCCACCTTCGTATTCTCTTGATTCTTTTTCACAACTTGCTTCTTTCATTTTTATCCATTTCTTTTGTGCACTTTTCAAAGTCGCTTTTTCCGCCTCGCTCAAAACAGACATAACTTGTTTGTATACAGCATTTAACTCTTTATCAGCTTTCATATAATCATTGTACGCTTGTTCATTCATTTCAATTTGAGTTTGAGCGTGTACTTCAAGAGTTAAGAATCCTAAGAAAAATATGAAAGGTAGCATAATAGTTTTCATTGTAATTCCATTGTTTAGTGTTGAATGATGATTTTACCGCTGAATGTACTTGTTATCAATCTATATGAGCCATTGGGTAGCCCTGAGCAGTTAATGAATTGAGTGGGACCTTTCATAGTAAAAAGCGAATTTCCTTTGACATCAAGTATAACTATATCCTGTTGAGGAATAGAAAATGTTAGAATCCCATTTGATGGATTAGGATAAAATGTAATGTGGTTCTCTTCCTCTTGAA
>JBMSYN010000027.1:0-13256 GCA_049426725.1 Candidatus Kapaibacteriota bacterium
TAGCCATAATTGAAGAATAATAAAGCGCAAAAATACTGCTTTGAAAGGATATGCCATTGTCCGAATGAATTTGACTAATTTATGTCATCACAATTTGGAGGCATTCATGCAATACATTGTCCTATTTCTCTTCTGTTCCTTGCTTCTTGGCAATTCAGCGCATAGTCAGGAAATATTCAGCAAAGTCACTGTCGGTAGAGCCTATTCGCTGTCTTTACCTGCATATTTTACCAAAACTGTTGGACTCAATACGGCGGCATCACTGCAATTCAAAAGCGAAGTGAAAGATGTGTATGGTTTCATCATCACAGATCCAAAAGAAGAATTAAGCATGGCGGATCTGAAATTCACTTCCATCAATGAATTTCATGATTCATTCATGGAAACATTTCTCTCCGATCAGAAAAGTCGAAGTGTTGGAACACCCAAAAAGACAATTGTCGGAGGAATCAAATTTCTCGAAAATGAGGTCACATATTATGATGAAAATGCCCAAACAGACATCACATATTATGTCGGCATAGCAGAGACCGATTATGCATACTATAAAATGCTCTGCTGGACAACAAAAGAGAAGAAAGATCTCTTCAAAAAAGATTTTCACACCATGCTCTTTAGCATGAAAGATTAACCTTAAAGGTATCATGAATAAGAATGTTGGAACAATCGACAAAGCACTCCGCATCGCAGTTGCGGCAGTCTTGGCTTATCTGTATTTCTCAGGCACAGTCACAGGCACTCTCGGCATCATTGCTTTGGTCATGGCCATTGCTGCAGTTGCAACAAGCGCCGTGGGCTATTGCGGACTCTACTCCATACTCGGCATCAGTACTTGTAAGGTGGCTAAGCAATGAATCAATGGGATGAACGCTTCTCAGGCGAGGAATATGTGTATGGCATACAGCCAAATGTCTTTTTAGAAGAACAACTTCCTCTGCTTGAACCCGGAACCATTCTGTTTGCATGCGAAGGCGAAGGTCGCAATGCGGTCTTCGCCGCCTCGCTCGGCTGGAATGTCTCCGCTTTTGATGGTAGCACTGCAGGACAAAAGAAAGCACTGAAACTTGCCGCTGAGAAAGATGTCACGATTGACTATCGCATCGGTGATGCCACTGACATTGAATATCCCGCAGAATCATTCGATTGCATCGTATTCATCTATGCGCATTTCCCGGCGGATATCCGCAACATGATTCACCAAAGAGCGCTTGGATGGCTGAAACCGGGTGGGACTGTGATCAAGGAGGCATTTAATCCGGAGCAATTACCAAGAACTTCGGGCGGACCAAAAGATATCACGATGCTCTATACCCCCGAAATGCTCATGCAAGATTTTGAAGATGTGGAAGATATTTCAATTTCTTTGGAATCTGTCACTCTCGATGAAGGACCTCTTCATCAAGGCAAAGCAGAAGTGATCAGAATGATCGCGAAGAAATAATGTTCTCAATTCTTATTCGTTTACACACTTACTTTTTAAGCCAATCATGAATATCACACCCTTTATCAAAAAATCTCTCATCGGCATTGCACTCGGCGCAATCGCGGGCTTTGCTTATTATCACTTCTATGGATGCGAGCGAGGATGCGCCATCACGGGAAATCCGTGGATCAGCACAGTCTATGGCAGCATCATGGGTGCATTATTCATTGGTAGTTTTCACAAAAACAAGGAAGAGTCGAAATGATTGAGGATTTGATCAAGAATGGAAGTACCATCGTTGATGTTAGAACTCCCGCAGAATTCATGGGCGGACATGTAGCCGGTTCCATCAATATTCCATTGCAAGAAATCGAACAACGCTTTGATGAATTATCTGCACTCAAACAACCTCTTGTACTGTGCTGTGCATCCGGCGGTAGAAGCGGAATGGCAACACATGTTCTTCGCGCAAAAGGCATTGATTGTCATAATGGCGGCGGATGGATGGAAGTCAATTTTTATGCAAATCAAGAAGGATAAATCATGTTTGGATTATTGAAAGAACTCTTCGGCATCGGACCCAAAGCGGATTATGTCGATCTCATGAAAAGAAAAGCACAAATCATCGATGTGAGAAGTCCGGGCGAATATGCATCGGGTCATATCAAAGGATCAATCAATATACCGCTGGACTCACTTGGCTCTCATGTATCCAAAATCAAGAAAGATATACCGGTTATCACATGCTGCGCATCAGGCGCAAGAAGTGCCGCGGCAAAGCGTTTACTTCTTGGTCAAGGATTTTTGGAAGTACACAATGGCGGCGGATGGGCAAGCTTGCAAGCAAAAATCAAATAATCATTACTCACATATGTTCCTTTTATGAAAAACACACTTCTTTTTCTCTTCAGCGCTTTTATCATTTGCGTATTCTCTTGCTCAGAATCTCAAACACAACAAGCAAAGACTTTATTGCCTGCAAGTGAGTTTTCTTCGCTCCTTCAAAAAACATCCGGTGAGATTGTACTTGATGTGCGTACGCCGGGGGAATATCAAGGTGGACATCTCGCAGAAGCAGTCAATATCGATTTTAATGATGGTGGATTTCAACAAAACATTTCCAAGCTTGATACATCAAAAGAGTATTTCGTGTATTGTCTGAGTGGTGGTCGCAGTGCTGCTGCTGCAGAAATGATGCGCTCAATGGGTTTTGCAAAAGTCTATGAACTGGATGGTGGAATGATTGCGTGGAGATCAGCAAATCTTCCTGAAACCACAGATCAACCAAAGCCGGTGAAGACAGAAATGAATCAACAAGAGTTTCTGAAAAGTCTTGAAGGCAATACTCCCGTGCTTGTTGACTTCTATGCCGAATGGTGCAAACCATGTAAACAAATGCAACCATTTCTTGAGAAAATGGAAAAAGACATGGCAGGAAAACTCATCATCAAACGCATTGATGCAGATCAAAATCCTGCACTCTTGCAATCAATGGGCATCGAAGGCATTCCATATCTCATCTTACATGATGGCAAAAAAGTAGTGTGGAATCACATGGGTTTCATTGATGAAACAAATTTGAGAAAAGAACTTTCGAGTGCGGTAAAATTCTAAACACGAGTTCTTTCATTGAAAGAGAAATGCCATCCTTTTGAGATGGCATTTTTTTATTCTTCATGTGATTCTTCTTGTGAGCTCATTCCGCTTTGTTCACCCGCCGGTTTTGCATCAAGCAACATGATATTATCAGCGATGATTTCAGTGACAGTTCTTTTGGATCCATCTCTGCTTTCATAGGTGCGATATTTCAATTTTCCTTCGACATATAATTTCGAACCTTTGTGCACGAGTTTATGCACGATGTCTGCAAGATTGCGATACTGTGAATTCCACACGACAATTGTATGCCAATCGGTATTCTCTTGCAATGCACCATTTTTGTCTTTCCATGATTCGGATGTTGCAAGCCGAAATGTTGCAACGGCTGTTCCCCCTGAAGTGAATGTGTATTCAGGATCTTTTCCTACATGTCCAATCAATTGGACTTTGTTTAATGAACGAGACATATCATGACTCCTTTATTATACCCCAAAATATGGGCTTATAATGTTAAGCCCACCCCAATATTCCAATATGTGATATTCATCGGCGAAACAGTATCAAAAGGCATATTCATTTTTGGTGTGCGAAGTACTTTCACTCCATAAAGCAATGCGCTCTTGAGTACAAAATGCATGACAGGTAAAGATTTTGGCGAAACCTTTGCAAAATTCTCTATGACATTGTCGACAACAGCTCCAGCCAATCCTTCGATGACTTCAGAACCAAACCAATACCAAAACATGTGTCGTGGCAATACTTGATTCCATGTATATCCACCGGTG
Organism: Candidatus Kapaibacteriota bacterium; assembly: GCA_049426725.1. Taxonomy (GTDB): domain Bacteria; phylum Bacteroidota; class Ignavibacteria; order Kapaibacteriales; family UBA961; genus UBA961. The sequence continues at coordinate 3,808 of JBMSYN010000027.1, forward strand.
ATAGTGACAGTATTGGCAACTCTGAATTCAATTGTAGAATTCATTGCAGAACCAAATCGCATGGTGCCATCCATGTCGAGAATGAATTGATTGTCAGCCGGATCAAGTGGTCGAGCAAATGATCGTGGATTGAATGAAGTCCATGTTCCATTGTCTTCAACGCCAAGCATCAATGTTGTCCCACCAAAGTTGTATCCATAACCGGTTCCATTGATTGCTCCAATACTCCAAAAATCCAAAGCATTTGATTCAGCAAGTGGAATTCCTTGGAATGTTGAATCACTGTTTTGTAAATCTTTTGCAGCACCAATGGTTAGGTTCAAACCATTTTTGTCCTGCACAATGATATCATCTGATTCTTCATGTGTTTTCTCTTTTTTTAATCCAATTGATATTCCATAAACCTCGGCATTGGAAATGTCACCCTTCATTCCTTCTCTTGATATCTCTGCATTCCCATAATGCAAATCCAAATACGGTTTCTTGACAGATACATCAACAGTGTCTTTACCTTTTTTATTCTTCCTCATTCCTCCTTGAGCAAAAACACCTATATGAGCACAAAGGAATAGCGCAATGATCGGGGTATATCTAAACATTTCTCACTCCTTGATCTTCTGCAACATAAAAAAATCCCACTTTGAATCCATCACATAAAAAACCCCAATCTTTTTGGATTGGGGCGATATTCATCCTGCATATTCAGCAACATCTTTAATTGCTCGTATTTTTTGCAGTGATCCTCCATCTCTTCTTTGCATGGCAATCAATGCTGAAGCATAAATTTCTTTCCAGGTCAATCCAAATTTTTGCATCAATTCTTCGGGGTCGCCACTGCCACCAAAAGAATCTTTAACGCCAACAAATTCCATTGGAACCGGATGATTTTTCACAATTGCTTCTGCAACCGCACCGCCCAAACCGGCATGCACTTGATGTTCTTCTGCAGAGACAATTGCGCCGCATTCTTTTGCTGCTTGAACAACAGTTTCAAAATCAAATGGTTTGATGGATGGACTATTGATCACTCGTGCTTTAATGCCTTTTTCTGCAAGTTTATCTGCGGCTACCAAAGCTTCCCATACCATGGAGCCACAAGCGATGAGCGCTACATCTTTTCCATCGCGCAATACTTGTGCTTTGCCAAGTTCAAATGGATGATCGGGTGATGTGAACAATGGAACAGGTGAACGACCAAAACGAATATATGCCGGACCCACCATTTCGCCAATTGCGATTGTTGCTTTGCGCGCTTCCTCATAATCACAAGGTACAACAAGTGTCATGTGAGGAAGTGTGCGCAAGAATGCAACTTCTTCAAGCACTTGATGTGTAGCACCATCAGGTCCAACACTAATGCCGGAATGTCCACCACCAATTTTCACATTCGCTTCATTGTAGCAAACTGAGATGCGGAGTTGATCAGCATTTCTCAATGCACAAAATGCACCATAGCTTGCGAAGAATGGAATCTTTCCGGAGAGAGCCAAACCTGCCGCGATGGTTGTCGCATTTTGTTCGGCGATACCGATTGAGAAAAAACGATCCGGAAATTTTTCTTTGAACAGTGATGTCATCACAGAACCTGTGATATCACCACCAAGCACAACAACATTGTCATGTCGCTCGCCAAGTGTCACCAAACCATCTCCAAAACCAAAGCGTGTTGGTTTAGAACCATATTGTTTTAACTCTTCCATAATTCTCTCTGTTTATTGTTTTGTTGAGATGATTTTCTTCACGATGCAATCGGAAGGAATCAAAGATGAAATAATTGTTTGATCACTAAACCAAGACTCTGTACCATTCACGATGATTTCTGCTGCGACGCGATTTTCAAGTAAACAATACATCTGCAACATTGACTCATTTGGACTATATCTGCTATACCCATAACCATGTGGAAGTGTGATGGATTGAATTTCCATTCCTACTTCCGGATTTTTAGGCATATCATATCGATATTTTACTGTTTCTATCGCACCGGCATAATCAGCAAGTGTGATGGTGATTGTTCCGCCGGGATAAATATATTCACCCGTGGTTTTTGTCACTTTTATTCCTTCGATTATCACATTTCCTGCTGATGAAGGAAGTTTTTCTGCGCCGCGGAAATTTGTCGGCAAACATTCTTTTAATTCCGCCGCTGGTATTCCTTGTGATAATGTTGTGTCGATTATTATGGTCTCGCCATTTGTAGATTGTATTTGTACACCTCTTGTCTGCTCACTTTGATCATTTGTGCAAGATATACATGCAAACAGAGACACAATCAACAAACCATACAACACATTGCTCATTTCAATTCACCAAGCGCTTGTTCTGCTTGCTCTTTGTTTGGTGGCATTCCGTGCCACTTATAACTGTCTTCCATGAATGATACGCCACGACCCATATATGTTTTTGCGATGATGGCAGTGGGTTTTCCGGTTTTGTTTTTTTGATTATTCAAAAAGACATCAAAACCTCTTTGAAGATCTTCGAAATTGTGTCCATCTACAACAACTGTATCAAAACCAAATGCGCGACATTTTTCATCGATTGGATACACATCCATCACTTCTGGAAGTCGACCATCGATTTGACAGTCATTGTTGTCGATGATCCAACAGAAATTGTCGAGTTTAAAATGGAATGCAGACATCGCCGCTTCCCACACAGATCCTTCTTGCAATTCACCATCTCCGGTCAAACAATACACTCTATGATCATTATGATCAAGCAATGCATCACTCATCGCCATGCCTACCGCGATGGAAATACCTTGACCAAGAGAACCAGAAGAAGTTTCCACACCAGGCAATCCCATATCTCTTCCGGGATGACCTTGCAAGCGGGTATTATATTTTCTGAGTGTTGCTTGTTCTGCTTTTGGATACATTCCCGCATTGGCCAATGCGGCATACATGACAGGTGCCATATGTCCTGCGCTCAATACAAAACGATCGCGTCCTTCCCAATTTGGATTATTGCGATCATAGCGCATATTTCCATTGAAGTACAGCGTTGTGAAGATATCGGAAGAGCCAAGGGGTCCACCGCTGTGACCAGAACCTGCCAATACCAACATTTTGATGATGTCTCTTCGGATTTCTTTTGCAATCTCCGCTAATTGCTCGGAGCTTTGGCGTTTATTTTCAAATGTTTGAGTTCCAAACTCTACTTCAAATGACATATAGATTCCTCAAAGACTATTCAAGAAAATTGTGGTGTATGTGTTGAAAGCCATTCTTTGGCTACTTGGATGATATGTTCTATTGTTCCGGCTGCAAAAGGAGATTGTAAATTTCCTGATTTCACAATATTGAGAAATGTTTGGCTTCCACCAATTTCACAAATGTGAAGATAATTTTTCATGGCTTCTTCTTTGTTCTCGCGAGATTTCACCCAGAACTGCAAAGCACAGATTTGAGCCAAGGCATAATCAATATAGTAAAACGGTGTTCTGTAAATATGTGATTGGAATTGCCACATTCTTCCTTCTGCCGCTTCTGGATTATCTTCATATGTGCGCCAAGGAAGATATTTTTTCTCCATTGATTGCCATTTTTCCAAACGCTGTTTTGGACTCATTTCGGGATTGTCATATACCCAATGTTGAAATTCATCAACAGCACATGCATAAGGCAAAAACTGAATGGATTTCACAAGATGAGCATATTTGAATTTGTCGGTTTGTTCTTTGAAGAAATTCTCCATCCATGGCCAAGTGATATACTCCATGCTCATAGAATGAATCTCTGCGGCTTCATAAGAAGGCCAGCGATATTCAAGAGGTTTGTGTTTGCTGCTTAGATAATTCTGCAAGGCATGTCCCGCCTCGTGAGTTAACACTTCCACATCATGTGTTGTGCCATTAAAATTTGAAAAGATGAATGGCATACCATATTTCGGAAAACTTGAGCAATATCCACCAACTGATTTATTGGGTCTGGTCACCAAATCCAAAATTTCATTTTCTCTCATCATGGAGAAAAATGAATCAGTGACAGGAGAGAGTTCTTTATACATGATTGAAGCTTGATCAACAATCCACTCTGGTTCGCCTTGTGGGTTTGGATTACCATCCGGGAATAACAACCCTTCATCAAAGAATTTTAACTCACTCAAACCCAGGCGTTTCATTTGTTCTTTTTTAAATTCATGTACCAATGGCACGACGGTCTTGGAAATTTGATCTCTAAAATCCGCAATCATTGAAGGATTATATTCTGTTCTTCCAAGTTCTTTATATGCCAATTCAGTATATGTGTTATATCCAAGTTTTTTTGCTGCCGATGTGCGTGTTTGCACCAATTCATGATACAGTTTATCCAACTCTTCTGCATTTGATCCCAGGTATGCAAATCTTGCTTTTTGGGCTCTTTTACGGACATCGCGATCTGTCGATAACATTTTAGGTTCGAGTGATGAAAGATTATATATTTCACCATCAAATTCGATTTTTGCAGAAGCAAGGATTTCGGCATAACGCTGAGTGAGCTTTGATTCCTCTATCAATTCCTCTTTAATCTCGGGAATGAATGTTTGTAAACTCATTTCGAGTTTCTCGACAAATAAATCTCCCCATACCTTTTTAATTTCTGACAAAAATGGAGATTTGACTATTTGTTGCGTGAGTTGAATATTCCACTCTTGCATGGTTGGACCATTTTGGTCGAAAAATTCTTTTTCTGCTTTTGCCCATTCATCGGTGATGTTTTGGGTAAATCGGATATGAACAAGACTAGATAGAGTTGCAAGATCAATTCTCAGGTCATTCCATTCTTCTAATACCGCCAATTGTTCTTCGGCTTTTGATGCATTTGAAAATTTTGAGTTAAGCGAAGTGTAAATAGTCTGTAATTCTTCAAGATTGGGTCTTGTATAAGGTATTTCTGATAATTTCATTTGCTAGCTCTTTCCGGGCTGATTTGGGACAAATATAGTGAGGCAAATTTACTATAACTTTTGCACTTTTTGCCCCAACTCTCTTGATTTCATCTAATTTTGTGTGTTAAGCGGAGGAAGAATATGAAAGTTTTGTCTTTTCAGTCTCAAAAGCCTGATTGTATCTTGTTTTTACAAGGCATGAAGCCTGATGTGGAACTGTGCTCCTTCTTTCCTGACACGTGGATTATTGCTACCGACGGCGCTGCCTCTGATTTGCTAGCTATTGGTATCACGCCTCATTTTGTCATAGGAGATATGGATTCTTTTGATCCGGCAACAGTAAGCGATGATGTGTGTAAAGTCATAATTGACGAGAATCAGGAAATCAATGATTTTGAAAAAGCATTGATCTTTGTTCTGGAAAGAAACATGAGTCATGTTATGATTTGGGGTATGCACGGTGGTGATTTTGAGCATTCTTTGAACAATACCAGTGTTTTATGGAAATATGTGGGGCAATTCACTCAATTGACAATTGTAGACTCCATGCAAAGATTCGCTGTACCTGTGTTTTTTGATATGATTTGTAATGAAGTGAATCCCGATGAAATCATCTCTTTAATTCCATTTCCTCACGCTCGATTGTCGACAAATGGCTTGAAATGGGAATTAGAAGAAGAAGTGCTTGAGTTAAGTATACGAGAAGGTGCAAGGAATCGCGCTATTTCTTCTTCTCTTTCTATAAAACTTCATGAAGGTAGATTGTTATTCTTTTGTGATACCCGATTTCCCAATATTCCGATATTCACATAATTCCACTCTTATATCTTATTATGTTTAAGAATATATTTATATAAGAATTATTATATCCTGTTGAAAAGTGGAAAAGCGAGTGGAAACTATAAATACCTTTCTCAAATGCTTGAAAAACAACAAAGAAAATTTATCGTACTTTTGTGGAAATAATTGTGAAAGAAAACTTCCTCATTCACACCCTTGTGTATATCTTTTTCATTCAACAAAATCTCTGTAGATAACCTTTATTCAAATACTCCTTTTTCCACAAAAACAAGACCTATGTTGACAAACTTGTGGAAAGCGATCTATCCACTAAATAACTCAATACATTATGCAAATAGCCATTGGTTCTGATCATGCCGGTTTCACAAGAAAACAAGAAATTGTTGAGCACTTGAAAATTTTGGGTCATGAAGTTATAGATCTTGGTACATTCTCCAAAGACTCTATGGATTATCCCGATATAGCGGTGCAAGTGGCTCAAAAAGTGGCTCAAAACCAAGTGGAGCGAGGGATTTTGATATGTGGAAGCGGAATAGGCGTGTCCATTGTTGCAAATAAAACAGAGGGTGTACGCGCTGCAAATTGTGTCAATGAAGAAATGGCGCATCTAGCCAGACAACATAATGATGCGAATGTACTTACACTTGGGGAACGTCTTGTAGATAAAACCACCGCATTGAATATGGTGGATATATTTCTCTCTACTTCTTTTGAAGGTGGAAGACATGAACAAAGAGTTTCAAAAATTCACGATCTAACCGGTCGTTAACAACTTATACTTCCCAATACGACAGAAGCGCTTGCACCTGTGACACTTGGTATATTTCCCGGTAAACCACCCAAAGATCTCCAACCCAAGTAAGCAAAACACAGTGCTTCTTTGATATCTTCATCAAAACCAATATCCTGAGCAGAAAAAAACTCAGAATCCGGTAGTTCTTTTCTCAATCGATTCATCAATGTGGAATTATTAGCGCCACCACCCGTTACAAGAATTCTTGCATTATCCCATCCAAATAAGCGTATATTTTCCGCGATGGACCATCCAGTAAAATCTGTGATGGTACGCACTATATCCTCACCCGGAAATGTGTTGACAAAAGACACTTCTAATAAATCCCTTAATAAACCCTCGTTAAACACTTCTCTTCCGGTGGATTTAGGAGGTTTTTGAGTAATAAACTCCAATTCACACAAATTTTTCCATAATCGATCCAATACTTTTCCTTCAGAAGCAAACAAACCATTCTCATCGAATTGCTTACCAAAAAACCTTCTCATTGCGAGGTCGATCAAAATATTACCAGGTCCTGTGTCGAAAGCCATCACTTCCTCATCACGACTTTTGGGAATTAATGTAATATTCGCCATCCCACCTATATTGACAGCAATTGTATTATTTGATTCAGATCGCAAAAACTCGGCATCAAAAATAGGTACAAGTGGAGCGCCTTGTCCACCCAATGCCATGTCTGCGGTACGAAAATCACCAACAGTACGTATTCCTGTCATTACAGAGAGTGCAGGTATAGACAATATCTGCAAGGTATGCCCGACCTCATGTTTTGATTGCGGAGGAGAATGCCAAACTGTTTGTCCATGCACACTCAAAGCATCACAAGTTTGAGGGTTTATTCCTTTTTCCTCCAAAAAACGCAATACCACATCGGCATGGATTTTGGTAATCCTTGCTTGTGCATGAGAGACTTCTTCAATGGAAATTGTATCTTGCATGAGATGTGTTAAAGAATCTTTCACATCCAAAGGCATTGGATACATTGCTTTTTCCAATAGTTTGAAACAGTGTTTTCCATCAATATTGATGAAAAATTCAGCGAGACAAATATCAATGCCATCCAAAGATGTACCACTCATCATGCCGATAACTCGGCGTTTTGATGAAAGCCACGATTGTTGAAATTCATGCAGGTTCATGATCTATGAAGATAGGTTTGATTGGTTATGGAAAAATGGGAAAGGAGATTGAACGACAAGTTTCAAACTCCGGACATGAAATTACGGCAATTTACTCTTTGGAAAGACTCTTTCTTTCTGACTCTTCGCCGGATTGTGATGTATTTATTGAATTTTCAATACCATCTGCGGTGGAGTCACACATAGAGCACGCAATACAACTCGGCAAACCACTTGTTATTGGCACAACCGGATGGTATGACAAGATACCATCTATTCAACAAAAGATAGGCGATTCAATTGGTTGTGTGTATAGCGGGAATTTCTCACCCGGCATACATGTCATGAAAAAACTCATTGCTGAGTTATCCAAAAATCTTTCCACCATTGGTGGATATGATATTTCTCTATCAGAAAAACACCATAGACATAAATTGGATAGTCCAAGCGGAACAGCACATCTATTGAGCTCACCAATTTTAGAACATTTCACCGGGAAAACACATCTCACAACTTCCCCTGAAGAAGCCACTCATGATATTCATGCTTTACATGTGTCTTCAATGCGTTGTGGTGATATTGTGGGTGAGCATACTGTATTAGCCGACTCAATAATAGACACCATCTCCATAACTCATACTGCAAAAAACAGGACAGGTTTTGCCCAGGGAGCATTATTAGCTGCTGAATGGATTCTCAATAAAAAAGGGTTATATGAATTTTCGGAATTATTCTCATGAGAGCATGCATCTTAACTTTCTTATTTCTGTTCGGCACAATACAAGCGGTCAATCAACCTGCAGACATTATTATTAGACCAGCTGAGCCAATTGCATATTTCTCACCCGATGAAGAAGGCGTTGTGATGGATATCATGGTATTGAATAAAGGGGGTGAAACTCTGTTGATCAAAGAAGTGAAGAGTTCGTGTTTTTGTGCATCGGCAGTGGTTAATAATCCATCGATTAGACCAATGGGAAAAGGCAAACTCACATTTCAAGTAAGTACAGGTAGGATGCGCGAGGATTCATTAACCAGAGTTGATTTCACAGTCATGAGCAATGCCAAAGATTCAGCATTCTCTATTCCCCTTTATTTGGTGAACAAGAAATTTCTCAAAGACAATCAACAACATTGATCAGAAACCAACATCCAAACCAAGAGTGAGGATATTGAATTTACTGATATTATAATCCAGACAAACAGCAAGACTTCCAAATGTTTTGCTCACACCCATCGTAAATTTCACCGCATTATCTCTGAATACCGCATTTGTATACTGAGGTCTTTGATCACCGGGATACATCGGTGGTCTTGGATCATCTGAATCTAACGGCAACAAACCCAATTGTCTTTGCAATTCTTTTGGCAAATAGAATGTAAAATCTGTGTTGATCTTAATTTCTTCATAGGCAAAACCAGAATAGAATGTGAACCCTTTCCATTGTTTTGAAATATGAATATTCGCGCCCATGATTGTGGTATTTGCAGACAATTGAGAATTTGTTGCACCTACTGAATTCTCAATCGAACTAGCTTGATACACAAATTGTGCAGCGATATTGACAGGCGCTTTTTTCCAATATTGATCAACACTATGTTTGATTCCAATTCCCCAAAAAGAAAATTTTCCAACCACGGTATCATACTTGATTGGCGGAATATATCGGAGTAACAACTCTGTTCCCATAAATGATCCAATTTCTACTTGGGGAACACCCGCAACTACAGTGTTTACATTCGCTCCACGTGCCAAAGTGAGATAACTTGGGAGACCATTAATCGTTGACAAAATACTTTGTTGTAATTGAGGAGTAAGTGCTTGATATACTTGACTCAACAATGGATCATCACCTTGAATT
>JBMSYN010000028.1:0-11568 GCA_049426725.1 Candidatus Kapaibacteriota bacterium
AAATGTTGTTTTTGTGTATCATATCGCCGCACACAAATACATAATGCATTTGCCGTGCCAAACTTATTTTTGGTGTCAAAAACGACATCTCTTAAATGTGCTGGAATGCCGATAAACACTTGCTTGTGGGGTTTTGAAAAAACTTTTTCAAGTGCCAAAGAAGTATTCGTTTGGCTGTGTAAGTAGGTGTGTAATTATGTGTGATGTGTGAGGGATGTGTCAGGTTGTTTTGACAATTATATCAAAACTCGGAGAATATTCTATTTCGAATGAATTCTGTGTCGGAAAGGGTATTGAGAAAACTCTTGAGGGCAGACTTCTCACTGTCTGTAAGCCGAATCCCGATTGGATTCTGCTGCTTGAAGTTTGGATCCAGATAAGGTGAGTCAATCATACCTGTTGTATAATGGTCAAGTACTTTGTCCATCGTTTCAAAACGACCATCATGCATATAAGGTGGGGTGAGCATCACATTGCGAAGTGAGGGAACGATATAGGAATACACATCTTTATCATTCAATGTGATAAGTGCTCTCCCTTTATCATATGAATTCTTTACACTTAGACCATTATTACGGAATGATTCATCGCTGAACAATGGTTCGGCATGACATGTTGCACATTTTTGTTTAAATACTGCATAGCCTTCTTGTTCATCAACTGTGAATGAAATGCCTTCATTTCTTTGCACTTTGTCATATTTGGATTGCGCTGAAATGATCATGAGTTGAAATTGCGATAGCGCTTTTAAAAACCGTTCTGTTGTAATCTCTTCCGTTCCGAATGCTAATTTGAACAAGCCGGGATATTGAGGATGTTTACGAAGCTTATATAATACATTCTCGAGTGTTTCATCCATCTCATTGTGAGCGGTTATTGGATTTATTGGAAATAAGTCAAGATTGAAAACGCCGCCATCCCATTGAAAAAACTTTTTCCAGGCAACATTTTGTATGCCGGGTGTATTTCTTATGGTTAAACGATCTTGAATTCCATGGCTAAGATCATGCCCATGCTGAGAAAATCCTGATGACTGTATGTGGCATGTCCCACAGGAAATGCTACCATCTTTTGAAAGTATGCCATCATAAAAGAGTTTCTTGCCCAATAAGAATCCATCTTTCGTTATTGGATTCGCTTGCATATCATAGACAGGAGCAGGGAAATTAGAGGGGACGCTAAAATTTACATCAAATGTCGGAGATGGCTCATTTGTTTCTGTGCATGACTGCAAGAATGAACATGCAATGAGTAGTAAAGAGGGAAATATGATTTTAATAAGTGAATTCATTTCTTAATCGATTGTCAAAACAGAAAACATCGTTGCATAATTGTCTGCGATGGTTGTCGAAAAATTCGAGAACATCACTGAAGAATTTTCAGCAACAGAAAATGACTGCTTTCCTGTAAATACTTTTTGTAAGTCAGCATTCAGATGAAGAGTTTTTGATCCATTCTCGTTAATGATCAATGGAGTATTGCTCAAATCGAGAGAAATATTTCTCACAGCATTGATGGTTGGTGATGAATATCCACCAAATCCACCAACATGAAAGCGCATATCACCTGTTATACCGGATGGAGCGGTAAAAGTTCCTTCCATTTTAAAATGAATATAACCGGAATTCCAAGACCAATACATATCCTGTGCAGCTGCTCCTATATCCAATACACCTGTTCTTTTCTCCAATCCCATTGTGCAACGGAGTGAATCAACACCAATTGTAAGATATAGCTTTGTATATGTCCCGGTAGGAATGGAAGAGAGCTTAAGCATCTTTGAAGTGGGTATTTTTTCATCTACCAGAAAATACGATGCATCCTGTGGAATCGCATATCTGGAGCCATCTGATTTTTCCAAAATTATATTGCTCATATAATATCGGAGCATTGATGCATTGATTTGTTCACCGGTAGGTAAAGTGTATTGCTTACCAAGCACAAAAGGTTTATCGGAAAAAACATGCTGAATGGAGATATTAGCTGTTCCTGTTTGGTTGACGCTAACAGATTGGTCTGTGCATGAACATAAAACAAACAGTGAGACCAGAGATAAGATTGAGTATGTTGTAAAGTTGATCATGTTTATATGTGGTTTGTGTACAACTAGGGTTGCGGAGAAGGAGGGATTCGAACCCTCGATGGGATTGCTCCCATAACGGTTTTCGAGACCGTCCGATTCAACCACTCTCGCACTTCTCCATGTGGCTGATGTCAAAAATACAAAATGAATGAGCTTATTCATCTAGGCTTTCTGCGATTTGCAGATAACTGATATAGCGTTCGGGATCAATCAATTCCTCTTCAACTGCTTGCTTCACTGCGCAATCAGGTTCATGTCTATGCGTGCAAGAAGTGAATTTGCATTTTGGATAAAAGGCATCAAAATCATGAAAGTAAAAAGCTACATCATCAGGATGCATGTCCCAAATACCCAATTCTCGAAGTCCGGGTGTATCCGCAAGAAATCCTCCACCCGGCATTGCAAACATTCTTGCCGACGATGTAATATGCTTACCCTTCCATGTGCGCTCACTCACTTCGCCGGTTTTTTGCAATTCTTCTCCGGTGATTGCATTGATGAGCGAAGATTTCCCAACACCGGATGGACCCGACAATACCGTTGAATGTTCGCACAATGCATTACTGAGTTCTTCAATGCCTCTCTTCTCTTTGACGCTTGTGAAAAATATCGGAATATTGAGTGTTTCAGAATAGACAGACAAATCTTCAGCTATCAAATCTTCATCCATCAATTCAATTTTGTTGATGCAAATCATTGGACTCAATCCGCCAAGTTCCGCAGCGATCAAATATCGATCCAATAGTCTTTTATTATAAAATGGATCGGCTGCAGACATCACGATGAGAATGCTATCTACATTGCTGATTATAACCTGCTCACCGGCATGCTTTCCAATGCCCTTTCTTGAAAATTGCGAAATTCTTTCTCCAACCTCCACAATCATCCCTTTCATGTTTCCCATTTCATCTTCTATTCGCTCAATCCCGACATTGTCTCCAACTGCCAAAAGGGAAGTATCCTCATGCATCGCATACACTGTTCCTGCAGGTAAACACTCTATGATCTCATCCCCAAACTGCACAAACCAAGTTCTACCCCCAACTGCCATCACAGTACCATATTCTAGATCCACATCATTGGGTGCCACACCCTTTTTTATCAGAGTACGTGTCTCATCCTTCTTGGATTGCACTCTTCCGGTAGAAGATTGCACATCCATGTCTTCCAACCATGTGTCTTCCTGAGAATATGGCTTTCTTTGCTTTATTTTGGCTTTTTTGCCTGATTCTACGCGTTTTTTCTTCATGAATGCATTAGCAAAGTGTCAGATTGTTTACACAATTATGTCAATATTCTTTCACAATATTTCTTGTCTTATATGGGAATTTATGTAATTTGACCCCAGTTTTTCTAAACAATAGTTACTTTTTTTGGAATATCGTTGGATTATCAGAGAACATGCTGATGATGGTTCCGCACAAACACTTGCTCAGGCATTAAATGTACCGATAAGTCTCGCAAAAGTCCTTGCGACTCGTGGGCTTATGGATGAATCCGAAGCTGAACGATTTCTTTCTCCCGCACTTGAAGAAATCCATGATCCGTTTTTGATGGATGGAATGGACAAGGCAACGGAAAGAGTTTGTAAAGCCATAGCAAATGGTGAAACCATTTGGGTTCATGGTGATTATGATGTGGATGGAACCGCTAGTACAGCAATGATGCTCCTCTTTCTGAGAGAGATAGGGGGAGACGTACAATATTTTGTGCCTGACAGACAAGGGGAAGGATATGGTTTGTCACATCAAAGCATAGCAAAAGCAAAAGAAGCCGGGGCAACCTTACTCATCGCCGTAGATTGTGGAATAACTTCAGTTGAACCAGTGGAATATGCTCGATCATTGGGCATTGATACAATCATTTGTGATCATCATGAGCCTGCGGAGGAATTACCGCAGGCATTGGCAATTCTGGATCCGCTAAAACCTGAATGTACATATCCTTTCAAACATTTATCTGCATGCGGGGTTGCTTTTAAGTTGATTCAAGGCATTTGCATTGCGCTCAATAAACCCGAAATTCCATATACATATCTTGATTTTGTGGCTGTCTCTTCAGCTGCGGATATTGTTGCGCTCACCGGTGAAAATCGCATCCTAGTGCATTATGGTTTGGAGCGACTAAACAATAATCCTCGACCCGGTTTCCAGGGTTTGCTCGATTGTGCAGACATGCGCCCCGGAAATCTCACCACATCAAATATCATTTTCGGAATTGCTCCGCGAATCAATGCTGCCGGAAGATTGGGAGATGCCGGCAGAGCAGTTGATATGATGATTGCAGATGATGAATACACAGCATTCTCAATAGCGCAAATGCTCGAAAGTGACAATCGTCGTCGCAGACAATTGGATGAATTCACATTCGATCAAGCAAGCAAAGAAGCAGAACGATTGCTTGGTGAAAAAGAAAGGCGATCACTCGTTGTCTATAAACCAGGTTGGCATGCAGGCGTTATTGGAATCGTTGCATCACGCTTGGTTGAACGCTTTCATCTTCCAACCATTTTGTTGACATCGCTCGACAAACATGCTAAAGGATCAGCAAGAAGCATTCGGAATTTTGACATACACAATGCTCTCAAAGAATGCGAGCATTTATTGCTTGAATTTGGTGGACATAAGCATGCTGCCGGTGTAACGCTGCATGAAAAAGACATTGAAGAATTGCGTGAATCAATAGATGCGATTGCTCATCGCGAAATCACACCGGAAATGTTGATACCAGAAATAGTTGTTGATTCAGAATTGCAACTCAGTGAATTATCACCTCGATTTCTGGAAGTATTGAGAAGATTTGCCCCATTTGGTTATGCAAATTCAAAGCCAATGTTTTATGCCCGTAATGTTCGTTCCGCAAATGGCGTAAAAATCATTGGAGGAAATCACATAAAATTGCGGACTGTTCAATCCAATTTTGTGATTGATGCAATTGGTTTCAATCTTGCCCATAAAATAAAATATTGCAGCAATGGAAAGCCCTTTTCCATTTGTTTCAATTTGGAAGAGAATGCGCAAAATGGGTCCAATGCTCCCCAGCTATCCATCAAGGACATTCGTCCCGAAGAATAATCATCGCTTAAACTTCAGCCATAGATCCTTGATTGACAATTCATTGTTCATGATGAATGTCAACGCTAGCCCTATAAATCCCGTCACATATATTCCAAACCAACCGCCCACTTCCGCAGAGATTAAATCTCGATCAGCCAATTTTTCTCCTCCAATCAAACAAGCCCAGAAAATCACATAAAAAATCAAACTGATTGCGGCGCTTATTCCAAAATTTCCTCTTTTGCTGAGCATGCCAAGTGGACATCCAATGAAGACAAAAACAAGACATGCACAAGGTATTGAATACTTTTTATAAATCTCCACAAGATATGCTTTCTTCTTTTTTTGCTGTTCAGAAGATTGAAATAAATCAGATTCCAAAGGTGATCGTAACATGGATAAACGATTCATAGCACGCTTTTGGATTTCATCATTGCTCAATACTTGTTCTTTCTGCGGAGCCATTGTCAAATCCGAAGAATCATCCACATTGCCGGCATGTACAACTTCCGTATAATGATCATTCATCAATGAGTCGATTCGCTTTTGTGTTACATTCAAAGAAGCATCTGTTTCATTGACAATTGCTCGCATGTCTGCAATTGACATCTCGCGATCACCACGAGATCCTGGATTGATATCCGATTGCTGAAACAAAAAATCCCTTGCCGCAATAGAAATCATGTGCTTTGAAAATCGCATGATTCTAAAATCAGTTTTCTTTTGCTTCTGTAATTGATGCACTTCACCATTCCGAAGTGTTACGATGACTCGAGCATAATCAGAAGAAAATTTGATAGATCCAGTATCGGCAGAAAGTACATTTGTTCTGGTATTAAAACCATTGTCATAGATAGTGACTCCATACATTGCCCCGCTTGCAGTATCCACTTTGCGAGCAAGAATCGTATAGCCCTCCAATTGCGTGATGAATCGTCCGGCTTCAATGGCAAATGTTGGCTTCTTGCGTTGAATATCCTGCATCAAAATTTTGAATCGATGATTTGATTCAGGCAGTATGGTATCATTGAACCAATAAACCCCATAAAACAAGCAACAGCCAATGATGATGATTGGAAGCATCATGCGCCAAAGACTACGGCCTCCCGATTTAATGATTGTGGTTTCATGAGCACCTGACATACTACCAAATGCCATCAGAGTAGAAAATAGGACGCCCATGGGTATTGCAAGCACAATCATCCATGACAAGCTCAATATGATTACCTGGAAGATGATCTCATTGTCTAGTCCTTTGCCGATTAATTTGTCGAGATTATTCATCAAAAACTGCAAAAGAAATAAGAACATGACGGTCAATGTTCCAAAAAGGAATGGACCCACATGCAGTCTGAGAACATAAAGAGAAATGAGCATGATGTTGAGGCGATTCAATAATCAATCAAGGAAAAGATACGGTTTCCACGCTTCATCCACTTTACCCATGAAATTTTTTAAGAATGTTACATGATGTGGTTTGCGTGGTTGCTTTGCAAGCTTCAATCCAGCTTCTTCGGGCGTTTGATTCCCTTTGCGATTATTGCAACGAATGCAGGCGGTCACCAAATTATCCCATGTGTCCATACCGCCCCTCGAGCGCGGAATAACATGGTCCAAAGTCAGTGGTGGACTGGTCTTGCCACAATATTGACATTGATGATTATCTCTCCTCAATATATTTCTTCTGGATAATTCGATGTGTTTGAATCGAACACGGATATATGAGGAAAGTCGGATAACGCTTGGATAAGGAAATGATGCATTCACGGAGCGAAGCACGCGGTCTTGTCTCTCTGCCACAAGATCCGCCTTGAGGAGATAGATCAACAAAAATGCCTTTTTGGCACTACAAACACTGATTGGTTCATAACTTTGATTTAGGACAAGTACGCGATTTGCCAAAGAAGGAGAATTGGGTTGCTGCACGCTTTCCTGATCACCGTCATGAATGAACGATGCCTTTTGAGATCCATATGTGGAGTTTTTACTGAATGCACCCTCGACCGAAAAAGTAATTCACATTTCAATACTGCGAATATAGCACAGAATCATGAATTCTCATGATGTTCGCAGTGTCATCTTGAAATGGTAAATTTGAAGAATATTTATCCAAATCAGAACAGGTTATTTTCCCGCATGAAGTCTATACTCATAGCCATAGTTACTTTGCTTGTATTTGGGGGTTGCTCAAGCACGAAAATGGCATTGCCCGAATATATCCCCTTATATCAAGCCCCAAATCCTTCCAAAGTTCTGCAAATTCCGTATCCGATACTGCTTTTGCATGGTTTGGGACAAAAAGCAAGTGTGTGGGACAAAGATGCAATTGAATTCTATGAACAAGATCTCAGATTGCAACATGCCGGTATTCTGCGACCATCCAAAAAGGGGATTTCATTGGATAAGAAAGGATCCGGAACATATATGGATTTTTTCACTGTGCAGTTCAGTAAACCCACAGATTCTGTGGAAGGATGGACAAAAGAACTGGAACAATGCATTCAATTTGTTCGAGAAAAAACCGGCGCTGAAAAAGTGATTCTCATCGGTTATAGCATGGGTGGTCTCACCGGTAGACATTATCTCACCAAGCATGTGAAAGATCATCATGTGCAAAGATTGATCACAATTGGCTCTCCACATCAAGGTTCTGCTTTTGCAAAAGTGTACAATTGGAAAACTGCCGTGAACAAATCATTGCAGGAGGGCAATAAAGGTTTGTTAACGCCGGTGATTGAACAAGTTTCAGAGTTGATTCGTAAAGCCGAACGCGATGTGCCATTTGATGCTCCTGCGATTCGTGATTTACGCAGACCTCAAGACGGGGGTTGGTTCATAGAAAAATCAGGAAATAGAGAACATCCCTTGGATGTGGAATATATCAGCGTTATTGGCGATGTTGATATGATGAAAGAATTGTCCGAATTGAATCAAACAGGTGCAAAAGAATTGCTCCGCCGCATCATGGGAATTCTTGGATTGGGCGTGGAATCACTCTTTGAGGGTGGAGATGGAGTTGTCAGTGCAAGTAGCCAAACAATTAATGAATTGCCATGGTTTAGATCGCAGCCAGGCAGACAAAGAATTTCTCAAACAATCAAATTGTCATCCGTGCATGAAGATCATCTACGAAATAGCAATGAGATTCAAAAATTGTCGCTCGAAGATCAACCTGAATTCAAAGGAGCTGAGTTCTATCGAGATGCAACAGGAAATGCTCTAATGCTTGTTCTTGAATACACTGACTATTTACCAAAGAATGAATGTAAAGTGAGTATAGATTTTACTCAGGCAGGGATGAATAAGCAAATCATAGTATCACCGAAAGATATTTTCTTGGTGAAGACATCATCGGGTATTGTAAAACAATGCGCAGTGAATATTCCAATTGGTTTTGATATCTCATCAAAAATGGAATGTTCGATTACAATCAAAAATGCCTTTGGCAGACAATGCTCGGCCAATAAAGCATGGAGAGGTTTATGAATCATTTGTGGTCACCATGGAGATCGACATATATCGACTCCTTTTCTGATGAACATCGTAGTGGCGATTGTTTTCTGTGTGATGCATCTGCAGATACACAAGATCCCTTGCTAATTGGAGAAAGCATGCATTCAATCATCATCATGAATCGATATCCGTATAATGCAGGGCATGTTTTGCTTTCACCAAAAAGACATTGCCCTGACTTGCTATTGCTGAATGATGAAGAATATCTGGATTTGATGTCACTCACGCGCATCATGCAATCGGTATTGGTTGCAACATATGCTCCGCAAGGATTCAATATTGGGGTGAATCTCGGGGAAGCAGGTGGAGCAGGGGTTCCCGGGCATCTACATGTACACATCGTTCCGAGATGGAATGGCGATACGAATTTTATGTCAACCATAGCGGATGCTAAAGTCATATCATCCTCCATGGAAAAAATTGTTTCTGAATTACGTGAGAATTTCAATAAAATCATGCAATCAATGAATGCTGATCGCGGTACGGCTTTATGAAACAAACCAAACGCATTCAAGCCAAACGTTCGCTCGGTCAGAATTTTTTGACTGATAAAAATAAAGCTTCACAGATTGCCGGATTGATGGAAGCAACAAGCGATGAGTATATCCTTGAAATAGGTCCCGGTTGTGGAGATCTCACTGAATACTTGCTTCAAACCGGCGCAAAAGTCCATGCAATAGAATTGGATGAGAGAGCGATTGAAAGTTTGCATGATCTGTTTGATGATAATCCCGCATTTTCAGTTCAACATGGCGATGTACTCAAGTTCAATTTGCGTGAATATGCATCGGCAATCAATGCGGTCGCAAATCGCAAATTGAAAGTTGCGGGAAATATTCCGTATTATATCACCTCGGATATTCTGTTCATGCTTTTTGAACATGCGGACATGTTGGATAGAGCTGTGATCATGATGCAAAAAGAAGTTGCAGAGCGCATTTGCGCGCAACCAAGAACAAAAGCTTATGGCATATTGAGCATAGCTGCTCGTTTTATGTCTATTCCAAAAATTGCTCTCAAAGTACCTTCAGGTTGCTTTACTCCAAAACCATCTGTGGATTCGGCAGTGGTTGTATTTGATTTTACCAAAGCGAGTATCAGTGTTCAGGAATACAAAAAAGTGCATCCAATTGTGCGAGCCGCTTTTGGACAAAGAAGAAAAATGCTCTCAAATGCATTGCATCAATATATCAGTGCTTATGGAAAACCTTTGCCTGAGGATATTCAAGCATTGATTAACAAAAGAGCCGAAGAATTACTTCCTGAACATTTCTTGCAATTGGCAGAATGTTTTTCCAAATCATGAAACAATGAAATCTATGATCACACAGCCATTCATGCGATTCAAATTGCGAGATATCCTTCTTGGAGCTGATTGGTATTTTTTGGGAATGATTGCAATCTATACAATCATACTTGCAATCTTTCATAAACAGATTCCAAATATTGGCATGTTTTTCATGCAAAATGTATTTCTGGCAATCACCATTATCAGCATTGCCACATTGGGGAAATACAAAGCAGGTAGCGTATTTGTCAATATTCATCGCTATTATCACTTGCCAATCATTTATGTGATTTTCATGCAAGTGTTTGTGTATATCAGCGTTTTGAATCCTCGAGATTATGATGCCGTTCTCGCGGGATGGGATCGTGCAATATTCGGTGGAAATCCCACGGAATATCTATCCCAATTTGCTTTTCCGGC
This sequence comes from Candidatus Kapaibacteriota bacterium, assembly GCA_049426725.1. Lineage (GTDB taxonomy): Bacteria > Bacteroidota > Ignavibacteria > Kapaibacteriales > UBA961 > UBA961. The sequence goes on from JBMSYN010000028.1 coordinate 10,361, forward strand.
ATTGACTGAATTTTTGCAGATTGCTTATGTGCTTTTTTACTTTCATGCATTTGCTCAATCCATTGAATTGAATATCCGTGGATTATACGAAGAAGCAGAATCTGTGACTCGTAGCATTGTATTTGGCTTTTTGCTTTCTTATCTGATGTATTTCTTCATGCCTGCAATAGGGCCAAGATTTTCCGTGCATGAATATGCATCCATCTCAATAGAGCTTCCGGGTTTATGGCTTACGGATACTTTGAGATCAATAATCGATACTGGTGATGGATTTAGGGATAAAATGGTTGATCCGGCATTGCAAATGCATAGAAATTGCATGCCAAGCGGACATACCATGATGACACTCATGAACATGATTCTGGCATTTCGTTATCGATCCAAACTCAGATGGGTATTTTTGGTCATGGGACTTAGCCTCATCTTTGCGACAGTCTATCTCAGATATCATTATGTGGTTGATGTTTTGGCAGGAATAATTCTCGCTTTTGTGGCTCTGGGCCTTGAATCCTTGATCTATTCAATCCTTCGTTCAAAACAATACATAAAAAAAATTGAAAACTATTAAACCTTCTTTCCGGGCTTGATGTCTCAATACGCAGAGATCTCACATTATTCACAACAATTTCGGAGTTCGGTTATGAGAACAATGATGATCGCGATACTAGTCGCACTTGGAATGACACTCTCTGCTTCTGCTCAAGATAAAGACCAAATCAGAGATAGAATGAATGCAGGGAAAGAGCAAGTCAAAGCTGGCGTAACAGTTGTCAAGACTGCAAAAGAACAAGCTCGTCAATTGCGTGAGCAAGTTAAGTCAGGTCAAATGACAAAAGAACAAGCCAAAGCTCAAATGCAACAAATGAAAGATCAAGTTCGCGCTGCGAAAGATCAAATCAAAGCAGGCAAAGAAGCCATCAGAAATGGTCGCTTAGAATTGCGCCAATTGAAAAAAGCCGGTAAACCATGAGTTTGCATCTGCATCAATCAAAAATCACATCACTCCTCATCATGCTATTGATGGGGAGTGTTTTCTTTATTGCTCCCCTATACTCACAAGATCTACCGGCAGATCCTGATGATATGTTCGATATAGAACTCATGGAAGATTCACTTGATTTGATGCTTGAAGATTCGCTTGATTTGATGCTCGATGATTCACTTGATTTGATGCTTGATGATTCACTTGATTTGATGCTCGATGATTC
>JBMSYN010000029.1:0-10991 GCA_049426725.1 Candidatus Kapaibacteriota bacterium
TGAATTTCAAGGATAAACATGCATTCAAAAAAGATGTTCAAACCCTGAAAGACATCTATAATTCTGCTTGGCAGCCAAATTGGGGATTTGTGAAAATGACCAATGAAGAATTTGATTTTTTGGCAGCCGATCTAAAGCAAATTGCTGATCCAACATATACATTGATAGCTGAAGTGAAAGGTCAAGTGGCAGGCTTCGCTCTTGCATTGCCGGATATCAATCAATGCCTCGTGCATAATAAATCCGGCTCGCTGCTGGGCGCACTCTGGCATCTTTTCACCAAAAAATCGTCCATCAATTTGCTCAGAATCATCGTGCTTGGCGTTTTGCCCGAGTATCAGAAACATGGTGTTGATGCTGTGTTATACCAAGAGATCGGAGCAAGGGGTCTACCCAAAGGAATTCAATATGGTGAGGCATCCTGGATCTTGGAGGATAATGAACCCATGAAAAAAGCCCTAACAACCACGATGCATGGCAGCATTTACAAAACATATCGCATGTATCAAATTCCGGTGTGATTGAGATATCATGGCAAAGATCAATAATGAGGAGAAAATTGCGGACCTAAAGAAAAAACGAATAATCTGGGGTTCGTTCATCTTTGTGATCGGTTTGGGAATCATATTCTTCACCAAATATGGAATTATCCAAGGATGGCAATTAGAGTCGGAAAAAGCCAATTTACAAAATGAAATTCACACTCAACATGCAATGCGTGACTCTTTGAAGCATGTCATAAAAAGATTGAATTATGATGATAGGGAGATAGAGCGATTGGCAAGGGAGCGATATGGAATGATAAAGCCTGGGGAGGAAGTGCTTTTTGTTCCTCAATCGCAATGATTTGGGGATAATCCATGGCTTTTGTCATGGCTCTCATGCAGTGGAAATTTCCTATTTTTGTTGCTCATGATTATTCATTTTCCCACACTGCAAAGTTATGAGCGTTCTGGTCAACAAGAATACAAAAGTCATAGTACAAGGAATCACCGGATCCGAGGGTACTTTTCACACATCGCAGATGCTTGCTTATGGCACCAATGTTGTGGCAGGAGTCACCCCAGGCAAAAATGGATTGATGTATGAAGGAAAGAACGAAGACATGTTCAATCGTCCTGTTCCTGTCTATAACACTGTCAAAGAAGCAGTGGATGCCACCGGCGCAAATGCAAGCATCATTTTTGTTCCTGCAAGCATGGCTGCCGATGCGGCTATTGAAGCCATAGAAGCAGGAGTGCCATTGATTGTGTGCATCACTGAAGGAATTCCAGTACGCGATATGATTCGCGTTAATACTGCACTGAGCCAATCATCAAGTAGAATGATTGGTCCAAATTGCCCGGGCATCATAACACCCGATGAATGCAAACTTGGCATCATGCCTGGTTTCATTCACAAGAAGGGAACAGTTGGTGTTGTTTCACGAAGTGGAACATTGACTTATGAAGCCGTGAAGCAGTTGACTGATGTAGGCCTTGGTCAAACAACATGCATCGGAATCGGTGGCGACCCAATCATTGGAACACGATTCATTGATGCAATCAAATTATTCAATGAAGATCCCGAAACCGAGGCAATCATCATGATTGGAGAAATCGGAGGGACTGCTGAAGAAGAAGCCTCAGCATATATCGCAGACAATGTGAAAAAACCCGTCATCGGCTTCATTGCGGGCAGAACTGCTCCTCCGGGACGCAGAATGGGTCATGCCGGTGCAATTATTTCCGGAGGAAAAGGCACTGCTTCTGCAAAGGTTGATGCAATGCGTGCAGCTGGAATACTTGTGGCTGATTCACCTGCCGATATTGGAAAATCTGTTGTGAAAGCATTATCTGCAAAAGCATCTTAAGAATATTTTTTCACCTTTACACTTTACAAAGACATGAAACAAAGAACACTCGCAATCATCAAGCCGGATGCAGTCCGCAAAAATGTTGTTGGAGAAATCATTGCACAAATCACTCAAGCAGGATTTAAAGTACTTGCATTCAAAATGACACGATTGACTGCAGCTCAAGCAGGAAAATTTTATGAAGTACATAAAGAGCGTCCTTTTTATGGAGAATTATGTGATTTCATGTCTTCCGGCGCCATTGTGCCAATCGCACTGGAAAAAGAAAATGCCGTTGAAGATTATCGCGCTTTGATTGGTTCTACAGATCCTGCAGAAGCTGCAGAGGGAACAATCCGTAAGCGTTTTGCAGGTTCCAAGGCAGAAAATGCAGTTCACGGATCTGATTCTCCTGAAAATGCCGCAATTGAAATCGCATTTTTCTTTACTGAAAGTGAGATTGTTGCAAACAATGCATGATCATTGAATTTGTCAATCAATAGCGGCGCACATTGCATGATGGAGCGTCGCTTTTTATTCTGCTGAAAACACATGACAAAAAGAGAGCCATATTCAACAATTGATCAAGTACTCATTGACGATAATGGATATTGGCGATATAAACGAGATGAATATGTTTTGTCGGACGGGTTGAATCATGCAGAATATTTCTATGCAGATTCTCATGGCTCAACAATCATCATTCCCATGACATCTGCAGAATCAGTGCTCATGGTAAAACAGTTTCGTTATTTGAACAAGAAATTAAGCATTGAATTTCCGGGTGGTGGCTTGCAGTTTGGTATGACACCCGAAGAGAATGCAAAGAAGGAATTGCTTGAAGAAACCGGTATGAAAGCAGATAAGTTCTTGCATATTGGCTCATTCAATCCTTGCAATGGCATCACAAATGAGCTATGCTCTGTGTATATTGCCAAAGATTTGAGATTTGTAGGTCAAAATACAGATGCAACAGAAGAGATAGAAATCATGGAAGTTACACTAGATGAGTGTAGATCCATGATACAAGCCGGAACAATTTGGGATGGCATGACACTTGCATCATGGACATTATATCAAATAGCACAATCAAAGGACTTTTCACCATGAACGCATTCAGATATATTCTAACAATCTGTTCTTTTCTTTGTTCTGCTTTTGCATTTCCACTCTTTGGTCAAACAGATACCAAGGGGCAAAAAGCACCCGAATTGAAATATGCCCTTCGAGTGGATTTCAAAGAGAATGTGTATGCATCGTATGTGATGGATGAAAAAACCACCGTCAATAGAATGTATCGCGATAGCATAAGCAAGCAATATCAACGCAAGCTGCAATACAACTTCACGCAATCTCCGGAGTCACCCAAATCTGATGGACTACCGCTTGTAACGAATATCGATTCCATGAAATATGCTTTCATGGATGGCCCCACACAATTGCTCTATGATTCTCAGAATCCAAAAGCGGCAACAGTCAATACAGAATTCCCTGATGCAATTTCCAATATGGCATTATTGAATCATCAATTTGTATTGGTGTATTCTCCACAAACTGAAGTGGTGAATGTTCGAGGTGTTGATCAACCCGGAGACATTGAATGGTTGAGAAATTATATCATCAATGAAGGGAAAGATGCATTGGACACCGCGCAAAGATTCACATGGCTCAATGCTCTGACAGATGAACAAGCAGCTTGGATTGGCGATGTATCAAAAGAGTTGATATCAGGAAAGATGGTGATTGCTCCCGATTCAGTGTGGAAGCGTGGAATCAGACTTCGACTTGATGGAATTGATTTCATTGATACAGTGGAAGTAAGAGTGTCTGCATATTCAAAAGGTGAATATGTTGTTGAAGCTGTATCCAAAGCTTTGAAGCCTGTTACTTCCAATGATGCACGATTCTTTGGTGTTCCGGCACCGGTGCCCATTCAACAGGGAGAAGGTCAGGGCACAATCATCATGGAAATGAATTCATCCGGTTGGGTGAAAAAAGTAACGCTGAAATATAATGCAAAGGTCACTGCTCAATATAAGAGAGAGCAGTTTACCCAAGATATAAATACAGAAACTACATGGACTCTTTTAGGACGCTACAAATGGAATTGATCAATGCTCGATTCAGGGGATCACTCTTATTGTGTGGGTTGATGCTCTTTGCTCTTTTATCATGCAATGAAGAAAAATCATCGCTTTCTTCAAAAGCTAATGCACCCGCTTCATGGACTTTTGAAGCTGTAGAAAAATCACCCACAGTAAAAGATCACTCATTGAAGGGATTTGTGTATGCACCAAAAGTGGGAGATACTTCGCAATATACAGTGACGCAAATCAATATCGTGAAACGCGGTGGCATGTCATTGGAGCAAGAAATAACTCAAACATATACGAAGATCATAAAAAAAGTAAATGCCGATGGCTCCATTGAAATGAACATCCGCATCGATACCATGATCGTCAATGAAAAAGGTCCTAACCCTCAGAAAGTTGGTGAAACAATCACCTTGACATACAATTCAGGAAAACCTTCAGATCGAAAGAATAAAGATTTTGTCCAGTATAATAGCGTGATTGGTGCTCAAGTAACAGCTAATGTGAGCAAACTTGGCAAGGTTGAAGAAGTTTTAGGTTTGAATGCAATCATCAATCAAATGCTTGGTGCAAGGAAAGATTCCATACCGGACAAAATGAAAGAACAATTGATGCAACAAGTCAAAGCGCAATTCTTTCAATTGCCTATGCAACAAGAATATCAAACCTTTCCGGACAAAGGCGATTTGAATGAAGGAAGAACATGGACCAAAGTCGATGTTATTCCTGTTTCAGGAATACTGACAGTCACCAATTCCGTGACATATACAATGGGTCCAATTCATGAATTCAATGGAAGAAAAGTTGCAATAGTCAAAGCAGTGCTAACCGCCAAAACAGAGATTCCAAAAGATCTTCCAGAGTTCATTGAATTTTCTCTGAACAAATCCAAGTTTGAAGGCACCGGTTCTTCAATCGTGGATGTAGTTACAGGTGAAACCATCTTGAAGAAAAATGATGTCCTCACTGAGATGGACGCAAAAATCAAAGATCTTCGAAATGGAGAGAAACAAGAAGTCAAACAACAAATCAAGACGAATGTCAGCGTTGCGATGCTTCGTTGATAAAGTTTCACAAAAACTTTTTAACACCATGTCAACAAGAATTGAAACAGATTCCATGGGACCAATAGAAGTCCCCTCACATATGTATTATGGCGCCCAAACCGCAAGATCTCTTCATCATTTTGCAATTGGGATTGAAAGAATGCCGAGAGAACTCATTAGATCATTGGGCATTCTCAAAAAAGCGGCGGCAATAGTCAATTGCGATGTCGGGATTTTGTCTTCCGAAAAAAGAGATCTCATCACCAGTGCAGCAGATGAGGTGATTGAAGGAAAACTCGATTCCCATTTTCCTCTTTCAGTTTGGCAAACAGGAAGCGGAACTCAAACCAACATGAATACCAATGAGGTGATTTCAAATAGGGCAATCGAATTGGCAGGAGGTGAGATGGGTTCAAAAAAACCCATTCATCCCAATGATGATGTAAACAAATCACAAAGCTCCAATGATACATTCCCAACTGCCATGCATATCGCGGCAGTTGAACAAACCATGCATGCACTCTTACCTTCAGTGAATTCTTTGCTTGCAACATTTGAAGCAAAATCTCACGAATTTTCAGGTTTGATCAAAAGTGGTAGAACACATTTAATGGATGCAACTCCAATAACCCTTGGTCAAGAATTTTCGGGATATGTTCAACAATTGAAGAATGATGTAGCGCGTATTGAATTTGCTCTTGGTGGACTATATGAACTTGCACTGGGTGGGACAGCAGTTGGGACCGGGCTCAACACTCATCCTGAATTTGCACAAAGAGGTGCGGCAAAAATTGCTGAACTCACCGGCTTGCCTTTTGTATCAGCCCCAAACAAATTTGAATCCTTGGCTGCCCATGATGCACTCGTGTTCATGCATGGTGCACTCAAAACACTTGCATGCTCACTCATGAAAATTGCAAATGACATTCGTTGGATGGCTTCAGGACCTCGTTGTGGATTGGGTGAACTTTCCATCCCAGAAAATGAACCGGGAAGTTCAATCATGCCCGGAAAAGTAAATCCAACACAATCTGAAGCAATGACAATGATTGCCGCCCAAGTGATTGGTAATGACACAGCAGTCAATGTTGGTGGCTCATCCGGAAATTTTGAATTGAATGTTTTCAAACCTGTCATTATCTACAATGTGCTTCAAAGCATCCGTTTGCTTGCCGATGGATGCACCATGTTCAATGAACATTGTGCCAAAGGCATAGAAGCTAATACAGAAAGACTCGAATATTATAATCGCAATACACTTATGCTTGTCACGGCTCTCAATACACATATTGGCTATGACAATGCCGCAAAGATTGCAAAGCATGCTCACAAAACAGGAGGCACTTTGCGTGATGCTGCGATTGAATTGAATTTGGTTTCAGGTGAAGATTTTGATCGCTGGGTGCGGCCTGAAGACATGCTCGGACCAAACATCTAACTCTATGAAACATGTTCAAGCAGATTTTTTCACAGGTGCATCAGCACCGGTGCACTTTCCGAAATCAACATTGCCGGAAATAGCATTCATTGGTCGTTCCAATGTTGGGAAATCGTCATTGATCAATAGCATAGTCCGCAGAAAACAATTGGCATTGACAAGTTCAACACCAGGAAAAACACAACAGATCAATTTTTTCATTGTTGAACAACTCTGGATGCTCGTTGATTTGCCTGGCTTTGGTTATGCATCCGTCGGAAAATCCAAGAGAGAAGAATTTTCGGCATTGAATTATTCCTATCTTGAACATCGTGAGCAATTGCGTATGGTTTGCATGCTACTTGATAGTCGGCATGATCCCTCGCAAATAGACATGGGATTGATTGAATGGCTGGAATTGCATGGAATAAAGTATACGCTTATCCTCACCAAATGTGATAAAATAAAAGCTACAATGGTTGAGGAAAGAAAACAACAAATTCAAGGCTTGGTACAATTTTGTTCCCACTGCATCGATGTTCTTCCATATTCCTCTGAAACTGGATTAGGGAGAGATCAATTATGGGGCATCATCAAGCGCGAATCTGCATCGGACTCCATCATAGGAAAACAATCATGATATTCACATTTCGAAATATCTTGAGCATATTGTCAATCATGTTTGCAGTGACAATAATTCAGGCACAACAAGGAGGGTCCAACTATTCGATGTATGGCATTGGCGATATTCGTCAATCCATTGGAGGGTTTTATGATGGGCTTGGAGGAACACAATATGCCGTTCCATCTTATCATGCTGTGAATATTGCAAATCCTGCAATGTGGTCTGAATCCAAATTAACCCGACTACAAATAGGATTCCGTTTTACTCAAACTGCAATAGAACAACAAGAACTCTCTGCTTCTCAAAATTTTGGCAAGCTTGACGGTATTGCAGCAACATTTCAAGTGGACACCGCCATGGGATTAACCATTTCAGGCGGTATTTATCCATATTCGGTGGTCCAATATTCAGTGATGACACCTGTCACGCCCGGAATTGCAGGTTTACCTGATATCTCAGGTGGATCCATGAGTTTTGGCTCAGGTGGCATGAGTGCAGCATTCATTGGTAGTTCATGGAGACCCATGGAAGGAATCTCAATCGGATTTGCCGCCATGCGTTTGTTTGGAAATGTCAATAGAGTCATTCGAACAGAACTATACACACAGCCATTTATCTCCCAAAATTCCAAAACAGACCGTTTTTTTGGTTCTGGATTTAAGTTGGGAATTGCAATGCAACCTGCGAAGGGTTTAACAATTGGTGCAGGTGCCAGCATTTTCTCTGATTTGGATTATGAATCAGATATTCGTCAAAGTACTGCAACTTCTTCAATCATCGCTTTTGATACAGTCTTCCAGCAATCAGGCACAACGTCACTTCCAATGCAATTAGGCTTGGGACTGAGTTATGTTTCGGGTAGATGGATGGTCGCAAGTGACTTTGAAATGCAGGATTTTTCGCATTTGGATTTTGCACCTGGAAAAGCAACATTTAAAGCGGGAAGGAAGATATCATTTGGCATTTCAAGATTGCGCTCATATCAATTGGGTACTGATTATATTGACAAAGTTCAGTTGAACATTGGTGGTGGTTGGAATCAATTATATTATTCCGTCAATGGCATTGACATAGAAGAAATGTTTGGTACTTTTGGAATGCAATTGCCGCTTGCCGGTTCCGCAATGATAGATCTTGCCCTACAAGCCGGTATTCGTGGTTCTGCAGAACTTGTGAGAGAATCATTTCTGCGATTCGGATTCTCAGTGAGTGCTGGCGAAGTTTGGTTTAGGCCATTTATTAGGGAATAATGGAGTTTCGGAGAAATCCATGAGAGAAATAACAACTTTGGCAACTTTGGAAGGCCGCTCGATACTTCGAGACATATTCAGAGATTTACGTTTTGCTCGACAAATGAGTTCTTTGTCTGCAACTATTTTGCTTTGGAGAATCTGTACAAAAGAACAGGATATTAAAAAATTCTCCTCCATTGACATACATGTTCTCTATCCGCTTGGATTTTTTTCCGGCACATCATTGTGGCTTCAAGAAATCATCAATAGATTTTTCTATTCCACCATTAATTCATTCGTATACTTTGGTGCAGCAATCTTGCTTGTAACGGTTGGTCTTCGAAGAATTTACGAATCCATTCCGGATTGGGTTATTGTTGTCAGCATTTCTCTTGAAGCATTCCTTTTGGCCATCATGTTTTTCATCATGTATTTCTCTCCATTGGATGAAGATACTTCCGATGAACAAGGCGAGATAGAACGTAATAAGGAAGTATCCGCTTTGCTTAGGGAAGTTGGTGAGATATCAAGAGAATATGCTTCAATGGCTGTTCGACTCGAACAAGTGACTGATGCCATGAGAGAAATGAGCGCTCGCCAAGAAGCTTTGATTTCCACAACGAGAGATTCCGTTCAAATCGCATCGCAAGCAGTTGCTCCAAATCCCGAATTGACTGCAATCATGCAGCAAACAGGCGAGCAATTCAAACAATTCAATGCAGTCGTGGCATCATTGCTTCATGCCGCACAAGAATTACGCAAAGAAGAAATAGAATTTGCAGTTCGCAGAGAACTTGAAAAAATTATCGCGGATACGGTGGCTAAGGGCTATGTGGAAAAAGGACAATAATATTACAAAGAAGAGAAGGGGAGCAGAAATCTATTTTGTTCTCTACCTTTCAGCACTCATTCTCCTCCTGCCTGGTAAGCAAGAAGATAAAGCAGATAATGCCCTTGCAACAATCACAAGTATTTTTCAGCAGTCTTTTTCATTGTTGCCCGAAAAAAACACATTGCTTTGCAAAATGACAACCGACTCAACAGGTATGCCTGTATTGCAACTTGATACATCAAATATCATGCTCATCACAGGGAATGTGCAAGATGTGTCCCTCGAATGCATCGTGGAAGATCAAGACAAAGGAAGTATTGTGCAAGTTGGTTCTACACCTGGTTCTAATTTTACCATCACATATGATTCTCTTAAACAATTGGTATTTTTTTCTTGGCATCCACCAAGTTCAATGCTGACCTCACTGAATGAATCCAAAACCTATGCTGTGACTGTAAAAGCAAAGGCTAAACCTCTCATTAGTGGCAAAAATTCGGACTTGCAACAATTGCTTCGGGATTCAGATCCTACTTTAATGGCAGAAGCTAAGTTTAGCATATCAATCCTCGCAGAAAAATCCGGAAATGCTCCCGCAAGAATTGTCTATACCCCAACAGAACAAAATCTGGCAGAATTGATTGGCAAATTGCAATTGCAAAATCGTTTCCAAATACCTGAAACCTTCAAGCAGCTGCTCGATTTCAACACAGATGCCTCGATTATTGATCCTAGCAAGAATCTCATGATTGTCCCGCTAGACAAAGAGGATCTTTCACTTACGGCTGCTTTGACAACAGTTAAAGCTCCACCTATGGAAACTTGGAATGCCAATGTAATTGTACAAGGTGTTCTTGCAACAGCCAATTATGAAGGAAAACCTAGAATAGAATTGAAACAAAATTCTGATGAGCAAGGGACTGCATTTATTGAAGAAGTGAAGGCAGGACAATTATCCATCAAAGGAAGAGCACCCGCTTTTTCACCAATGAAAGTAAAAGTCTTTGTCCAAAGAAAATCAGATAAGAAAATTGTCTCAACTGAGTTTGATGTCATTCCCGAAAATTTCCCCGAACCGAGATATCCTCAAGAAATCCGACCGGGAGATTCCATATTCATCAAGACAAATATCAATTCAGAACCAGGAATGAGTGTAACCGCCACAATTGTTGATGAAAACGGTAAAATATTGAAACAGAGCAATAGTTCAGCATTTTATTTCTATCTCAAAAACAGTCGCAATATAACTCGCATTTTTCTGGAACGAAGAGTCAATGGTAATCTTATCGGAGATCGATATCCAATAGAGGTAGTAAAAGATGCCCCAAGTATGGTAGATGTAGTATCAACATCTGCATATATCGACATCACAGTTAAGACATGTGGAAGGTTTAATGGTAATCCCAATCGTTCAAAAATTATTGTCAAGGATGGAACCGGGAAAAACATAAAGAAACCATTTGAATTGTACGCTGCATTTATTCAATTGAAACAAGATTGCTCTCGCCAAACATTTCGCATCGAACCTAGAGAAGAAGATGAGCCCTTTAGTGCAATAATTTATTTTATGGACTCCGAGGGTCTTGTTTCAAATGAATTCCAGGTTGAATTCCCTCAATGAAATAATGGCAGGAACACCGGTTCCCTATGTTAAATGCCATAAATTCAGTAATTTCAACCCTGTTCAGATTAATTATCAAAAGAAAACTCACAATAGGTTGGATATGGATTTATTTCAGCGTTGCATTGATTTTACAAGAGCAGATGAGGTGAAACAACTAGGGCTATATCCTTATTTCAGAGAAATACAGGAAAATGAAGGTCCGGTTGTCTCAATTGAAGGTCGTAAAATCATCATGGCGGGCTCTAACAATTATCTTGGCTTGACTGCTCATCCTCGAGTTCGCCAAGCAGC
>JBMSYN010000030.1:0-10866 GCA_049426725.1 Candidatus Kapaibacteriota bacterium
TACATTCAAAACTACCCAAAGAATGAATGATTAACCCTACTCATTATCTACTCATATTAGATAAAAACTATCACTCTTTCAAAAAGCCATATTCATATACTTTGGGTGCTATGTTATCAGCAAGGACTTTCAGCGATGCACGAAGATTCCCAATCAATTCCATATAGTGCTTATCATCGCTTTTATTATTCATTTTACCTTTGTCATTTCGACCCTGAAAATGCTCACGAATATCATAGAGTGAGGCATTCACATTGCATCTCGGCTGTGCATGATAATATGTCCAGAGCGCTTTACCTGCTTCAAAGACTGTTTGCGCCTCCGAGGAAAATACCAATGGCTCATTAGGTATAAAGGATTCTTTCCCAAATAAACCATCCTCATCTTCTTGCTTGATCTTTCCACGCATGAAATCAGTCATGAAATTGCTCGCAAATTTCCCACGAGCATTCACTTCTTGTTCGGTGAAGGGGATCCAGTGATTAGTTCCATACTTTGACTGAATATTATTACTAAACAAAGTAAATGTCAAACAATTATTATGAAATGTTTGGTCATTTTCCCAACCATTGTTAGGATGTAAAAATTGGTCTCGGTCATTGAGCCAATCCGCATCTATAGACTTCTTAACTGCAAAGTAAACAGAAGCATATATTAAATTGAAAGGATTAATTAGAAATTGCCCTGCTTCTTTATTGTACATCATATCTTGATGGACTATTGCAATCATATTCTGGTTTTGAAAATCATTACCTTTAAATGGAAATTTCCCAAAAACTGATGAATCTGTTTTGGTGGCCCTAAATGGCTTTATCCAATCATTTAAGTAGTTTTCATTTTCATAAGCAGTTATATATTTCCTTTTAATATATGATCCAGACCGATCGTATACATTTGCAGATATTGAATTGAAATAAACCTGCTTTTTTTGATCCCATATCATAAAGCCAATTGGAAACTTTCCTTTAACATTGTCAAATGAGTCAGCAGGTACAATAAACATTTTCTCAAGACAAGCTCTAAAGTTCTTTCTAAAATCGATAAAGTGCTGTCCCTGCAATATTTTTAATTTAGAAAACTCACCGATAATTGAATTATCTAACTCATGATTAATTCTTATGAGAAACTGAGCAAATAATTCAGCGTTTCCCTGACCTAGTAATTTAGCATACTTTTTATTTGTATTTGTTTGTTCAACACCCGATTTCCCCTCTCGGTTGGAAAGTGTTTTTTTATCACTTGCCTCCGCGTATGGCGGATTAATATACATCACCAATTTCTTTCTCTTTTCTTCATCATTGATGATATTCTGCAGATCTTGTGGGAGTTTCGAGAACTCATCATTCAAAAAGTCAAATTGAAAGACATGATCATGTAAAAGATTCGCCCCATTATTGATGCGTTCATGCATCACATTTACATCTGCTTGATCAAGCGTTGAAGCCCACACATTATACTTATTCGTTAAGCCAACAAGTAAATTGCCGGTTCCTGCGGCACAATCCCATACATAATATTCATCCTGCCAATTCTCGCCCAATACTTCTGCCAAATATTTCTGCGAAAGTTCCACCCAAATTTGTGGGGTATAAAAAGCACCTTTTCTTTCGCGCACATCTTGTGGTATCAATAAATCACGACGATCAATAATATATTGCTGAAACTCTTTCAACGGCTCTCTGCGATATTTCTTCCAAAACTGCTCATACTGATCTTTATTCTTAATTCCAATTATGGCATTGAATAAAGACTTGAGATCTTCTTTTGCAATTTCATAATGACTATTCTTGAATACCACGAATAATTCATCTTTGATGGGCGTATCATCATCGATGCTTATGGTTCCTTTATCATCCACAAAGAGATCAGCCAAGAAGAAATCACTATCGAGAATATTTTGTTTTCTTCCTTCCGCCCAATCGAAATCTATATAGGGTTTTACTTGTGTCAGCCAGCGTAGATAGATTGGTACAAAATTGTTTTTGTCAATCAAGATCTTTGCATCATCAGAACCACTTGCAAGATTATGCTTGATGAAGAACTTCAATTCCGTTTCATTGATCATGAAGTCAAATACATAGGTATTCTTCTTCAGGATGTCTTCTATGCGCTCTTTAATAATGCGAAACTCTTTTGTCTCATGATTCGATGGAGCCACATTCCAATTGAAATCATTGAGATAGAATAAATCAGAGATTTCATTGTACGGAGCAAACACTATTTTCTTTGCATCAAATACACCAAGAAAAGCAGGAGGTAGATGTTTGTCAAAGGTTCGTTCTTTGCCAATGGTTATGATCAGCTGAGCGAACATGGCAATGGTATCAAACTCTTTTGTCTTGGCTTCAGCCCAGAGCAAAGATTCAGGTTCTTTATTGTTTGATTGTTTCTTCGGTGAAACGCAGAAGTCAATATTCCCCAAGATGCGGGTATCATCAAAACCATGAAACCAGTCTTTCCCAACTTTACCTTTTAATTCTTCTTCGCGCTTGATGTCTTTATATTTCATGTGGAATGTGCCCGCTTAATTCTTTGCTTTGCGCAAAATAGCATATTTAGTCTTTAAAAGGGAAATTAGTGCAAATAGTGAATAGGGTATTCTTGTTGATTCAATGATATTTTCCGACTCCGGAATCATCACCGAAAAAGTTATTATCAATTAAGAAAGTCCTGACCACTAATACAAAAGCCAATCTCTTCATAGAAATTGGCTTTTGTTTTTTTGCTTTGTCTATGTGTAGCAAGAGCTTATTTCACAAAGAGCATCTCGCGATAATTCGGCATGACACGGACTGCATCGGGCAATAAGCGTTCTATTTTGTCGGCGGTGGTGCGGACGGCATTCATTGCGGGAATCACATGTTTATATACATGATGTGCTTTTTCATGAATGGTATCGCCACCAAGTTCGGTATTTGCTGCATGCAAGGTCTGTAAGGCTTCATGCAATTCATCTGTAAGACCTGTCAATTCTTGTATGCCAGACAATACAGCATTGCTATGCAAGGAAAGCTGTTGCATGGAAAGTGCCAATGTTGTCTGCTCCTTCAATACGGACATCGCAGCAGGCAATATCATTGTCGAAGCAATCCATTCAGTTGTCTCACCTTCAATATTGATGGTCTTGAAATAATGATCAAACATCACTTCGGCTCGCGCTTCCAATTCACGCTTCGAAAGAACATTGTGTTTTTCAAATAATGCAATGTGATGATCGGAATCCAAATGTGGAATCGCGCTCATGGTATCAGGCATATTCAATAAACCTCTTTGCTTCGCTTCTGATTTCCATTCATCAGAATATCCATCACCATTGAAAATGATGCGCTTATGCTGTGTAATGATATTCGTCAAAACACTTTTCAAAGCACTTGAAAAATCCATCCCTTTGTCCAAATGCGATTTCAATGCATGTGTCATATCAGCAACCGCATCGGCTATGATGGTATTCAATACCGTAATCGGGAAAGATGATGATTGCGATGAACCCACTGCTCTGAATTCAAATTTATTTCCTGTAAATGCAAATGGGGAAGTGCGATTTCTGTCTCCTGCATGACGCGCAAGATGTGGCAATACTGGTGAACCTAATCCCAGCAAACCTGCTTCATGATTTGAGCCTGCTTTTCCTGTGACCAAATGCTCCAAAATCTCTGTCAATTGCTCCCCAAGAAAAATTGATATAATCGCCGGTGGCGCTTCATTCGCACCCAAACGATGATCATTCGCTGCTGAGGATACACAAATTCTCAGCAATGCTTGATATTGATCAACTGCCTTTAGTACTGCTGAACAGAAAAAGAGAAAGATCATATTTTCTTGCGGCGTATCTCCTGGTTCAAGAAGATTGAGTCCTGTATCCGTGCTCATCGACCAATTGGTATGCTTTCCACTTCCATTCACTCCTGCAAATGGCTTTTCATGCATCATGCAAACCAAACCGTATTTTCTTGCGGTGTTTTTCATCACCTGCATGAGAAGCTGCTGATGATCTGCCGCGATATTCGATTGTTCATATAAAGGAGCGATTTCATATTGTCCGGGCGCAACTTCATTATGTCGTGTTTTAACAGGCACGCCGAGTTTATACAATTGAAATTCTGCATCAGCCATATAACTCAATACTCGTTCAGGAATCGATCCGAAATAGTGATCTTCCAATTCCTGACCTCTCGGTGGTTTCGCGCCAAATAATGTTCTTCCACATAATGTCAAGTCAGGACGACGATAAAAGAATTCTTCATCAACAAGAAAATATTCTTGTTCCAAACCAACAGTGGAATAGACTTTCTGTGCATCGACTCCAAATAATGGCAATGCCTGCAATGTGGCTTTGTTCAATGCTTCCATGGATCGAAGCAATGGTGTTTTTTCATCCAATGCCTCACCGGTCCATGATGCAAATGCAGTGGGAATGCAAAGCGTTGCGCCATTGGAATGTCGCATGATGAATGCCGGAGAAGTGGGATCCCATGCAGTATATCCGCGCGCTTCGAATGTTGCACGCAATCCGCCACTCGGAAATGATGAAGCATCCGGCTCACCTTGAATTAATTCTTTTCCAGAAAATTCTGTGATCGCCCCACCTGCAGAATTTGGAGAAATAAAACTATCATGTTTTTCAGCAGTGCTACCGGTCAATGGCTGAAACCAATGCGTATAATGCGTTGCTCCTTTTTCCAATGCCCATTCTTTCATCGCAAGAGCAACTATGTCTGCGATAGTGCGATCAAGTGGTTCGGCTCTGTCAACTGTAGCAAGAAGAGATTTAAATACCGGTTTCGACAATTTGCTTCTGAAGACATCCATTGTCAGAACATCTTCTGCGAATACTTGTGACACATCAGTTGGAATGGAATTCGCAGTACCATGGTATTTCCAATTATTCACCGCGGCAAGGACATCATAGTTGGCTGAGAGTTGCATTGTGTTGTAAACCGGATAAATGAAGAAAAAAATTCAAGATTGTTGATTCAATGGTAAAGTGAGTGATTCGATATGCGTTGAAAGGACTAAATTTGTAATGGTTCGCTTGACTCCCGGAATCTGCTGAAGCCGAGAGAGCAATCGCTCCAATGATGCAGTATTGATTGTGCGGATTTTGAGTAAATGTGAAGCATTGCCAGTGATGGCATGACATTCCAATAATTCTGGCATTGTCTTGCAAACTGAAATGAATTCATCATAATACACGCTGGATTCAATGTCAACAAATACATAAGCCGTCAAATCAAATTGAAATGCCGCAGATTTCAATTGAGCATGATATCCCTTGATGATGCCCTGCTCTTCAAGCTTTCGTACATGCTCACTAACAGAAGCAACTGATAAACCCACTTGCTCGGCAATATGACTCAATTGCATTCTGGCGGATTGCTGCAAAAGTTCACATATTTTTCGGTCGATTTCTTTGATTTCCATATCGAAAAGCAGAAAAAACAAGATATTTGATCGTCGAAACTAAAATAATTTTAGAAATAATGCAAAAAGCCAAAAAGTTTTCAATAAGTAGATTCTTCCTTTTCATTGGAAAAGTGCTTCTTTCGGCAGTGATTTTCTCTGTATTGCTTGTCGCGATCTATACTGTTGTGCATCCCCCTATTACTGTTCTCATGTTGATCCGACCAATAGAAGGGCTTTTTTCGGGTGAATTTGTGGGTATTGATCGTGATTGGAAGAGTTATGATGATATATCGCCGAATGTGTTTCGTGCTGTCATTGCATCTGAGGATGGAAAATTCATGAAGCATGATGGTTTCGATTGGAAGGCAATTGACAGGGCAAGAAGAATCAATGCGATGAGAAAAGGGAAGCGTTTGATTGGAGCGAGCACGATTTCAATGCAGACATCCAAAAATGTGTTTTTATGGCCCGGAAGAAATTATGTCCGCAAAGCTTTGGAAGCATATTTTACGGTCTTGATTGAAGCAATTTGGGGAAAAAGAAGAATATTGGAAGTCTATGTAAATTCCATTGAATGGGGAAGTGGAGTTTATGGTGTGGAAGCGGCTGCGCAAAAATATTTCAACAAATCTGCTGCTAAACTCACAAAGCAAGAGGCGGCATTGCTTGCATCTGTACTTCCAAATCCAAGAAAATGGTCGCCCGCAAAACCCTCGCCATATATTCGCAAAAGAGCTCGTTCAATTCAAGGAAGAATGGGTGGAGTTGCAATTCCAAAATAAAAAACGGGATCATTCTAGGAATGTCCCGTTTGAGTATAGTTCGATTCAGCTTATAATTTCAATGCTTTCTTGACTTCAGATTCAATCTCATTGTACATTGCTTCATTGCCTTCCAATAGTTTTCTGAATCCGTCTCTTCCTTGCACGCGCTCTTCTTTATAGGTGAGCCAAGAACCGCTTTTTGCAACGATGCCATGTTCAATTGCAACATCAAGCAAATCACCAACTTTTGAAATCCCTTCATTGTAGAGAATATCAAATTCAGTCTCGCGGAATGGCGGAGCAACTTTATTTTTCACAACTTTTGCGCGAACACGATTACCGATGATTTCCTGACCATCCTTGATCACATCTTTTCTTCTGATGTCGATACGAACCGAAGCATAATATTTCAATGCATTTCCACCGGTTGTCACTTCAGGATTTCCATAAATCACACCGATTTTGCTACGCAATTGATTAGTGAAAATCACGCAAGTATTCGAGCGACCAATAGCCGCATTGAGTTTGCGCATTGCTTGTGACATCAAACGAGCTTGAGAGCCCATTTGCGCTTCACCCATATCGCCTTCAATCTCAACGCGTGGTGTCAAAGCCGCAACAGAGTCAATCACAATCACATCGATTGCATTGCTGCGAACAAGCGTTTCCACGATTTCAAGAGCTTGTTCTCCAAACTCAGGTTGTGAGATCAAAAGATTGCCTAAATCCACGCCAAGCTTTTGAGCATATTGCGTATCCAGTGCATGTTCTGCATCAACAAAAGCAGCAATGCCACCATTTTTTTGAGCATTTGCAATGACATGCAAACAGATGGTTGTTTTACCTGATGATTCAGGACCATAAATCTCAACGATACGACCTTTGGGAACGCCGCCAATTCCAAGACATGCATCGAATGAAATCGATCCGGTGGAAATGGCATCAATTGCGATGGGTTGTGCATCAGCCAAACGCATGATTGAACCTTTTCCAAATTGCTTTTCGATTTGATCGATCGCACTTTCGGCAAGTTTCAATTTAGATGCATCAATTTTACTTCCTATTTGCTTTTCAGCTGTTTTCTCTGCTTTTGCTTCAGCCATGATATTCTATCCTTCTTAGATTGTTCATTGTTCAAACCGGAGTACATTGTCATAACTCCAAGCCCTTACACAAATTAGCATTTTGCATAAGTATCAACAAGATGCCGTATTGAGATTGGGGTGATTTCAGCGTATTTGTGGATAACTTCTATGATTCCGCTTGTTGTTTTGAACGCTTCGCCGCTCTTTGACGAGAAGTGGTGTCCAAAATCTTCTTTCTTATGCGGAGATTCACGGGAGTCACTTCAAGCAATTCATCATCTTCAATAAATTCAATGAATTGTTCAAGACTCATATCGCGTGGTGTGTCCAGTTTCACAATGCCGTCTGAGCCGCTTGCGCGCATATTTGTAAGGTGTTTTGCTCTGCATGGATTCACGCTGAGATCATCTTCTCTGGAATTTTCACCAACAACCATTCCTTCATAAATTTCTATCCCGGGAGCAACAAATAATACTCCGCGTTCTTGAATCATTTCAAGAGCATAAGCGGTGGAAGCGCCTGATTCCATGGACACAAGAGCGCCTTTCACGCGACCGGTGAGTTGACCTTTATGTGGTTGATAATCATGGAATGTATGATGAATGATTCCTGCGCCTCTTGTTGAAGTGAGGAATTCCGTGCGGAAACCAATGAGTCCACGAGCGGGAACATAAAACTCTGCTCGAATGACATCGGCAGTTGGCATCATGTTGACCATTTCGCCTTTTCTACGACCCAAAATTTCAATCACAGTTCCGATATGCGTATCAGGAACATCCACGATCACATGTTCAATTGGTTCAAGCAATGCCCCTTTTTCATCTCTTTTGAACAATACTTCCGGTTTTGAAACAGCAAATTCATAGCCTTCGCGGCGCATGGTTTCAATGAGGATTGCAAGTTGCAATTCACCTCGACCAGATACTTTAAATGTATCCGGAGAATCTGTTTCAGCAACACGCAATGCAACATTCGTGCGCAATTCGCGGAAGAGTCTTTCTTTGAGTTTTGGTGTGGTGACATGTTTCCCTTCACGCCCGGCAAAGGGAGAATTATTCACGCTGAATTCCATTGCAATTGTTGGTTCTTCGATATTGACATAGGGAAGTGGTTCAACATCTGATGGATCAGAAATGGTATCACCGATATGCACATTTTCGAATCCGGAGAGTGCAATGATTTCACCTGCTTCTGCTTCCGTGATTTCTTTTCTTTGAACGCCTTCATAAGCATACATTTTTGTGATGCGTTGTTGTTCAACAGAACCGTCAGGTCTGATGAGAAGAACAGAGTCACCCGTTTTCACAGCGCCTGATTGAATTCTACCAATTGCGATACGCCCGATATAATCACTCCAATCGAGAGCAGTGATGATCATCTTGAATGGAGTATCTTGCTTGATATTTGGAGGTGGAATTTTCTCAATGATTTTTTCCATCAGCGGTGCAAGCGTCTCAGGTTCTTTGTCGAGTGAGAGCGTTGACTTACCTTGCTTTGCGATTGCATAAATCACAGGAAAATCAAGCTGATGATAATCTGCGCCGAGAGCAATGAACAGTTCTAATACTTCATCAAGCACTTCGGGCGCGCGAGCATCTGAGCGATCAATTTTATTGATGACAACAATTGGAGTAAGATTCAATTCCAGTGCTTTTTTCAAAACGAATCGTGTTTGGGGAAGTGGTCCTTCAGCGGCATCCACGAGGAGCAATACACCATCCACCATGCTCAGAATTCGTTCAACTTCGCCTCCGAAATCGGAGTGACCAGGGGTGTCAACGATATTGATTTTAATGTCATTCCAACGCACCGCAGCATTTTTTGCCATGATGGTGATGCCGCGTTCTTTCTCAAGATCATTGGAATCCATCACGCGTTCGGTTACGACTTGATTATCACGAAATGTTCCGGATTGTCTGAGGAGGTGATCCACCAATGTTGTTTTTCCGTGGTCAACATGGGCGATAATTGCGATATTACGAATATCGCTTCTTGGGGTGGTAGTGCTCATTACTCTTTATGCCTTTGATACAAAACAAGTTGCAAAGATACGGACTTTTGACGGAACTCTTCCCATTTTAAGCCATTGAATTCCATGAATTCCATAATTTCGAGTGGATTAACATTTTATAATGAAGAATGAAACAAGAAAAGTCGCAATTGCTTGAAAGTGTAATCATCATCATGGTGGTGATTACATGGTTTATTGGAGGATGGGCTTATGCTTTTGCACCCGACATTGTTCCGATACATTGGAATATAGAAGGGAAGCCGGACAATTTCGCATCGAAGGATATTGGATTATTTTTGCTTCCGATCATTAATACCGGACTTTTTTTCTTTTTGTTAGTTATTCCCAAGATTGATCCGAATAATGAGCAGCTCAAACAATCCATTCGATCTTTTCAGTGGATTCGATTTGGTACGCATGCACTGTTGGCATGTATCATGGCTTGGACAACGCTTTCGATAGTGGATTCAATTTTAGTCAAACCTGAATGGATATTTGCGATTGTCTCATTATTTCTTGCTTTTTTGGGGAGGGTGATGGCTCACGTAAAGCAGAATTACTTTGTTGGCATAAGGACTCCTTGGACTTTAAGTAATGAAAAAGTGTGGGATGATACTCATCGTTTCACTTCGCCTTTATGGTTTTATTCAGGGATTGGAATGGGGATTGTACAGGTTATCTTGAGCAAGTTTGGATTGGGGCCGGAGGTTTTGCTGGCAGTATTTCTTGTCTGGATAGGAATAATCGTCATTATTCCCATTTTTTATTCGTATCTGAGATATCAGCAAGAAAAAAAATCCATTCAATGAACCTTCTGAGAATCTGCTGTGTTATCCCGCATATATGTATTCTTTCATAGCAGGTGAAACCATGCCAAGATCGACTGTACAGCCAGAGCAGATGCAGATCATCGATCAAAATATATTGGATGCCCGCATCGAGGGGATCAATCTCACGTGTGATACATTACAAGAAGAAATGGGACATTCCATTGTTCTTTTTGTTTTCTTGCGTCATTTCGGATGTCTATTCTCGAAAGAGATGGTGATTGATGTACGAAATATGGTGGAGAGCAATCCATTTTCACCCAAGCCAATATTCTTTTATCAAGGGTCTGTCAAAGATGGAAAGGCATTTTTTGATAAATATTGGCCACAAGCAAGAGCAATTGCCGATCTTGATCAACATTTCTATAAAGCATTTTCCGTAAAATCCGGTGGTCTCAAACAAATGTTTGGTCCTGAAGTTTGGAAATGCGGTCTTCGAGCCGCAGCTAAAGGCCTCATCATCGGAAAACCAATCGGTGATCCATTCACATTGACATCTGTGCAACTTGCTCAAAGAAATCTCATTCTATGGCAATATCATTCCGTGCATGCAGGTGATCTACCCAATCTGTCGAAGATTGAGAATTTCCCTCAATTTGCTTCAACGGTGTATTCGATACCAAGATAAATAAAAAAGCCGATGTATGTAGCACTCCGCATAAGCACCCCGAGCGAAGTCATCTGCACCCCGAGCGAAGTCGAGGGGTGACGCTCTCCTCGACTGCGCTCGGAGAGCTGTTTATCGCTCGGAGAGCTGTTTATCGCTCGGAGAGCTG
>JBMSYN010000031.1:0-10798 GCA_049426725.1 Candidatus Kapaibacteriota bacterium
TCATGCTGAACATAACACAACAATATTCTGAGAGAAAAACAATGAAAAGAAATCTTCTACTATTATTCATGTTCTGCTTATTGGGGCTTATGCAAGCAGATATGTTGGCTCAAGTAAAACAAACGCTTATAGTACAATCAAATAGTCCCGAGATTGTAAAGACAAAGTTTGATTCTGATCCAAATACTTTGTACACAGTCACAATAAGCGGCACATTTTCATTTACAGGTTCCGCAAATCAGGTAAAGGGCGATGCATGGGGTATTTATTCAGTAAGTAAGGATGTCCTTCCTGCAGTATGGCCATTTAACACTTTTATCAATGCGAATGTAACATATCCGATTTATGTTCTTCAGCTACCATATTCGGACACTAACACGTATCCAACAAATCAACAGATGAATACGATTCCGAATTTGCGCAAAAATGTAAGGACGCGCATCAGCCCACTCAAGCATTTGGGATTCAGAATGGATGGACAGCCCATCAATCCAAGATATGCGGTCTCTTTTGAAGCAGGAAATTCTTATACATTTCAAGTTCAAGGAACCGGAAAGCCTTTCAGTTTCAATATTCTTGATTCGATTGAAAGTGTGACTTTAGAAAGAATCATCCCGGGTTATTCAGATAATGTTGGCTCATTGGTTATTACAATTGAAGATAAAATTGTTCAATTCTGTGATAAACCAATGGAAGTCAAAGACAAAGACAGCGTTCTTGTTGCATTGGATATTTCAGTGGGAGTATTCGTAAAAGACAGCCAATCAGTTTCGGGAAGAAGAAATATTCTTAGGACTGGACATCCGGAGGATTTGGCAATTTTCCACAATGTTGGATGTGATACAGACACAAATAATACAAATGCCAATAGCTCATTTTTCTTATGTCCGACTTCCATTATATGCGAACAAAAAAAAGAAAAAGGTGTTGCACTTGCTATGGTTCTCGATAGATCAGGTAGCATGATGGACTTCATCAGCCCAAATGATGGAAGAATTAGAATAGCAGCTGCAATAGAGGCAAGCACTCAGTTCGTCGATCGATTGGGTCCAAAAGATGAAGCAATGATTATTTCGTTTTCTGATTTTAGCACTGTTGATCAAACATGGACCAATAATAAATTCCTCCTTCGAGGTGCTATCAATAAACTGAATCCAAATGGATTCACCGCAATGAATGAAGCCGTCATTCGAGCCATAGATTCAGTCAGAAAAAATCCTAATCCAAATAGAGCAATCATTCTATTGAGTGATGGTGGAAATAATCGTTTCCCTGATTTTAGTGCGGTTGTTAATAAAATCAAAGAGGATACAATCAATCCATTGCCAATTTACTCTATTGCATTTGGTTTGAATAAACTCGATCCACTCGATGCGGCAGGTCTTGCTGATTTGAAAGAAATAGCTCGTTTGACAAAAGGCAAGACATTTGAAGTGTATTCTTCAGCATCACTCGACTCAGTGTATAATCAATTGACAAGAGAAGTTATCAATGATCGCTGCTGCATCATTCGTGTTCCGGTTCCACCCTGCAAAGGCCCTTGCGATACTTTGCGTACAATTAAGGTTCTATTGCCTGTTGAAGGAAAAATTGAAGAGAACACAATCACCTATAAACCTACATGCATTCCGCTTTCTGTTGACGAATCCAATGTATTTGTAGATTATGGTAGTGTAGAAGAACCTGTATCTCAATTGATGCCAAATCCAAGCAATGGTAATGCAGTTCTTGCATATGAAGTAACAAGCTATGGCACTGTTTCAATTGAAATATACTCACAAGAGGGTTCTTTGGTTCGCACAATTTTGAATGCTTCTCAAGATCAAGGTCGTTATAGAATTAATCTTGATTTGTCCGGTGAACCTCAGGGATATTATTCAGTGATTACAAAGATCAACGGAATGTCTATTATGCGTCCGATGATCATCGCTAGATAAAACTTGACATAGACTTTTCGGGTGGCTCGGGGGAGCCACCCACTTTATTTTACTTTTAGGGTTGAATTATGCGTAGACTCGTACAATCATTTGTACTTGGGGTGATGGGGATTTTGTTCGCAACCAATTCTTATTGTGCCCCTTCTCTCACAGTTTTTCCGAATCCGGCTTATGCAGGGGATATCGTTTCACTTGTTGTGAAAGATGGAAACTTCAAAACCAATCAAAGATTAGACCATAAGATCAAAGTTGGTCTTGCAGATGCACAGATAATCTCTGTTGAAAGCAAAGTCATCACATTTCGTGTTCCAATCCAAACCATGTCGGGAGAAATGCAAGTCACCTATGAGTTGGATGATTTCATGAAACTCGAAACAACATTGCAAGTGCGCAAAGGAGCAGCATCGAATCCTGAACTGCCTAGTGGTTTTGATCCTGATCCATCAAGACAATATGGTCAGCCAATTGAAGCAGGGAAGAATCCACATGGTCTGCCAAGAGGTCCGGTAGTGTTTAATCCTGCTGGTGGACATGCAAATACCCCATATTTAAGCTGTGCACCTATGCATGTGATAGATGGAAGATTTTCTGGTAGCGTTGCAGGCAAAAAAAATGAATGGAGTGATATTATACCAATCAAAGGAAAGTTTGCAAACTTGTATATGGATTATTGTAGTGAGACAGGTACGCTGTATGTTCTGAGTGATTGGGATTTCACAAGTAAACAACCTGATCCCGCATCTTGTTTTAGTTATCTTGAACTTGTCACCGGTGATGGAAATGAACATTGGGAAATCAAGATACATAATGATGTCAAACAAGGGTTCATAATCAAAAGAAATGGAATAGATGTTTCTACTAACTCAGGAATGGTTGAAGGAGCCAGATATTCATTTTCAGCCTCACCGATGGCTCCATTCTCTCATACAATCTATGAATTCGCAATAAAGGTAAAACCAGGTAACTTCATGATGCCTGTGTATTCAAATCCTGTAGAATCTACCGGACCAATCGTTCGCTGCAATGATTCATTTTATGGTCTTGTGAAAGATCCTTCATATTTCCACGGCAATCTTACAAAAGATGGAATTGAACTTAGAAAAGATGAACGGTATGTGCCACTTTCAGGTGTTGCGGGTTTGACAACTGAATCAATGGTTATTGCCGGAACATTGGGCAAACAATCATCCAATGTTGGAAAAACAGGGTCAGTGAATCAGGTTGCAAATTGTCTTTCCAAGCATGAAATAGACGGAAAATTCACTCGCTTTCCCGATGGTTCAAAAGAATGGTCAACCGTAATGCCTGCAAGCGGAAGATTTTCTGATCTCTATGCCGATTACTGTGATGGTACTTTATACATTCTCAATGATTGGGTTCATGGAAGTGAAGAACCCGATAAAGAAAATTGTTATAATCTTTTTGAATTGACAACCGGAGGCGGTACTCAACATTGGGGCATTTATGTCTATCATAGTTTGAGAAAAGGTATTCGCGTATTCCTAAATGGCGAAGATGTTTCATTCGATACTAGTATCGTCAAGGGCGGAAAATTTGGAATGGATTCTTCGATTCGTGATAAGAGTCCACATACTGTGTATGAATTTGCTATCAAAGCAAAAGAAGGACCATGGAAAATGTTTTTTAGTGATCCGGGACCATCTAGCTTTTGTGATAATGAAGGTACGCGATATTTCCCAAGAAGCATAAATTCAAATGAGACCGGGTTTGCAATAGAGGGTGATTTGACTATATGCAGAGAGGTGCCATTCGGGAATGTTGGAATGAATTTCATATTGAATCCATTGCGCATAGAAAACAAGATTGACAAACCTAAAGAAAATAAGTCTGTCATTGTTCTGCGAACATTGAATGATCCATCTGAATGGGGTGGTTCACAATATGAAGTGACGGTTGATTTTGGAGTTGGCTATCTTGTTCCAATAGATGTGGAATTGAATCCCATTTCAGCGATTGGAAAAAATATGCGCATTCTTTCAAAACAGATTCATAATGGTTCAGTAAAAGCAATCATAGATGCTCCGGATGGATTTACATCATCAGGCGAGCTGATTCGCATTATTTGTAAATCTGACAATATCATGAAAGATACCACAATGATTTCGGGATCTCTTAGTATCAAAAATGAATCTAGAACTATGAGAACTGTGCCCATACAAAATGGCTATGCCATCAATGATCGCAAGTTTGCCGGCAATTCGGATGATTTTTCTGCGAATATCATTCCAATCGCACATAAAGACGGCGATTATTTGATAACATCATTCTCACTGTTTGAAGAAGATCAGGTTTCAATCAAGATTTATGATGAAACAGGCAGAGTATTGCGTTCTATGCCCAAAAAACAGTATTATGCAGGTGAGTATACAGAGCAATTGTCTCTCAACGGTTTGCAAAAGGGTATGCTCTATGTTATGTTTACAACAGGCAAAGGTAAAACAGTTACAGTACCATTTGTCAATAAAGACTAGAATAAGCTGATTGAGATAATAAGGGCATATCTTTCGATATGTCCTTTTTTGTTTCACACTATCAAAAGACAAAAATCGTCAAAGCTTGTTCATTTTGGATAAAATCATGATTCAACTTGCAGTCAATATCGATCATGTAGCTACCGTACGCAATGCTCGTGGTGGAATACATCCTGATCCTATTCTTGCCGCCAAACAAGCAATCGAAGCAGGCGCAGCAGGCATAGTGTGTCATTTGCGAGAAGATCGTCGGCATATCAAAGATGCAGATGTCTTTTCTCTTCGCAATGATTTACAAACAAAACTAGACCTCGAAATGGCAGCAGAAGAGGAAATCATACGCATTGCAGAAGTGGTCAAGCCTGAACTTGTAACTATCGTTCCGGAAAAGCGTAAAGAACTCACAACAGAAGGCGGTTTGAATATTGCTGCAGACCCATCGCGATATGCCGAATTAGTCAAAAGAATGCATGATGCAGGTATTGAAATCAGTTTTTTCATTGAACCTGATGCAAAACAAATTGAAACCGCTCATAAAATTGGTGCAGACATCATCGAATTACACACAGGTACTTATGCCGATGCATTTGGCGCCAAGTCTGAAGAGGCTCTGTCGCTACTCATAAAGAGCGGTGCAATTGCTCAAAATCTAGGTCTGAAAGTCACGGCAGGACATGGACTTGATTATCACAATATCACCCCAATCAAATCCATACCCGGACTTGTGGAAGTGAGCATTGGTCATGCACTGATTTCCAGAGCGATATTTGTAGGCATTCAACAAGCTGTGAAAGAGATGAAATTATTGCTACAATGAACTCATTGAAGCTGTACTTTGTTATCCCACCATCACATACATAAGTAGGTCAACTTTCACCATCATGAACCACGTATTCAGCACCTTATTGATGATGCTTTTCATCTTCAATACACAATCACTTTTTGCAAATAACCCTGATCCTGCTGATTTAGCATCGATCTATGGTAATGTTGTTGATGCAGAGTCCAAAGAACCACTCATTAGGGTAATGGTCACAGTCAAAGACACCAAACTCGGCACTTATTCCAACAAAAATGGATTCTTCACGCTGCGTTCAATCAAGCCGGGTACGATTACACTAAAAATTTCGGGTATCGGATATGTGACCACATTCAAAGAGTATACAATCTCTGCAGGGGAGCAAAAGAAAGTTACGATCGCCTTGAAAAAAGGAGATGTACTTGCCGATCAAGTGAATGTTGAAGCAGACCGTGAAGTGGAGAAGCGAGAAATCTCCATATCCAGAGTAAATATCCCAATGGAACAACTCACGCAATTACGCGTAGGTGGTGAAGCGGATGTGTTTCGTGCTTTGCAATTTTTGCCTGGCGTGCTAACTTCATCGCAGATTTCAAGTGGACTGTATGTGCGAGGCGGTTCACCCGATCAAAATCTTGTATTGCTTGATGGTTCAACCGTGTACAATCCTTCGCACCTATTTGGATTTATCTCTGCTTTCAATCCAGATGCCATCAAAGATGTTGAACTTATCAAAGGTGGTTATCCTGCTGAATATGGTAGTAGGCTTTCTGCTGTACTTAATCTCACACAAAAAGATGGAAATAGAGATAACTATGAAGGAATTGCTTCACTTGGTTTGATTTCTTCACGAGGTTCATTTCAAGGACCACTTGGCAATGGTGCATTTTTCATCGGTGGAAGAAGAACATATCTTGATTTACTTCTCAGTGCTTTACCTGACGATCCAAATGAACCGCTTCCGAATTTTAATTTTTATGATTTGAATGCAAAGATTACACAAGATATCGGTGATAATGATAAGATTTCCTTATCAGGCTTCATGAGTGCAGACAAACTCATCCTTGATGCACCTGGAATTGACTTTGAAGTGGGAATCGGAAATCGCAATGGTGCATTTCGTTGGACACATGTATTCGGGGATAATCTTTTTTCAACAGTAAATATCAATGCAAGCAGATATATCAATGGGTTCACCGGAACAAATGGTGGGTTTAGTTTTAAAATTGAAAATACCATTCAAGATTATACCGCCAGAGCCGATGTGGAATGGTTTGCAAGCGATGAATTGACAATCAAAGCGGGATATGAAGGTACAAAATACACCTTTGGTTATATGCAAAACTTCACAGGCAATGCAGATACCACTGCGCAATCCGGAACAATCAATGAAGGTGGTTTAACAAATTTTACAGTTGAAGACTATACGCATGCTGCTTATCTACAATCCAATTATCAATTCTCTGATTTGCTTTCTCTACAAACCGGTTTCAGATTTAATTATTGGGACTCAAGTAAGATTGCTACAATTGACCCACGCATTGCAATGCGTTATCAATTTCTAGAAGATGTTGTATTCAAAGCATCATGGGGTATTTTTCATCAATATCTCAGACTTGCCACACAACCTGATTTCACTTTCTTTGATACATGGCTTCCAACTGATAATACCGTCCCTGCTAGCAAGGCGACACATTATATTTTTAGCGTTGAAACAAAGCCATTTGATGGATATGATTTCAATATTGATTTGTACTATAAAGACCTACAAAATATTAGCGAACTGAAAGTGAATAATACACAAGGCAGAACTGTAAGTGATGTATTCTTCACCGGAAACGGCAGAGCATATGGTGCAGAATTTTTTCTGCAGAAAAAAATTGGAGCTTTTACAGGATGGGCAGGATATGGATTGGGTTATGTGTTTGGTCAATTCGATAGCGTCAATCAAGGCAGGGAATTTAGACCAAAGTATGATCGCAGACATGACATCAAATTGGTGGGCATGTATAAACTGAATAAAGATTGGGAATTCGGCGCGACATTCACTTTTCAAAGTGGTCAATCTTATACGGGAGCAACTTCGCGTTTTGCTACACGCAAACCCGGTGAGACAATCGATTCTCCACATATCGTACCGGGTGATCGATATGGTCTGAGACTTCCAAATACACATCAATTGAATTTCAATGTGAACTACAATACAACATTGTGGGGTCTACCGGCTAGAGTCATGATCGATATTTTTAATGTGTATTCACGCAGAGATATCTGGTTTAGATTTTATGATACTTCAAAAGAAGTTACACAAGTAACCGATGTACGCCTGCTGCCCATTCTTCCAACTGTTGCTTTGGAGGTTAAATTCTAATGAAACATTCAATCAAGCATACAATTCTCTCTCTTTGCGCCGCTTGCTCCATCCTTGCTCTTTCAGGTTGCGAAGATCCGGTTGCATTTGATTATATCCCTGAATACGCAGTTGAAGCATATTTGCTTGTTGATGAGCCTATTACAGGCATCATGATCACAAAAAGTCAGCCAGTTGCAGATTCATTCGTCTATGAAAATAGTATAGTTCGTGATGCTAAAGTGTATATCATTCGCAATCAGAAAGATACGATGACACTTCAGTTCTACCCTTCAGTACGAGGCGGCGAATATAGATTTCCTGATTCATCTATCAAAGTTCAATCTTCAACGAGATATGACTTATCAGTATCCTTACCTGATGGAAAACGCATAACCGGAACAACATTCACTCCTGGTAGAATGTCATGGATTACACCTCCAAAAAGTGTTCTGCAATATCCAACTGATACACTGAATCTATTCGCTCCTGATTCTCTCTCGATCTCATGGACTGCGCTTCCCGGCATTCCTGAGTATTTGATAGCCATTACATGTGAAGATACATTGGGTTATGGTCAGTATTTAAATCCTCCTTCTCTTGATAGCAATAGAAAGATTTATAGATTCTTTCGAAGAAATGCTGATAATCCACGACTTCGTAATATGACGCTCTACGGATTTTTCCAAGGAACCAAGGCCCCGGTCGTATGGACTGCTTTCCGATGGTATGGCAAACACAGATTAAGCATTATTGCCCCCGATCCAAACTTTTTGAAATGGTTTAAAGCGGGCTGGGGAGGAAATCAATATGACTATCGCCTCGCCAGCGTTCAAGGGGGGCTTGGAGTGTTTGCCTCCGGTTCCTATGTTGAACAGGAAACATTTCTCCTCAAAAATCAAGAATAAACTAAAAGGCCTGAATCATGTGAATAACCCCATGTTTCAGGCCTTTTCTTCATTTCCACATACCCTTGAAGTTGGACAATATTTTGTATTTTGTCCCACCTTAACAACTGTCAAAGGCGAATGGTGATGAGTTCTCTCCTTCAATTCCTACTCATGCTCTTGATGATTGCTCTGCCCACAGGCATTGCATCCTCAGCAGAGCCATCCCATTGCAAGGTTTCCGTACCCAAGTCAGTCAAAGGAAAAGCGGGCGACAGCATCAATGTTCCCGTTAAATTCAAGCTCGACAAAAAATGGTATATCTATGGTTTTAGCATGATGATCAATGCAGAGGGTATTGGTCCTCAACAAACGGATGTCTATTTCACCGACTCCACCGGAATGGTGAAACATGGAACAGTCATTGCGCCAAAACCACATACCAAATATGATGAGTCTTTTGAAATGGATGTTCATTCCTATAAAGGCTCTTTTACTTGTACATTGCCCATCACCATAGATGAAAAAGCTTCAAAAGGGAAGATTCAATTTCCGATTGAAGTCACCTATCAATTATGTGATGGCAGCATGTGTTTGCCACCAACTACAATATCATTGCCATTTGCAGTGATTGTTAAATAAATCAGACAATATGTTAGCAAGCATCATGAATATCACCTCGATTCGTGTCAACATTTCACTGACTTTGTCATTCTTTGTGACAATACTCCTCGCATGCTTTCCTGCTCAAGCTTTTCAATCCGGTTTAAAGGAACATGCAAAAATCTCGCTCGACAAACAGCAATTTGTCGTCAAAGCGGGCGATACTGTCATGGTGCGTGTTTCGATGGACATCGAATCCGGTTGGCATGCATATGATCATTTGCAAAATGGTCGGAATGCAAAATCTGGTTCGGGTATTGGTCCTTCTCCAACCACAATCAAATCACTGAAAAACACTGTCTTTTCTGTTGGAAGATTGCAAGCCCCGAAATCAGACATCTCTTATGATTCCACCTTCGAAGTACAAATCGGAACATGGCATGGAAGGATAGCGATAACGGTTCCACTCATCATCAAAAAGACATTGAAAAAAGGGATCTATGTTGATTCTCTTGAAGTGGAATCTCAAGTCTGTACTGATGAAGGTATCTGCACCTATCCCAAAAAACGCTATGCGATTCTCATCAATGTGAATCAAGAAGCAACTGATATCACAGCAGCCGATACTGCGGCAATTGCAGCAGTGGACTCGACAGCAGTTGCGCCAACTGAACAAGCCAAAACACCTGCGCCCAAGAAGAGCGAAGCGAAAGTTTCCGAAGGCAAAGTATCGGAATCTCAACAAGAATATAATAATGCAAAGAATGAAGGTGTTTTCTCATTTTTATGGGCTGCCATTCTTGCCGGTTTCGCCGCACTGACCACACCTTGCGTCTATCCGATGATTCCGATTACGGTGTCATTCTTCACGAAGCGTTCTGAAAAACCGAGTGCAAGAAGTGTTGTCGATTCCATGGTGTTTGCAACCGGAATCATCGCAACATTCACGATTCTTGGTTTGCTCTTTGCGCTCCTTTCAAATGCTGCTGGCATTAGAAATTTTGCAAATGATCCGCTCATGAATTTATTCCTTGCAACGATATTTATTGTCTTTGCATTCAATCTCTTTGGCGCTTTTGAAATCATGTTGCCACCGAGCTTGCTGAACAAACTCAATTCTGCTTCTTCAAAAGGCAATAGTTTTGGTAGTGTATTGCTCATGGGCATTACATTCTCCATCACTTCATTCACCTGTACACTTGGTTTTGTTGCCGCCGCATTTGGTGAGGCCGCAAGCGCAGTGAAGGGAGGCGAAGGAGATCTCTTCTATCCGATGCTCGGCATGCTTGGTTTTTCCACTGCATTCGCATTGCCATTTTTCCTTCTTGCATTATTTCCTTCCAGACTCAATAAGCTTCCAAAAGCAGGTACATGGATGAATAATGTGAAAGTGGTTCTTGGCTTCCTCGAACTTGCTTTGGCGCTTAGTTATCTCAGCAGAACAGATGCAACATGGGAATTGGGATTATTCTCACGCGAACTCATTCTTGCATTCTGGGTTGGTTGCAGTATTCTCAGCATGCTCTATATTCTTGGTCTTTTCCGCATGAAACTCGATTCACCCGTGCAGAATCTCAGCGCAATGCGCGTGGTTTGGGCATTGATGTTTGCAACGGTTTCATTCTATTTATTACAAGGAATTTTTGGTCGCCCCGTTGGTGAATTCGAAGCATTTATTTATTCTGATTCTTCTGCGCCCGCGGCAACCGCCTCGATTGGTGGTTCTGCAA
>JBMSYN010000032.1:0-9878 GCA_049426725.1 Candidatus Kapaibacteriota bacterium
GATACTGCAGGAATAATAAAAAAAATCACGTTCCGAGTAAAGCTAGGAAATGAAGCGGTGTCTCAAGTAAACTGGACATCATTTTCGATTATTGAATATCCTACTGCCTCCATCATCAAAAAAGACGGACAATTTCAATTGGAAGATTTATGTTATACCGATGGTAAACCACGTCTCATTGGAACTGTTAAACAAGGTTTGGCTTTATCAGCATTTCCCCTGCCTGCGAAAGGTTCTCTGACAGTTGCGACAAGTGTCATTGAACAAGGTGTAACAGAAATCATCATGTATTCACCTGATGGAAAAATGATTTCAACACTCTATGATGGAATCATCAAACCGGGTTATCAGGAGTTAAATATTGATACTGAATTTATTCCTTCGGGTACATATTTCATTGTCATGAAAACACCAAGCGACATTCTAACAACACCTTGTGTGATAGCAAAATGAAAGTATTGCTTTCACTTCTTGTTTTTGTATATGCATCTGTGTTAAACGCAGCAGATACCACTGTAATCAAACAACAAGTATTGTGGAAGGCAGGTGGAAGTGTATTCCCATCTTTGTACAGACATCTCGTGGATTTTTCCGCTCTTCCTGGCATCCCTTCTTGCGCCACCACATATTCTAATGCTCAAGGATTTCTTGGCTCGCTTGGTTTGGACTTTATCTATGATTTTGAAACCATGCCCCTATCTTTACAGTCGCGACTTGACATCAAAGGGATTCCTGGTGCATTTTACGAATCTGAAGAAATATTGATTGACGATCCAAATGTAACTCCGTCATATACAATGGCAAAGATTGGCTATAATTTATCTACCTCACTTTATTCATTGGGTTTATCACTTCTTGCAAATTATAGAGTGGATGATAGATTGAGTGTCGGGACTGGCTTACGTTTTGGTGGAATTATATCTTCGGGATTTGATCAATGGGAAAAACTAGAGACTCCGAATAATGCTGTGTTTATTCCTGAGAATACAAGAATTAGAAATGAATTCTCGGGTCCTATACCATTCATTTCTACAATGGAAGGAGGAATGGTTTTTAATGCGCGTTATGCACTGCCCTTGAATCAACAGAATACCACGCAATTGATTCCTGAGATTGCATATGAATTTCCAATCACCGATCTTTTGAGCACAGCTGAAACATGGCAAGTACATACAATACGACTAGGTGTTTCTGTGGTATTCTCATATACAAAAGAAGAATTAATTATCATTCCACTTGAAACGAAAGATCCAATCATCATACCATCCATAGCGATTTCAAATCCAACTAGGAATCAGGTTGAAATGAAACAAAACCTGACATCTCTAATACAATCGCCAATCAAGGCAATACTGTATGACACCAATGGAAGACAAGTTGATAATGTGATAAACATAGAAAAGAAAGTTGCCAGAAATATGTTCTCAATCATCAATTATGTATTCTTTGATTCAAGTTCAGCTGAAATACCAAACAGATACAAAAAACTAACTGAAAAAGAGAGAGAAAATTTTTCTATAGAGGATATTCGAACAGATTCATCAATAAATCTCTACCATAATGTATTGAACATACTGGGTCAAAGATTACAAAAGAAACCAAATGCAGATATCAGTCTGACCGGTACCAATTCTAATAATGGCAGTGAGACAAATAATATTGCCCTTTCAAGAAAAAGAGCCGAATCTATCAAGAATTATTTGGTAAATGTATGGAACATAGATCCCAGTCGTATAAATCTGGATGCACAAAATCTTCCTGATCAACCTTCAAGAATCAATACAGGGTATGGGGAAGAAGAGAATCGAAGGGTTGAAATATCTTCAAATGATCCGGATATGTTTCTTCCTGTCAAATTTATTGATACAAGTTATAAAGTCATTCCGAATGATATACGAATCAGCACTGATAGACTAAATAAAGAAAATCTGAAAAGCTGGGAACTCAGAGCCGTGACAGGAAATCAATCTATTGTACTTAAAACAGGTGATTCATTCATGGATGATACGCTGCGAACCTTTGCGGAGAACATTTCTGACGATTTATTGAATTCGGAGTCAGTTGAATTGAAAATCATTGCAAAAGACAATAATGGATCAGAAAAAATCATTGGCGAAACATCAGTACCGGTAAAGCAGATAATTGCCAACAAAAGCAAAGTCGAAAAATACAATTTGATTACATTCGGTTACAATTCATCAGCTGTTGATGAAGCAAATAATTTCATCATTCAAGATGTGAAGAAGAATATCCTGAATACTTCAATTCTGACATTGACTGGTCATACAGACAGAACCGGAGCAGCACAATATAATCGTTCGCTTTCTTTAAGGCGTGCTCAAGAAATCTCAAAGTTCTTTACTGCGAATAAAATAGTGACTGAAGGCCGTGGTTTTGATGATTTATTGTTCCCACTCAACTTACCAGAAGGAAGATTCTACTCTCGTACAGTAAGAATAACTGTTGATACCTATCTCGATGAAGAAAAAAAATAGGATATGGGGTGACATATCCTATTCTTATGCTTATAGATAAGGTGCTATCAATTCATGCAGTTTTGCGGTTAGGGATTCATTTCTTGTCAGTTTACATTTCTTCTTGATTCTGTATTTATGGCTTTCTAGTGTTCTGGGAGAAATCATCAGCGTTTCACAAATGTCTTTATTACGCATTCTTAAAACAATCATTCCACAGACTTTGCATTCGGTTTGCGATAAAACAATATTGTGACTTCTCATGATTTTATCAATTGAGAATTCTCTTGATGAATCCGTGATTGCTTCAATCTCCAACTCATACAAATATGAACGAACATCTTTTTGGGAATGTTCGCCAAATAGTTTCTGTTTTAGTATGCTCGCATTATTTTCTACAGTTGAATGTGACCTTCCTGATAAGATCATTATTTCTTTATTTGTCAATCCAATCGAAAGCATGATGCTAAAATCAATGTCATTCGAAGATAGCATTGGATGTCTTCTTAATAATTGTTTCCTCAATTGTAGTTTGGGTATAAAATCAGTTTCTTTCAGTCCAAACACATAAGCGCTGCCTCTTTCTCTGGTTTCCGGACGCAGATTCTGCACAAAGGGAAGATCTCCAATCTTTTTATTTCTATCCAATCTGTTGAGTTGCATTCGAAGATACTTGTTTTCCTCCATGCGTATCTCCAGGCTTTGCTGCAATTGAAGTATTTCATTCTTCAACTTCGAGATGATTGGGTGTTCATTCCCATCCTTTCCTGAATGAGAATCGTCGCTCGAATGATTGTGTTGATTCATCATGATGAACCTCCTGATTAATGGTTGAAATTACCTCCTTGTGAGGCATCGCTTACAATAGGTACCCTCTCTATACCCCAATACTCCCTTTTTATGCTTTGATTTCAATACGTAATTACGGAATGATTTTTACAAATGAAAAATAATCTTTTTGCTTCAGTACATATTCATGGGTAATTGAAGTGATGATCATAATCTTGCAATACGATAATTTGCTCATAATCAATGTCAAGATATTCAATCAGGTGGATTATGAGATACATGCTAGTGATATTGTTTTTTTCTAGTTCTATTCTTGCCTTTGGGGATACTCCAATAACTTTTACATTCCAAGCTCAAATTAGTGAGGTATATCAGACAACCAATAAGGATAAAATATCGATTGTTTTTTCCATCTATTCCAATCCTATAGACTCTATAGCTCTTTGGAAAGAAGAGCATTCTGCTATTCTGAATGATGGAATCATCACTGTGACATTAGGGCAGAATGAACCACTACTACTTGATTTTTCAAAAGATTTATGGTTGGGGATGAACATTAAAGGTCAAGAAATATTCCCAAGGTTACACATTACAATGGTTCCCAAAGCAATATATGCAACTGTTGCAGATTCTTTGAGCGCAAGTTTTACTGGCATTGTAAAATCAATCAATGGATTATCTCAACAGATAACTTTATCTGCCGCATCGCCCTTAAAACTTGAAATGAAGAGTGATACAATTCAGTTTGGTATTGATATGAAGGGAATTCCTATGGTTGGAGATTCTATCATTTCACTGAAACGTAAAGTTGAAGGATTTGAACTTGCAATTTGTAATGAATCTATAGGTACGGAGCAATTGAAAGATCATTCCATCACAAGAGAAAAATTGCAATCAGGGGTAATTCCTGTCTCGTTGCCACCGGAAGGGGTAGCCGGTGGCAACTTGACGGGTAAGTATCCAAATCCACAGATAAGGGAAGGGAGCATTGAAGAGTTACATCTCTCATCTACTCTTAAACAAACTTTAGGTATTCCGAGTAATGGAATAAACATATATTCAAACAATCATTCGCATCAGACAGAACAAAAAAAGGTTCTGACAACTCCAATTGATACATTGCTGTATTTTCAAGAAAGTAGGGCTTCCACTATTCCAAATGCTCCTATTCGTGCTCACATGTTCACTCCTAAGGGTACAGATTATGACATAGACATTGTCTTATCACCCAAAGGTTTGGGTTCATTTCTCGCAGCTTTGCCGGATGATGCATCCGGTGGGATGAAAAGGGGGATTCAAGCAGTTGATTTACAATTGTCCAGAATGGCTAATCATCAGATTGCATCCGGCGATTATGCCTCTTTGATAGGAGGAATGAATAATGCTGCTTCGGGTAATCATGCAATCGTGCTTGGAGGGATTTCAAACAATGCGGAGGGTTCAGGTGCATCAATCATTGGTGGATATAATAATCACGCAGGCGGAACTTATGCATTTTCGAGTGGCAATGGAAATACAGCAGTAGGATATGCTTCCATTGCAATGGGTATCTCAAATACCTCGGCAGTTGAAAGTTCCGCTGCTATTGCCGGGAAAAACAATTATGCGGGAGCGGCACATGCGATTGTATTGGGTGGAAATTTCACACATATAACCGCTCCCTCCGGATGTGCGATTGGGGCAATCAACTCTACAGTACAATCTTCACAAGGAATAATTGTTGGTGGTAAGAACAATGTACTTGGTGGTTCCCAATCCATCATCTTGGGTGGTAATGGCATGACGCTTTCGCATACTGCAGTTAACTCCATTGCAACACTTGCAAATAATCAAACTTTATCAAGAAACATGACAATCAGCGCGCCAAATACATTTGTCATGGGAAACATGGATCTCTGGCTTGCATCAAATGATAATGTAGCAAAAGGAGTGTATTTTTTTGAGCCGGGAAATATACAAGGACATTATCCCGGAAATCAACATTATACAATGCTGCGTGCAGGTACTCAACAGCAACATATTGTATACACCCTTCCACTCACTCCGCCGATGCAATCTTCGCAAGTATTGATTTCATCTCCTAATGGTCAAATGTCTTGGGGACATTCAATGCAAATTCACAAAAACATATATATCGATTGTCCACAACTTCAACCGGCAGGCGGCACAGCATTTTGTGATCTTCGCATTCAGGGGGTGCAATCAGGAGCGGTGATTCACATCTCACCAAAAAATGATTTGCCACAAGGAGTTTGCATAGCTTCAATACGAGTCTTGCAAAGTAATACGGTCAGAATTGCATTCATGAATGCAACAGGGAGATTTATTGATCCTCCACCCCTTACTTCAGACATGCTTATTGTACAGTAGCTCATGTATGTTTCCCGCCATATACTACATGAGATTTATTGGGCAGATTCAGGGGATTTGGCCCAATATGAAAAAAGCCCGACATAAAGTCGAGCTTTAGGGCGAGTGACGGGGATTGAACCCGCGACCAGCGGAGCCACAATCCGCTGCTCTACCACTGAGCTACACCCGCCATTACTTGACCTATAAAGGTCAAGGGACTGCAAATTTACAAGTATTACCGGGCTTTGCAAAGAGAAATTCTCTATGGAAAGAGGCTATCTGCTTCATTTTGTCTTGAATGAGTGGCGATATATTTCTTTACATCAAACTTTGATTTACACCCATTTGCATTCATATATCTGATTTTTCCAAAAATCGGGCGTTCAAACCAAGCTCGGTCATGAACTCCTCCAATGCTCCAAGCAATACCCGTATAACCATTTGGATCTCTTCCGTCCAATTCATAGGTATCATTCAAATAAATCGCAATTGCCTGTGCCTCTTCAGGAGTTTGTGTCCATTCCAGAATTTTCTTTGCCCAATACATACGCATATACCCATGCATCTTTCCTGTATTGAGCATTTCCAATTGAGCGGCATTCCACAAAGCATCATGTGTATCTGCTTGCTCAAATTGTTTTTGCGAGTATACATATTCCCTTTTGTCCGATCGATGCGCATTCAAAGAAGTTTGAGCCCAAGCATGAAAACCATTGAAATTATCATAATCACTTGTGTATAAACAATAATTGTCAGCCAATTCTCTTCGAACGATCAATTCTTCCAAATACCCATCAATTGATTCTTTGGCGCTTTTAGCTTTTTGAATTTCTAAAGCAATTGTCTGTGCGGAAATATTTCCAAAATGAAGCCATGGTGACATATCAGAGACATGCCCAGCATTTGGATCATTCCTTTTATCATGATAATGCTCGAGCTTTTTCTTTATGAAACTATTCAGATGTGAAAATGCAGAGGAGGTTCCGGGCATAAAAGTAGAAACAGGCATGACATCTTTTCTGACTTTCACATGTTTCAATACATCATCAACCACAAATTCTTCCGGCAAAGTTTCGGCTGTTTTCAGTGGTTTTATAATCGGAAATGCTGTCAAAAACTCCGACAATAATCTGTGTACCTTGGGTCGGATAGTATAAGCGGCAAACTCTGTCTTTTGAGAAATAAAACGAGCCGGGATGATATTGTGAGCATCAACTTCATAGAAAGGACATTCTAATGATTTGACTGCATCAAGTTTCCATTTCAACTTGATTTTCAATGGATCAAAATCCGTATACACAGCTCCGGCATGTACTTTTTTCGCAAATGAAATCACTGCTTTTGCAGGATCTTTTTCAAGAATAAAATGGAAGGGAATACCCAATGCATGTGCTTCTTTTTGCGCTTCTGAAATCCCCTGTAGCATGAAATCAAATTGCCTCAAGGTTGCATCAAGGAATTGAGGAACCAAAGTGAATACTATCTTGAAATCAACATTTCTTTTCTTTGATTCATTCAATGCTGCAAGCAAGGCCCAATTATGTTGAATGCGCTGATCTCTCGACATCCAATACACAATGCAATCACCATCAGTTTTGAATTCCGGGGTGTTTTCAAGTGCATGAAAACCGGATGCTGATATCTTCCATATCCTTCTTGAATCAACATCAATTGAACTCATCGCAATAACCTTCGAAGTAATTTCATTGCAGTTTTTCTGAATCCTTCAAGCGTATCATCTGAGTATCCAGCCGTGAGGGACCTCACTTTTTTTAATGTTGATTGCGATGTTATCTCACTCAAAGTCAGTGTTATGTCAGCACCATCAGATGTTTTTTCTATGCTCCCGCTCATTGCGTATAAAAATCCTACATCATAGAGAATTTTCAATTCCTCTTTTGTCGATTGTACATAATTCTCCACTCCATAAATCTGCTTTAGAGCATAGACCGAATCACGAGTATCCAAATCAATTGGAATCACATGTTTCAAAGATGTAGCTGCTTCAAAAAGCGTTTGCAAGGCATAAAATGAATTCACTTCATTGTCCTGAAAAATTGCCCAAGCGGATTTTTGCTTCGTATTGTCAAACTTCATGTTCAAAAAAACCAATGGTTCTGCCGGAAAAACCATATAGGAACTATCTTCAACATGTGCATATAAATTTGAATCACCAGTGATTGCACACATAGCTCTTTGTATGGCTTCTACAATGGTTGGATCATAGACAATTGCATTGGCTGAATCTCTATATCGTAGAAGTGCCAAACCTACACCTGATACACTTTCTTTATAATCAACACCGGTTTTTGCTTGAATGTCCACACGCAATAAATTCCCCAATTGTCTCATGTGAATGAACATGATAACTTCGGCTTTGATTTCTTGTCCAACATTATAGGCGGTCGGCTCTGCATTCAAACTTTTGAATACACCCGCAACGGAATCACGCGCGGAGAATGGAATATATCTGAATTTATCAGCGGCTCCCAAAGCGATTGCCATTGCAGCATCAGTTTTTGCAATCAATTGAAGAGGCATCTCATTACCCAGCATCACTTCTGCAATCATGATGGTGGGTTTTGAAGTATCTTTTTTTATTGCTGAAGTATTGCTTGAATCAAGTCTTGCCAATGAAATCTCAGGCACGAATAGTATACATAAACACACAAACAACAATGAAAGATGATGTTTCAACATGAGGAATTCCTAAGAAATATCCGGTTCAAGTTTTGCTTCGATAGATCTCCACATTTCTTGACACGGGAATTTGTTTTCATATAATGCTCTTCCAATCACAACGGAATCGATTCCAAATGATCGCAATTCTTGAAGAGCCCATAATTGTTCCGGACCACCAATGCCACCTCCAACCGTAATCCGCATTGAAGAGTGTTGAGCAATATCTTTCAATATGTCAAGGTCTGGACCATGAAGCGTGCCTTCCCAAGATGTATCTGCATACATGATGCGATTCATCCCAAGAGATTGCGCAAGATTGATGATCTCTTTCACATCCAATCCACAATCCATATCCGGTAATGTCACCCGATCAGAACTCACACGAATTGCAGCCACTACTCTGCTTGGCGTATATTGTTGAACGAGTGCCTTCACACCTTCCGGATCAGTAAGCAACACTTCATTGATGATTACTCTATATAGACCTTGTTCCAACCAAAATGCGCAATGTTCTATGTCAGGAAATGAAGAAAGCAATTGGATGGGAATATCCGTTGCCTTAATCATTGAAGAAATAAGCTCAGTATTTGCATCAGGCGCATGCTCGAACATTGCATCAAAATCAGTTATGTGAAGAGATTTGGCATTTTCTCTTCTCCATAATTGAACCAATCGTTCTGGATGATGCGAATACTCGGCATACAATGATTCCGTGCCGGGTGCACCCTCGATGCAGCGACGGCATGAACCATGATGGATGTCAATCGATGGAATGATCAATAGCATGATGCACCTTGAACTATTCAATGCATGCAAAATTATCAAGTTTCAGTCACTTATGATTGACTTCATGGATTATATCACTGAATTCCACTATTTTATGGAAGATTATGTTCACACAATTCGGTTTTATGAGATGACAGCAACCAAGATTCGCCCAATTGACTCCACATCAGACATCAAATCATTCATTGCTTGTCAAAAACACTTCTATCCTGGTGATCCATATTTTGTGCCACCAATCATGATGGATCGATTGAAATTATTGAATGTGGACAAAAACCCATTTTTTAAGCATTCTAGAATGCAGTTGTTCTTGGCGGAAAGAGATGGCAAAATCGTAGGCAGAATAGGTGCCATTGTCAATGACAATCATAATGCAGCGCATCATGACAAAGTTGGATTTTTCGGATTTTTTGAATGTGAAAATAATCAGGAAACAGCAAATCTTCTCTTTGATTCTGCTAAACAATGGCTTAAGAATCATGGAATGGATGCCATGCGGGGTCCGGCAAATCCTAGCATGAATGATGAATGCGGTTTATTGGTAGATGGATTCGACTCTTCTCCTGTCATTCTCATGACCTATAATCCGCAATATTATCAAACATTGTATGAAGGATATGGGCTTGCCAAAGTAAAGGATCTTCATGCTTATATCCTTGATCAAAACACCTTTGTTTCCGATAAGATGAATCGTCTTGTTGATGTCATTCGCAAAAGATCTGAAATCACAATCAGAGAAGTGAATTTCAAGGATAAACATGCATTCAAAAAAGATGTTCAAACCCTGAAAGACAT
>JBMSYN010000033.1:0-9536 GCA_049426725.1 Candidatus Kapaibacteriota bacterium
CAAGAGTTTTTGTTCGTTACACTATCAGTCACATACACTCGAATGATACTTAAATTGAAAGATAATGTCTTCTCCATTGTATATCTTCACAGTATTGTAACTCGAGTTCATACAATTAACCCATGGAAATATGTGAAATGATACTTTGTCTTTGTAATTACCCAAATATACCCCCTCAACTTTTAACTTAACTTCCTGAGATTCTGTATCTTCAACAATCACACTAATTGAATTGTTGTCTTTTGACACTATTTCTATTCTATCAAGGTCATCACCATCTCCACCTTCACAACAAAAGAAGTAACCTTCCTCAGTCATAAGTTCTTTTTTATTGATTTCTTTTTTACTATTTAATCTAAATACCTTAATAGATACTTTGTCTTTTGAAATCTGTTTACTTGATAGTTCATAGGGTGTTGATAAACCCACGAAGAATAAACATGATAGAATAAGTGTAAAACCTTTCATAACATACTCCAACTTAAAAAGGTTGTTATTGATAGATGTAATTAGATATACCGTTAATAACATTTAATAATCAGGTTCATTACCAAGGTCATCGTGGTTATTGGTCATTATTATTTGATAATTGATATTCTTAATAACTTTACCATCAACTTCCACGATTATTTGATACTGTCCTGGGAGATCAATCAATGGGAAAATAGGTAGAACGAATTTACTTTTCTTATCTATGTAGATATCATCTTTCATCAATATAACTTCTTTCTCATTATTGTACCTAAAAACCCTAATTGTTAAAGGACCAATAAATTCTTTAGACTTATTCTTAAGAATAATTTTATCCAATTCATCATTCTGTCCATAAATCATCATATAGTTTTCTAACTCATTATTTGGTATACTCTTCTTTGAAGACCTTTGATATACTTCAATTATAACTTTCTCTTGAACATTAATCATCCAAGAATTAGACACTTCGGTATTGATTAATAGAACAAGTAGAGAAACTAGTATAAGGTATATGTTATTCATAGTTTAATATCCT
Source organism: Candidatus Kapaibacteriota bacterium (assembly GCA_049426725.1). Classification (GTDB taxonomy): domain Bacteria; phylum Bacteroidota; class Ignavibacteria; order Kapaibacteriales; family UBA961; genus UBA961. Next base: position 1,010 of record JBMSYN010000033.1, read on the forward strand.
GACCACCACTGAATACAATAATCAAAATCTAGTAGAATCTTACCTTCTTCTTTGATGATAAACCTATAAATTCCATCCCTATCAATCCATGGATTAATAGGTAATGTGTAATCATACTTCTTTTCATCGTACTCAATTCCAGAAATATCCTTTCTTAGTAAAAGTAGTTTCTCACTCGTCAACTTAGGGACACATTCTTCTTCCTTCTCTTTGTATTCATACACTTCAATCTCAACATTTATATCAGGATTATTTAAACTTTTCTTGTCTCTTGTAAAGACTATTTTCTCAATTAAATTTGTATATCTACCAATCCCACCCCTGACACCTTGTGAAAACTCTTCTTTTATAATTGTTCCTTTTGAACCAGTCATATACAAGTTTACTTTCAAACCACCTTTGGTAGTAATCTGACCAAATACATCAATACTGTAAAGTAATGTTAACAAAATAAAGAAACTAAATAGTCTAGTCATATCTCAAACCTATTTACCATTAACATTCTATGAATGGTAATTTACCTATAAAAATACCTACCCCCATCACTCAAAAACTACACATTTCCACTCATCCCCATAAATCCACCCCAACCACAATTACCACCCCATATAACCCATTTCTTGGTCTATTACACCAATTTTAATACCTCATTCCAATACCATTCATTAAAAGCTATAACCACATCCTCTTTGACAGTGGAATTAGTGGAACAAAACCATTCCGTGAAAGAACCGGTGGTATGAAGATTATTTTAATTGTTGAGAGTGGTTTACTGAAAGAACTCGTGGTTCCAGAACTAAGAGATATCGGTAGAAACACTTATGATACCATCTTTGTCTTAGACTTCATGGAGAAACACAATGTCATCGTAACAATACAATCACTCGGTAATCTGAGAAGTATCATTGATGGAAAGAAGAACCCTCTATGGACACTGATATCGTCCATCATGAGTTCACTCTATCAAGTGGAATTGGAGAATTTGAAACTGATAACTCACATGGGTAGACAATTCACATGAAGTTTGTTGAGATATGTGGGTCGATTGATGTTGGTATGTAGTGAAATCAAACGGTAAGTATAACAAAACCATAAGTATGGGTTTGATAATTATTCCCGAATCATGAAATTTCCGCTTTGAACTGTTTGTCCTGCATGACCAAGTACATACATATAAGTACCACTTTCGAGTGGTGAACCATTGTCACCAACTCCATCCCATTGAACATGATATAATCCCGGCTCAAGCATGATTCCCATTGAAATCGCTTTTCTCATTCGTCCTTTATTGTCAAAGATCTGTACATCATAATTCCCAGCTTGTTTAACATCAAGAGGAAAGATCATTGCACCATTAGATGGATTCGGATAGGGCTCATTGCGGAGATATTCATCATTCCAGAACATTGCAATACCAGTTGCCAAACTATCATAGCACTTATTGGCAGGAATGGTATATGTTGCTGCAACATCTCTGTTTTTACGATTTGCTGTTTCATTTTTTGGAAGATAAGCTCGCACATAATCTACTTGAATTTGATTTGGCTGTACGCGAATGCGTATGTGACCGGAATTGGGTAAAATCTCGCCGTTCAAATAGCCATAGTCTTTTGCTGAATTGACACCTGAAAAATTAGGATGACTCGGCTGAGGACATTCCTGATATATTAAACAGTCCAGTTCTTGTTTAGCAAAGAAATGATCATGTCCATGAAAGAAGATTGTTGCTTTGTTCTCTCGTAATATGTCTTTAATCGGCTTATACCAACCCGGTCTATTTTTTTCGAAGCCTCTTGTCCCATCAAGATTATTACCACCCCATTCATAAAGAGATGCAAATTCTATTCCACCACGACCAAGCGGATTTCCCCCAACCAAATGATGTGCGAGAATAAACTTGAATGGTGAAGTGCTTTTTTCAAGAGATGTTCTGAGCCAATCATATTGCACTTTGCCAAGCGTCCATCTCCATCCATTTAAACTATCGGGTTTTGTCATAGTATACCAATATGGATCAAGCACAAAAAACTGAGCATCACCCCAGGTGAAAGAGTAATAATTCTGTCTTTGTCCAACATATTGATGGACTATTGTATCGCCCGTGTAAAAATCATTCGGATATGGATTCATGAAGAATCGTTTCCGTTCATTTGTTGACCACACAGCAAAGTTCTCTCCATTGTTTTTCAAATTCCAACCGCTTTCACCTTCATGATTTCCCAAAGCGATGAAGAGGGGAACGGAATGATTGATTTTTTCATAGTAAGACCGTAACAAATTGCATCGATAGAGAATTGTATCTTTAGTCACAACTTTCTGAGCATTTTCCAATTTGTCTGTCATTAATATATCGCCGAGATCAAACATCAAATCCGGCATGTCCATCAATTGATTTTGCAAGCATAAAGCATAAAGAGCGGTGTCGCTTTGCGTATCAAGATGAGGATCAGCTTGTACGACAAAAGTGAAAGGTTCTCCCGATTTCTTTGCTGTCTTGAACAGGCGTGTGGGTTGTGAAAGAATCTCGCCGGATAGTGTGTCCTTTACATATTCAACAACATAAGAATATTCCTTTGAGGGTTGCAAACCATCGATGAGAATTTCAGCAGGTTCCCCTTTTTTGGCTAGTTGCCATACTGTTGCTTGATCTCTTACAAATGCTGAAGCACCATACTTCACTCTTGCATATACATCTTGATCAAAGAATATCGAAACTGTGATGGAATGATCTGTTGGTCTTCCCACAATCTCCGAACGCAATACATTCTGAGCAATAAGAAAAGAACTTTGAACACATAAAAGAAATGATACTAAAAAGTATTTCATGATGATCAGGATGTTAATTATGAATGATGCAGATTGGTTTTGAAATGGTTTTTCCTGCTGATGTAATAAGCAGTACATAATGACCTGAAGCATATGATTCAGTATTCAGTATTGTTCCATTAGCTTGTGCTATTGTATTTCCAAGTATGTCAATGAGCATTAGCGAAGTTTCATCACTTACATGATCATCTGAAATCTGAATTGATTTATCATATACCATCATATTCGGAATTTCTTTTGAAACGACTTCCTCTTCTACGCTTGTTGATGAGCCAACTGTATATGAGAATGCGATATCGCGATTATGCGGTCCGGCAATTGCGGTATCAGCGGGAAGATAAGCGGTTACATAATCTACCTTCACTCCTTGTGGGGATACAGTCACGGTTAAATGTCCTGAACCACCGAGTGTGTCTGAAGTATATGCATCAGCATTCGCAAGTTTTCCAATTTCATAGGTTGAATCTGATGGCATCGGACATTCTTGATAGGTAACGCCATCAAGCACTTCATGAGCGAATAAATGATCATGACCTTGGAAGAAGATATTCACTCCATTGTCGACAAATAGTTGGTGAATCGGTTTGCCCCAATTAGGTCTATATTTATCGAATTGATATCCACCCTTTGAATCCATGCCGCCCCATTCAAAGAATTTTGCATTCGTGATTGCACCTCTACCTTGACCTCTCACATGATGAGCAAAAACGAACTTGTATTTGGAATTGCTTTCTTCAAGGGTTTTCTTCAGCCAAGAATATTGAGGATATCCTAGAGTCCAATTCCAGTTTTGAGGTTTGGCTGAAGTATCGCATTGATCACGATATACATCCAATACCACAAATAATGCATCACCCCAAGTCCATGAATAGTAGTTTTCGGGAGTGCCTATGCCATACGCTTCTTCATTTGTATTCCCGGAATAAAAACCATTTGGATAGGGATTCGGATAATAGAATTTTCTCCATAATGTTCCCCAAACCGCCAGATTCGCACCGGGATTTTTGAGAAGATAATAATCCATTTCGCCTTCATGATTTCCCAAACAGAAATAGAAAGGTATGGAGTGACAAATATTTCCAAGAAATGGTCGATAGTCCAAATGTAAGTCTTGCAATTCTTTTGATGTGATATCAAATGGATTGTGATCATCCCCAAATGTATCGCCTAAGGAGAGCATGAAGTCTGGTTTATCAGCCGCTTGATTCGCCAAACAGATCTGATACAGATTTCTCACGCCTTTTTTGTCATATAAGTGCTCATCGGCTTCAATGGTGAATTTGAAGGTGCTGCCTTTGGCTCTTTGCGTATGAAATGAATACTCGGGGGTAAAGGAATAACCCGAAGTTCCTGATTTGTATTGTATTCTGTAATAATATCTACTATTGGGTTGCAATCCCGTAAGATCCAATTCAAAAGGAATGCCCTGTTCTGCTTGTACGGTTTTTGAAGTTGATCCATATACTCCGGGACTTTTGCCATATTCAACATACCACTCAGCGCTTTTGTCAAAAAGAACACTTGCAGTGATGGAAGTGTCTGTCGGTCTGCCAAGTATGATATTAGGTAATTGAGCTTTTGCAGTGAACATGGTCAAGCATGATAGAATGCTCAAGAGGATTGACTTTTTCATGAAATTGGTGGCATTTGTGTATAAGTGTATAATTCAAACCCTATGACACAGATTTTACAAATAAGTTTAAAACTTTGCAATTTTTAACAGGTGGACGAAGCGTCCAATGATACCAAACTATAATATAGACTCTTCATTATTTACAGAATCTTGAAGTAAAAGAAAAATACAAGAAATATCAAGCCGATAAGTTGCATCCATTCATTATTCACTTATTATTCACTTTTTGAATGGATATGTCATGAACATGTTGTACGGATTATTCTTACTGTTGATTGCTGGTTCAACGGCTTTTTCTCAGTCAATCTTTCCTGCATTGGATACAAATTTCAATGCAAAAACAATTATTGTTCCTCCTTCTCCGATCAAGGCAAAATTGGTATTTGTTGGTGGAAAGGACACTGTTGTAGGGATAAATGGTCAAAAACAATTAGCCAAGCAATGGCATGACTTTATTGGTTATTCACCAATCAATCCTCAAGCACCTAATGATTCCGCATATATTACAATCAATCACGAAATGCGTGTAAAGGATGATATTCTTGGTGATGGCGGTGGGATGACTGTATTTAAAGTCAAAAAAATGCCAGACGGGGATTATGTGGTTGATGGTGGATATCGCAATGTTGACTTTACAGCTGTAGGTAATACACTCGCAAATTGTGGTGGCATTAGTGCTCGCAATGGAAGGATTTGGACAGCTGAAGAGTGGGTGCAGACTTCAAATGCAGACATATTTGTTGGTTTGGTACCACTTGAAGGAAAAGACACAACAAGAGCTGGCTATGGAAAAGGTGCGAGTTTTGCAACTATTCCCGGCTTAGGTATTCGTGATACAAATGATTGGACAATTCCTACAAATGCTCAATATGCTGGAAGAACAATCAAAAAGTTTCAAAATTTCAATTGGCTTGTAGAAATTGATCCTGCACAAGCAAAAGCGACTCGTAAAATGTATAATTGGGGTCGATTTGAACATGAAGGTGGTGTTGTCATGGCTGACAACAAAACGGTATATCTTACAGATGACAATCAACCTTCGGTTTTCTTCAAATTTGTTGCGAATCAAGCAGGAAATTTCAATGAAGGTCAATTATTTGCATATAAGCAATCAGCTGATGGAAATAGTGGAAGTTGGGTGACAATTGAAAATTCCTTGGATTCTATGCTCACAGCAAGAAATGTGGCATTACGTAAGGGTGCAACTATGTTCACACGCTTTGAATGGATTACAGATGCAAAAGGCAAAGTGTATATTACAGAAACAGGTCTAGACAATTCTGGCACACGTTTCAAAGATGGAATGAAGCTTGGTGGGACTCTTGCAAAGCATCTTGCAGACCGTGATATATACAATGGACCATTTTCAGATTCAACAATGAGAATCAAAGATACAGTAATCATAGATTATTATGGTAGAGTTTTGGAATTTGATCCCGCAACTGATAAAATGAGCGTATTCCTTGAAGGAGGAAAGGCTCCTAATTATGCATCTAATAAAGTGCACTTGTCAAATCCGGATGGCTTAGTCTCTTGGACATTGAATGGAAAAGATTATCTCGTCATTCAGGAAGATTTGAATGGTAGAAGCAAAGGTAGGGTAGGGAATCCTGATGTTGATGGTTCAGGCACAAACATTTGCGAAATTTATGTGGTTGATTTAAGCAAGCCCAAGCCTACACTTGATGATCTTCACAGGATGCTCATAACACCAAATGGTGCTGAAGTAACAGGTGCAATTCCTACTCCTGACGGTAAGGCAATGTTTGTGAATTCTCAGCATCCCACAGGCACAAATACGGGTGATTTTGCAAATTCTTGTACGATGCTAATCACAGGGCTTGATAAATATGTTACATCTGTCTTTGAAGATCCAACATTTGATGAAAGAACAGGTTTTCAAGTATACCCAAATCCTGCAACAAGAACATTGTATTTCAATGAAGTATCTGATGTTTCAATGTACACGATTGGAGGTCAGCGTGTGAAAGTAGCATGGAATACCGATAAAATCGACATCACAGAACTCATTCCAGGAACATATTTTGTTCAGAATATTCGTGGTGATGTTCAGAAGATCATCATACAATAGTATATAACAATCTGTAAAGAGGTCCGCCCTTGATTGGTGCGGACCTTTTTGCAAATATATTGACTACCATGAAACATATCTCTCGTATTGCCATACTAGGTATTTGTTGTTCAATCATTGTTTCAATGAAGCATCAAGTAATAAGCATTCCTGAAACCGTACGGGGATCAATGATGTCTGCGATTGATTCCACGCTTGAAGCATCTATTACCTTTGAGCAGAAACTACAAAATCTTAATGTTAATAAAATAACAGAGCTTAGATCTTCATTTTCCAAAATTCGAAATTCTTATAAGAACATAGAATGGTTTTTGAGTCAAATAGAACCAGAATCTGTGTTATTGATAAATGGGCCTCCACTTCCGAGATTGGATGAATCTGTTCCTAAAATATTGGAATTACAGCCGGAAGGGTTGCAAACGATTGAAGAAATTCTCTCAGAGGATCGGATTCATGATGCATCAAAATTGATTTCATTGATTCGCTCACTCAAGCAACATCTCTATGACGCAAAGGGAGTATTTGAATCAATACAACTGAGTGATAGAATCATTCTTGAAGGAATACGAAGCAATATTATACGAATTGGAACCATGGGAATTTCAGGGTTTGATACACCGGGATTCTCTAACTCATTAAGTGAAAGTTCTATATCACTTCGCTCATCACGCATTGCATTATTGAATTATCAGCGTGTTTTCGAAAAAGTTGGAAAGGCACAGTCAGATCGATTGTTTCTACTGATGGTCAAGGCAGAAATGATATTAGAAAAAGCAAAAGATTTCGATGCTTTTGACAGGTGGACATTCATGAAGGAATACATCAATCCAATATATGCATTGATTGGTGAATTGCATGTAGCCACCGGCATTGAAATAAATGCTGAGGTTTCTAGAAAGAATACAATTATTCGCTACAAAGCACCAACCATTTTTCATACGAGTGCATTTAATCCATATGGATATTCGAGAAATGTATATGAGCATGCTGATGAACGGAAGATTGCTTTAGGTAAAATACTCTTTGAAAGCAAGGTATTATCGAAATCCAATACTATGTCATGTGCCACATGTCACAATCCTGACAGAGCATTCACAGATGGATATGCAAAAAGTCCGGGTTCTGTACCAAATGCCATGACTGAAAGGAATACCCCAGGTTTGCTCAATGTCGCATTGTCTCCACGATATTTTCATGATTCTAGAACGAACTTTTTGGAAGAACAAGTGGAGCATGTTGTTTCCAATGCAATTGAATTCAATACAGATTATTTATCAATGTCGGGAATGCTTGCAAAGGATTCAACAATTGTGTTGGCATTTAAAAATGCATATCCCGCTGAATCTGGAGCAATCAATTCAATGACAATATCATCCGCTTTGTCTGCATATATCAGAAGTTTGATTGCTTTTGAAAGTCCGGTTGATTCACTCTTGAGAGGTGAAAAAGTTGTTTCACTAAAAGGTGAAAAATTGAATAGAGTAAAAAGGGGATTCAATCTTTTTATGGGAAAGGCCGCTTGTGCCACTTGTCATTTTCCGCCAACATATTCAGGACTAGTACCCCCCCATTTCAAAGAGATGGAATCAGAAGTATTAGGAATTCCTGTACATCCGCAATCCAAAGAAATTGATCCAGATTTTGGAAAAGGTGGTGTGTATAAGTATGCCTCTCCAATTTACAGGCATGCCTTTAAAACTCCTGGTTTGAGGAATATTGACAAAACAGCACCATACATGCACAATGGAGCATATAAAAACCTGGAAGAAGTTATGGAGTTTTATAATCTTGGAGGAGGTCAAGGCCTTGGAATTCAAGTGCCCAATCAAACACTATCGTCTGATAAACTGAATTTGTCAAAAAAAGAAATCCAAGATATTATCGAGTTTATGATGGCTTTGTGGGATAATAAAAAGTACTAAAGAATCCCCTCCTCGACTTCGCTCGGAGGGCAATCACATAGCTCACCGAGCGCA
>JBMSYN010000034.1:0-9476 GCA_049426725.1 Candidatus Kapaibacteriota bacterium
CAGCTATTGCAAAACACAAAGATTTGTCAACAGCTCGTTATTTGAAAAAACAAGCGGCTCGCAAAGCACGTAAAGCTGCTGCCGCTGCGGCTGCGGCTGCTCCTGCAGAAGAACCAGCTCCTGCTGAAGAACCAGCACCAGCTGAAGAAGCAGCGCCTGCTGAAGAGCCAATGAATTCAACCGAGGATACTCCGTCTGCAGAACCATCTGCAGAACAATCTGAAGGTTGATCACATAGAATTTTCAAAGAAAAAGGTGTGATCTTGTGATCACACCTTTTTTTATTTCTTCCTTCTTTTCAATTCATCAATGATGATATTCATTTCTTGATCAAAATTACTCTTATATTCCTGCAGACGAAGCAGTAAAGCATCATCAGTATCTTTTACCATCTTTTCTCCCATCTCTTCTTGCAAATGTCTTCTTCTGGTTTCATCCATTTCAGAAATGATGATACCCACAAATAAATTTAGGATAATGAGTGCGCCAACGAGCACAAAACTACAGAAATACATTGGAGCTAGAAATGGATGTGGATGAATGCAATCATACATATTTGCTTTCATGAGATCAGACCAACCATCACCAGTCATTACCTGAAACAATGTTAATACTGCCTGAGTTAAACTACCAAAGTGTTGAGGGTCATTTTCACTGAACAAGAATACCCCAATCACTGCATAAGAGTAATACAAGATTCCCATAAGCATAAACACTTGCCATAAAGTTGGTATGCTATGAAGCAATGTTTCAACAATCGTGCGCAACTGTTTAAAGCGTCCAATCAAACGGAGAACGCGGAGAGATTTGAGAGAACGAAAGATGCGAAGAGTTCTGGCAGCAAGCACTGCTTCATAGGTTGCTTCATCATGTGTGATGAGCAATGGGAGAAATCCAAGCATGACAATAAAAATATCAAACAGATTCCACCCATCTAAGAAGTATAATTTTAGATTATCTCTGAAAGCATACATCTTTAAAACAATCTCAGCAACAAAGATATAATGAATCACAATATTTGCGATATGCAAAGGATCGTGATAAGTCAACATCATGATTTTGTCTGTTTCAACCCCTACCAGAATTGCAGAGAGAATGATGATGCCTAAAATAAATGTGTCAAACCAATTGGATTCATTATGTCTTAACTTGAAAAGTAAATCAGCAAACATGGAGCAAAAAAGAATTGGTTATAAAAAAGGGCACGATCACTGTATGTTCGCGCCCATGGTTTTCAAATCAAATCTAACTATTTACACTGCACGCAACAATCAGGGAATGCGTATAAATCTGGTCGTAAATTAATAAGACGCACCGAAACATCCACACGTCTCACACCGTCGAGATCATAATAACTGTTTTCTGAACGCTTATATGCCGAGACCTCAGGAATGACGGATGTATCAATATACTTCCCTTCAGCCAATACAATCACTCTTGCCTTCTTTATCTTTTCATCATATTGATTAACGCTGAATCCATCGGTTGGTGTGATGACCAATCCTTTGGATTTCAAGACAGAGAAAAGTGAATCTTTCGACAATTCATTCATTACTGCCTGATAGCCATAATAAGCACGCAGTTTTGAAAGAGTGTCATTGTCTTCACCCTTGAGTGATGCCCCGGATTTGATTTCAATGGCTTGTGTATTGGCAAATTGATATTTCACTGTGTCAAATGCACTTGAAATGTACTTGACTTCATTATCTGAAATATATGATCCATTTCCAATTGGACGGATGTCGGAATATGCAGTCATCGTTATGATCACTTTCGCTGTATCATTTTTCTCATATATTTTCCAGAACTTCTTCAATAAGTCGGAAGTGGAATCAACCATATTCTGGATATTGCGATCAATGATTTTCGCTTTTTCCCGATAATCAGCTCGACGCATTGCCATAAGATCAGTTCGATCAATTTCGCCTCTATTACCCCAATACTTATTGCGATAATTCAATTCAATCCATGATGCCTCTTTCAAATCTCCTTCGCGAAGTCTTTGCATATGTTGAGCATACCCTTTTGATGTATTGACTTCCCAAAAAGCAGTTTGAAAGTATGGTACATTTCTTTGAGCACCAAATACAATGACTGAATCAACAGTGATACAGCAAGGTGATTGACCAAATTGTGCATAGAGTCGTATTGTATCATTGACAATCATGGTTCTACATGAATCATCGGCTTTCACCATCGTTCTTGGAACTCGCAATGGTTCAAAACGAGTAAGCGTTGATGCAATATTTTGAACGGTGCTCGATACAAATGAAGTATCATAGGAATATGTTGTGTCCTTGTATGCAACCGCCTTGCTAAAAACAGCTTTTCTCAAAGGTGGCAGTGAATCTATGAATGTCACAGTGTCTCTACCAATTTTGAGTCTTCGAGAATCCAAAATCTCAACTCTTTCATTGAGTTTTTTACGCAATGGTCTTGTTTCGAATTGCTCAACGAGTATCGTATCATATAAACGAGCAATACGTTGTGCTTTTACTGGTTTGTCTTGAACCAAAGAATCAAATTGTTCTTTTCTTGATTTATCCTTTACTGCAGTTATCGTTCGAGAAATCACCATGCCATTATAATTTGTAATGACGGGATTTTTATCCTGACATGGTTTGCGATCATAGGTTGATCGACCAAGCGAAGTGAATACAACACCATTTGGTCGAGTGATCATTGAATCGGCAGGGATGTGCAAACTATATGTATTTCCTTTGCGCTCAATCTTTCCAGCTACATCGCTCATCACTGTCAATAAAACATCCTTCACCGTTGTGTCATTGCTTGCATTGTCAAGAATTGTCACATTATATGTGATTGCACAAGGCTTGGGTGGCTTGGCACATGGATATGCAGGGTCGCATGGCTCGCATGGTGGACATGGCTTTGGTGGTACTTTCCCACAGAAAAATGTTGCTTCTGTGCGATAGATATCCAATTTCCCCATGCCTTCTTTTTTTGCTGAATCAGGTTTTGACTTTCCGAATCTATCAGATGAAAACCATAATTCTTGTGTGACTGTTTTGCTATTTGTATCAGGTTCTTGATATCGTACAAAGGGAAACAATTCATCATGGGGAGAAGAAATATCATTCTTATCATCACCCAAAGGAAATACATCAGTAACTGAAACAAAATATTCTAGGTTGTTTTGAGCTATTGCATAAAAATCGATATCAAGAAGTGCATAATACAATTCATAATTGCCTGATCTATTTGATGAGAACATCAAATGTGGTGTACCATTGAGGCAATACAGGAATGGCGAATATTCATTGAATTGGGTATTGATTTCTTTGTTTCCTTGAAGCAAAGCAAGATTCATTGGCTTACCCCATTTTGGTGACCCAATTCTTCTAAATGACACAAATAAATCTGCATTCCCTTTTCTTTGAATGCCATTGAAGGTATACAATGCATTTTCATATGGTGCAGAAAATCCACCATTAGTATCTGTTCTATCCGAACTAAAGACAATCATTTCCACACCTGATTCATGAAGGCCAATTGTGGGATGTGAATCCCATGCGGTTGAGTTCAATTCCTCGATATTGCGAATGGATTCAAGATTGGAAGCTGAACTTCTTGATACTTTTTCGAATAAATCACTACCACCTTTCACATCCGCTCCGCTCAATTCAAAAAAGCGAGCTGTTTGTTTGTCCGGAACACCGGATGAAGCAAATACATAGGTTCTTTCACCTCTATGTTCATTTGCCTGAATCACACCACCAATGTTTCGTATCGCCTTTCGATTGAATAACACAAATGATTCACCGACAACCTGACTTTCACTATCATCCTTGTCTGCCATGGGAATAACATAAATCTGTTCTCTTTTGCTTCGATTCGATGTAACGATGAGCGAATCACCTTCTTTGCCTAAGGTTCCAATGATTGCAGGTGCAAAATCATCAAAAGCTGTATTGACTTTTTTTCCATACCTTGTTGGAGTCTTGTTTATCTTGATCTTTTTTGATTCTTCTTGTGCTTGTAATGTAATTATTGACAAACCACAAAGACAGAATGCGAGTAAATGCATGAATGTTTTCATAGTTGTCATAATGGATTACAAATGGTACAATAATATGCTTCTGCAAATTTGAATGTTACTCGTTTAAGCCCGGGAGTCAATATGCTCTCACGAATATTGGAAACAGAAACGAAAAAATTGTTTCCATTTTCTGCCATGTAATAAAATACATCCCCTAATCCGAACTCTGCTGTATAGGTATCCATGTCTTCCGCCGGTAATCGCTTGAATGGAGGAAGCACCTTTGCAATATCTTTGGCAGTTGGCCAATTAGTTGGATAATCATATCTCTGAGGAGTTCCATTTGGATTAGTAGCCGTGATGGAATATAGTCTACCCACTTTTACATCGCCATATTGAACTGCCAATTTCTCAAACTGATCACAACCTGTGAAAAATCGCAAAGTATCATTGGCCAATTGCATGAATACATTCGCCAAACTATCAGCATCTTCGGTAAGCTGAGGTGTAGCTCTCGGAATTCTGGCAAATCTTCCTTTGAATCGTAAAACAACTTTAGACAAAATTGGATTGGTAGGATGTATAAAAATACTATCCACCAATATATCACCGGCTTGCAATGAGTTTGGTGGTTCCTGAAAAATATATTCAGCTGTATATCCTGGCAATGGAAAATTGGCCTCTTGAAATGTCCAATTACCATTGAGAAAACGCTGATCATTTGGTAATGAGCCGGAAGAATTTGTGCTACTGGGGAATCGAAATGTAGCTATGGTAAATAAAGAATCAGGAGTCTTGTTTGACAGATACGTTGTAGAGTTAAAGACAGCAAGCGTTGCTTCACGAACAAGCGGCTTCGTATCTTCGGGTGACAATGGCTCCGGTACAAAGCATCCATTGAAGCTCATCAGGAGCAAAGTAATGAAAGGTAGAATTATTGTTTTCATTAATACATCACTCCTAATCTCAATTGAAATGTTCCCAAACGACGTGTTCCCGGAACATTAGAAAATCCGAGTAGTGAATATGAATCACCAACAGCCACATCGCGATATCCTACATCAATCTCCAAGTCAAGATCACTCATGATTGGAATATCTACTCCGACACCAAAACCATATGTAAGTGGGAAAGACCAATTCATATTGATGTCGCCATTTGCTTGTGCATCTTTTATGCGAACTGTACAATCATCGCATTCAAGTCCGAGTGACATAGATAATGCCGCAAGCGAAGCCGCATCAAATGCAAAACCAAATTCATTGTATACATAAGGCTTCATGCAACCAAAAAGCGCTTTCAATATACCATCGCCTTCTTTTTCTTCTCTAACGGGTTTATCTGCTTCATCTCCATACACATCAACATAAAAGAAGCTCTCAGACTTCTTTCCTTTTTGGGAATTCTTGACAGGTACCAGATAGTGGCGCGTTGTGAAAAGTCCGATTGGACGATTGACAAGTGGCATGTCAGCAATTAATATCTTTGGATCAAATGCTCCGGCATTCACTGTTTGCATTCCTTGTACAAATGTCAAACCAAATGCCCAGCGATAATCTTCACCAACTCTGATACCAGCAGTGAAGTCACCTCCAAGTTGAAGTCTACCAAATTCTGAAGTGCCATAGAGTGCATCATTGACGATGCCATCATTGTATGAGGAAGTGCGAAGATGTGATGCTGCCCAGAATTCGGAATAATCTCTATCAAAACATGAAAGACCAATACCTGCATCCAATCCCAATGCCAATCTCAATGATAAATCCAATCCCATATTGAGAGAGAAAGGTTGGCAATCACAATTTTTGTTCAATACATCCTGCACAGGAATGCTTCGAATTTCGGGAATGTTTTTCGTGACATGGAAACTCTCTACCAAATTGAATCCGCCAAGACTATCAGTCTGAATTCCTGGGAATAATGTTGGAATGGTTTCAATGTCTTTAATGGGGATTAAAAGCCCCTTGGCACTTGGTTTATTATTGATCTTTTCACGAAATGCAAATACCGTATCAATGGGTTTATTTGCGCTATCCCTTTTGATTTGAACATATTCAACATAACCGCGAAGGGTTCTTCCATCACGATTTGCATCACCGGAAGATTTCTGAAAATACTTTTCTGTCAATTCCGGCTTGATGCGAACCGCATCTTCATAGATGGACATTTTCTTTTCAAGTTCAGAAACATCATCTAAGGATTTACAACTTGTAAGAATGCCAATCGTGAATATGCAGCAGAGTAAAGTTAGGAATCTCATTTTGCACCTCTCAGTGGGAAATTGAAATGAATCATTCCTGAAAGCCCTGAAAGATGCGGTCTGTCCAAATCACGCAGCATATTATTTGCTGTATATCGAGCAGACAAAGTAACAAACCAATCACAACATGGATTTTCATAATTGAACAGATACCCCGCTTCCAATGTACCGGGCATGCCGATTTTCCCCTCTTCATCATCACCGGTTATGATGGACAAACCGGTTCCAATGCTTAGATATAGTGGAACATTGGGGGCATCCCAAGGAAACCAGCGAACATTTGCCTGAATATTCACAACATTGGGAAGAGAGTAGATACGCGGGCTTGTATACTCCAGACTGTCGATTGACCCATAATGACCATAATTCACAGTGAATACAGGCCACATATTGCAAAAGCGATGAATGCCGTATTGAAATTCACCATGCAAACCAAGTTTGCTTTGTTCTGGATATTGCGTCTGTGGCATGCCGGCTCCAAGTCCCAAACCGGCGAATGATTGTGCATTCGATATGTGCGTCATCACCAACAGAGCCAATATCACAGATAGGAACAATCTCATCATGAAATATCCTAGGATTGACTGTTAAGAAAAATGAAAATGGTCTTCCCGACCCTTTGTATGCTTGATTAAAGATTATAAACTATTGGAATTTTGTACTCTTGACGATTACCCGAGTACGCTTTACTCTTATAGACAAATATAGGGTAAATACAAGGTGAGAACAAATGTGAGGTAAGGTAAACAGCCACCCATTCGGGTGGCTGTAAGACTTCATTCATCGGAGCAATGCCGCAATCTCAGATGCTACCTTGGCATTATACTCGAATGTGAGGTTTTTGTGATTGGTCAGATCAATGATGGTACCAATCCAACACCAACCACAAGTAAAAAGGTGCACTATGCCCGAGCCAACTTTGTCAAGAAAAAATCTATGTAAACCCGGAACCAACACCAATGAAATAATGGTCAATGTCAAAATCATTCCGGGATCTCGCCTTCTTTGCTGATATGACATGGCAAAACTTCTTGCTTGCTCTTCTGTCATTTGATCAAAAATGGCTTGAATAAACATCAATTCTTGTCCCTCAATGGAGGGCAAATACGTCATGGCTTGGGGCATGTGATTAACCTAAAATATGTGTTGCCAATACTTTCTGCACATCATATACATTGACAGCCTTCATGAATTGCTTCTGAATGCTTGGCAATTGCTCACCAGAAACCCATATCTTCAATTCCGCTTCAAGGTCAAATGTACCGGCAGTTTCAATGCTAAAACGAGTAATACTCTTGTAAGTTACAGATTTATACTCAAGTTTACTACCGGTAAGTTAGTTAGTTTCATAACTTAGCCTAACTTGTATCAATGACTAAATAAATTAGAATAAATCTCTTGTGTTAGAATTATCAAAGTGTACAATCCTTTAGTAAGACATTCATCATTTTTCCGTCGCAAGTACCAGTAATCGTAATAGTCGTCCCTTTTGAAACAGTGGCAGCTTTTGAAATGAAATCTTTTGAAATAAAACACTGCACAGTACCTATAACTCCATCGCCTACCAATGTGATATAGGTATCATCCATGATATCTTTACCAACACCATCAACCGTACCTGTTACTGCAATTACCTTTCCTTTGTAGCTATTATCGGCTGCTACTTCATTAGCTTTATATGCATCATATAATTGTGTTGAGCTAATTTTTAAATCTGGTGTAGCTGGCTCTTTCTTTCCACCACTACCTACTGCTAATAAAAAAAATCCACAAAGAATAACTAATGAAACTACATTTTTAATCGGATTTTTCATAAAACACTCCTATTTGTAAACCTTATTAATAAATCTTGAACTTAATATTAAAAAGCTGAGATAACCAGACAAAGTGTAGATAAATATATCAATCAGATCACCTGTACCTGGTATAATATCTAAGAACTGTAATAACTCTGTAAATGCAAACAATAAGATTATTGATATTACCCATGAGTATGGTATTCTCAACTTCCAAACTATCAACATCAAACTAACTAATGAATAACTCCACAGAGCATCAGGTAGATAATTTGCAACACACCTTATCACAGTTGATGTATTTTCATAATAATAAACCAAAGTACCTATGGACAAGGGTATTATTGTATTATATATAATGAAAAGAAACTTCATCCTCATTAGTTAAATAAACCAATTTTCATATTAAAGTACGCCCCCACCTGCTACTAGCCTAAAGAAACCAAAAATTACTGCAATCGCACAAAGAACTAGCCCGATTAATGGTAGTGTTTTTGATTGTCCATCTTCAATCTTTTTATATGCCATCCAACTAATTACCAATCCAACAAGTGAGAAAGGTATATTCAACCAATTTAAAGACCCTAGACAAGGGAAAAAGGCAACAATCATGCCTGTAACAGAAAGTAGACCAAATACAAGACTAGCAATATTCATAAAAAACTCTCCAAAATTGTTTACTTAACAATAGCTTTTATTTTAGACAAATAAAAAATAACAATTAGAAAAAGAAACGAATTCATAACAAATGCACCGTAAAGGATTACGCTATATTGATTATGCATAAAAGCTAGAGATATATTTCCTCTTGAGATTGCAACAAAAGCATGTGTCATGCCACACAAAATGCATCGGATACCCATACTTTTCATTGATATACATTCAGGTGTGATAGAATATATCAATTCATCTACAAGAATAAATGGAGCAATAATTATGCATAGAACTAATACAGAAATAATATTCCATGATAAAAAGGTAGCATACAAGAAGTCATTAAATGCACTATTCTGGAAACTTTTTCTATCAATTTTCTGCATCATGCGTACATTTGAAAACTAATCAATTACAATAGTGATTTAAAAAGATCCAACTCAAAGCCCCAAGAAAACATCCAGAGAGCATCAAGAACAGATATTAACAACAAGTACCAACTTTGATGTTTGAATGCAACAAATGCTGCAACCAAACAAGCAATTCCCATGATGATTTCAAGAACATGAATGTCCATTGAAACAAAGATCACCCATGAAAAAATATTTATTACCCAACCAGCCCACAGGGGAATTGGAAATCCGGCTTTCTCTTCCATAACAATCTCCTAACTTGTAAAAATATAATATATCACTGCACTACATTCTGCAGTTTCTCTTGTACTTTCTGCAATCTTGGTAGCATTGAGGCATCGCCCTGACAATCT
>JBMSYN010000035.1:0-8001 GCA_049426725.1 Candidatus Kapaibacteriota bacterium
AGCTCTCCCAAGTCATTTAGCTCTCCCAAGTCATTTAGCTCTCCCAAGTCATTTACGCTCTCCGAGCGAAGTCGAGGAGAGCATACCATATAACTTCTCAAGCGGAAGCCCCACAACATTATAATAACAACCATTGATTTTTGAAACAAATACTGCCCCATAATCCTCTTGAATACCATAAGCTCCTGCTTTATCCATTGGAGAACCCGAAGCGATATAATCCCAAATTTCTTTTTCTTCCAATTCCCTAAAATAGACTTCAGTTCTCTGTACTTCAGAAACAATTCTGCCTGTATGTGATTCCACAAGCGTGATGCCTGTGAATACCTCATGCATGCGATTGCTGAGTTGTTTCAGCATGGCATAAGCTTCATCCGGATTGGCAGGCTTATTCAAAATCCTGCCATCAATAACAACGATAGTATCAGCTCCAAGAATAATTGCTTTGGCACCGCCAATTTCTTCGCGGATATACAATGCCTTTCTTTCCGATAATTCTCGGACATAATCTACAGGCGTAAGCGTGAGTGAAACGGCATCTTCGTCAATATCAGCCGGTAAAACACTGAAGTCAAGTCCGATTTGACTCAATAATTGTCTTCTTCGCGGTGACTGCGAAGCCAAAATCAAAGGAAATGGAAGTTGTAACATCAAAATATCCTCGATCAATCCTTTTGCAATGAGGCATCATACCCAAAAACTGCTTCTAAATTCGTAATTTGAGACCATTCAAGAACACACTTTTCATCTCATCGAATTTCGGAATTGCATTCGTGAATGTCATCGAATTACTCATGATGCCTGGCATAGGCATGATCTTCGGCGCAATTCCGATTGAAGATCTGATCAGAAAAAGAAATCGTTTTGAAGCTTTGACAATAAAACAATCTTTCAGTGCTCAAGTAGTACATGCCGGACTTTCCATGATTGCAGCATTTATTGGCATGATGATTTTCGGTACATTCTCCGCTGCGGCAATTGGAGCGGCAATGACAACGCTATTCAGTGCATTCAATCCATTTGCTCGATTCAGACATTCAGGCATCGGATCTGCATTCGGTGCTGCTCTAGCGGTAAGTCCTTTTCCTATTGTACTCTTTGCCTTGATGTATGCCACAGGTTATGGAGTGCTTGGAAAAAAACATGCAATCGGTATGATGAGTGGAATTCTGGGAACAATGCTTCTTGCACCCACAACTCCTCATACAATTCTCAAAGCATTTGAATTCATTCCATTTCGAGACATATCGGAACATTCAATCTTTGTTATTGTATTGGGCTTGACATTATTCATGAAATGTTTGCCCGATATTCGCATTGTGATTCTCGATGCAATGAAAGAGAATTATTCAGATGAAGATTGATTATTTGTCAATTGGAAGTCTTTTCACCCGAATGCGTGTATGTACTGTATCCATGATTGCCCGAAGTTTTTCCGGCTTTTGTGAATATGAAATGAACATTCGACGAAACTCGGGTTCATCCATGCCGCTTTCTTTGATAATTCGCATAACTTCCGCATTTCCCTTTGTTGTATCGGGAAACTTCTCTCGAGCAATCAAGATGCGAGCATAAGTTTGTGCAAATACTTCATCTGTAGCATCCCAATCGCCAAAACAGGATGTAAGAAGGAACATTTGAAAGAATAGTGAAATGAGGAATGTAAATCTCATTGTTGCCTCTAATTATTGATCATTAGCATTAAACTACGAACTTGAAATGACATTATATTTACCTTGGTTTTGATATGGCCTTTACTCAAAGAACTGTGAATTGCGGAGTTTTACGACCTGAACATGCAGGCAATCAAGTTGTCCTGAATGGATGGGTGCATAAACGCAGAGATTTTGGAAGTGTGACTTTCCTTGATATACGCGATCGATATGGCATTACGCAAGCAGTCGTGGAACGTGAAACAATGCCCGAAGTGGGAGAGATTGCCAAAGAGCTTCGCCATGAATTTGTTGTCGCAATCAAAGGCACTGTTCGCATGCGCGAAAATCCAAATCCAAATATTCCAACGGGTCTCATCGAAGTTCTTACAGATCATATGGAAATCATTTCTCGTTCCGAAGTACCCATCTTTGAAATCAATGATGAGAATCTTGCCGGTGAAGAACTACGCTTGAAATATCGCTATCTCGATTTGCGCAGACCAAGTTTGCAAAAAAACTTCATCACGAGAAATAAACTCTATCAACTCACACATCGCTTCTTTGCAGAGAATGATTTTCTTGAGGTGGAAACACCCATCCTCACAAAATCCACACCGGAAGGTGCTCGTGATTATCTAGTGCCAAGTCGTGTGCATAATGGCATGTTCTATGCTCTTCCGCAATCACCTCAATTGTATAAACAACTCTTGATGGTTTCAGGATTCGATCGCTATATGCAAATCGTCAAATGCTTTCGCGATGAAGATTTGCGAGCCGATAGACAACCGGAATTCACTCAGATCGATGTTGAGATGTCATTCATCGAACAGGATAATATCATTGCTTTAACTGAATCATTCATCAAATTGGTGTGGAAAGAAATTTTGGAGATTGATATTCCGAATGTATTTCCGCGCATGAGCTTTCATGAAGCAATGTCACGCTTTGGTAGTGATAAGCCCGATCTTCGTTTTGGATTGGAACTCAAAAACATCACTTCAATCGTAAGCAATACAGAGTTTAAAGTATTCAATGATGCACTTGCATTGAAAGAAGGATCCATCATAGCGCTCAATGCAAAAGGTTGTGGTGCATTCTCACGCAAACAACTTGATGAACTTACTGATTATGCAAAGAAATATGGTGCGGGTGGACTCGCCTATTTGAAATGGTCTTCTGAAGGTGAATTACAATCACCAATTCAGAAATTCTTGAGTGAAGAACATATTTCATCAATCAAGCAAGAACTGAATGTTCAGAATGGAGATCTTGTACTCATCACTGTTGGTGAATGGGAAAGAGCATGTACCATTGCGGGTGCTCTCAGACTTGAAATTGCCCGTCGTTCCGGCATCATGGATTCAGTTAAATCTGACTTCTCTTTCTCTTGGATTACCGAGTTTCCACTGCTTGAATATTCTCCTGAAGAAGATCGCTATATCGCAAGACATCATCCATTTACTGCTCCAATGAATGAAGACAATCATTTACTGGAATCAGCTCCTGAAAAAGCTCGTGCTAAAGCGCATGATCTTGTGATCAATGGATATGAAGTGGCAGGCGGAAGTATCCGTATCCATCAAAATGAAATACAGCAACGCATGTTTGATTTGCTCGGATTTTCGAGAGAAGAAGCAGAAACAAAATTTGGTTTTCTTCTCAGCGCCTTGCAATATGGCGCGCCCCCACATGGCGGCATAGCTTTCGGATTTGATCGCTTGTCCATGTTGCTTTCAGGCACCGAAAATATTCGCGATGTGATTGCATTTCCAAAAACCACCAGCGCACTTGCATTGATGGAACAATGTCCAAGTCCCGTTGCCAATGCACAATTGGATGAATTGGGCATTGCACTCGCAAAAGGAAAATCATAGTGAAGCGCATCATTGCTATAGTGTTTGGAATACTTGTGCTAGGTTTGATCATCTTCTTCAAACCTGCAGGAAAAACCGCACCCAAAGGACTTGGTGGTGCACCAAAAGCTCCGATTGCTGTAACATATGCAATTGTACGCGACACCATGTTCACTCGTTCAATCATCGTGACCGGAAATCTTGCTCCCCACGACATGGTTCGCATCGCCCCCGAAATTGCCGGTCGAATCATATCGCTCTCTTTCACTGAAGGCGCAAGAATTTCTCAAGGTCAAGTCATTGCCAAACTTGATGATTCAGAATTACAAGCTCAATTGACAAAACTGAAAGCATTATTGGCTCTTGCAGAAACAAATGCAAAACGCGAAAAGTCTTTATTGCTCGGCGGTGGAACTAGTCAGGAACTATTTGAAAGAGCAGAAAATAATGTCACTACAATTCTTGCAGATATCGCAGTCGTAAAATCAGCAATCGCAAAAACTTCAATCAAAGCACCATTTTCCGGAACAATTGGCATCAAGCAATTGAGCAAAGGAAGTTATGTATCACCTGGTTCGGTGATTACAGAACTTGTCAATACACAGCCGATTCGCATTGAAGCATCAATTCCGGAGCGACATGGCATGCATCTGAAAAAAGGAATGACAATTCAATTCCGTCAAGCCGGTGATGCAACAATGCATGAAGCTGTGATACATGCGATCAATCCTTTGATTGACAATACAACAAGAACTATTGGCATTGTTGCTTTGAATAAGAATCTTCGAAATGAATTTAAACCCGGTGCATTTGCAGAAGTTATTCTTCCGATGTCGAATCCCGAACCGGCAATTCTCATTCCAAATGAAGCAGCAGTTCCCGATATTCGTGGCCAACGAGTATTTATACTCCGAAATGGCAAGGCAATCCCTCAACCGATAGTAACAGGCATGAGAACAGATGCCTCTCTTGAAATTCTCAAAGGAATTTCCATCGGTGATTCACTCATCATCAGCGGTGCATCACTTGTAAAACCAAATGCACCTGTCAAAGCCAAACCACATCAGAATTGACATGGAAACAATGAAGTATTTCACACCCGAAGAAGCAAATCGAACTTTACCACTTGTTCGCAGCATTGTTTCAGATATTCTGCGCATTGGTTCGCAATTGCGAAATAGAATTTCAGACATCATGGAAAAAGGCGAAGATCCGAGAAAAGATGAGCATTGCATGGCTTTTTCGGATACACTCAAAGAATTACATGCAGAACTTGAAGAGCTTGGTTGTGAATATAAAGATTGGAACTTCAATATAGGGCTTGTTGATTTTCCTGCAATCATAGAAGGTCGTGAAGTATTATTATGCTGGCGAAGTGATGAAGATAATATCACGCATTATCATGGATATCTGGAAGGATATGCAGGAAGAAAAACTCTACCCTTATCCTATCTATTTGAAGGTACAAGTACAGAGGATTCAGAATGAGTCAAACATTCATTGAACGCGAACATGAAGTGATGTTCCAGAATTATCGTCGCTTGCCAATTGAAATATCCAAAGCAATCGGTAGTGAAATCTTTGATACTTCCGGCAAGCGTTATTTGGATTTTTTGAGTGGGATTGCAGTGAATGCACTTGGTCATTCCCATCCACGCATCATCAAAGCAATTCAAGAGCAAGCAGAAAAATATCTTCATGTTTCAAATTTCTTTTATCAAGAACCTCAAATCAAGCTTTCCGAGCTTATCACGGAAAAGAGCGGATATGATCGCGTGTATTTCAGCAATTCTGGCGCTGAAAGTTTTGAAGGTGCCATCAAACTTGCTCGACTTTGGGGTACTGAACATGGCAAGCATCAGATGATAGCATTCGAGGGTGGATTTCATGGAAGAACCTATGGCGCTCTCAGTTTGATGAATAAACCGCTCTATAAAGATGGCATGGGACCATTCCTTCCCAATATGAGCATCATTCCTTTCAATGATGTACAAGCTCTCCGTTCTTCTGTGAATGAAAATACTTGTGCCATAGCACTTGAATTTCTCCAGGGTGAGGGTGGCATCACGCATGCAGAGCCAGAATTTGTTACCGAACTCATGAATCTCAAGGAAGAGTTCAATTTTCTGATCATAGCCGATGAAGTGCAATCCGGTATCGGCCGCACGGGATCACTCTTTTTCTTCGAAAAGTACCTCATAAAACCTGATATCATTGTCCTCGCAAAAGGAATTGGCGGAGGATTACCTCTTGGAGCAATCGTCACGACCAATGATTTGGCGAAATTAGTCGATAAAGGCCGTCATGGTACAACTTATGGTGGTAATTCCCTTGCCTGTGCTGCTGGGATCGTGGTCATGGAGGAATTATATGCCGGTATTATGGCAAATGCTCGTGAAATGGGGTGTTATTTGAAAGAAACACTCTATGAAATCAAGGAGGAATTTCCTGAATATATCAAGGAAATACGGGGTTGTGGCTGCATGCAGGGCGTCGTTTTAACCTTCGAATCAGCCATTTTGGTGGAAGAGTTGCTCAAAAATGCCATCATAGCCAATGCAACATCCGTGAATATACTTCGAATCTTGCCACCCCTCACGATTGGCAAAAAGGAGATTGATGAATTTGGGGCGGGGCTAAGGCAATCCATGCAAAACCTTATTGCGAAGGGCATTTCCAAGGGATAAAATCTTTGGTCAAATGGCGTATTTCCCGTATTTTCGTGGCTCACTGATTGTCACATGGCATTACTATGTTTGAGAGTTTACAAACCAAATTGGAATCTGCTCTGAAGGTTTTTCGAGGTCAATCGAAGATCACAGAGGAGAATATCAAGGAAGCATTGAATGAAGTGCGTAATGCGCTTCTTGATGCTGATGTGAACTTTTCCGTAGTAAAGGATTTCATTGAGACTGTTCAAAGTAAAGCAGTCGGGCTGGAAGTCAAGGGAAATATTCTTCCCGGGCAAATGATCGTAAAATTGATTCATGATGAATTGGTTGCTTTGATGGGCACCGGTAAAGCAGAAATCAATTTTTCCTCGCAGCCACCTACCATCATCATGGTAGCAGGTTTGCAAGGTTCGGGTAAAACCACATTTTGTGGAAAGCTTGCTTTGCATCTCAAGAAGAAGGGTCGTCAGCCGATGCTTGTGGCATGCGACATTTATCGTCCTGCTGCTGTTGATCAATTGAAAATGCTTGGTGAACAAGTTGCTGTTCCTGTTTATTCTGCAGAAAGCAAAGATCCGGTTCAGATTGCGAAGGAATCGCTTGGTGAGGCAAGAAAATTTGCTCGTGACATCATTATCGTTGATACTGCCGGTCGATTGACCATTGACGAAGAAATGATGCGCGAGGTTGAGAATATCAAGAAAGAAATCAATCCTCGTGAAATTCTATTTGTCTGTGATGCAATGACCGGTCAAGATGCCGTCAACACAGCAAAAGCATTTCATGAATCACTGAGTCTTACCGGTGTTGTGCTCACCAAATTGGATGGTGACACTCGCGGTGGTGCTGCTTTATCCATCAAACAAGTTGTTGGACAACCCATCAAATTTGTGGGTGTTGGTGAAAAAGTTGAGGCACTCGAGCCATTCCACCCTGACCGTATTGCATCGCGCATACTTGGAATGGGTGACATCATCACGCTTGTTGAAAAAGCACAGCAAGAAATTGATGAAAAAGAAGCAGCGAGACTTGAAGAAAAAATTCGCAAGAATCAATTTACGCTTCAGGATTTCTTGGAGCAATTGCGAGTGATAAAGAAAATGGGTTCATTGAAGGATCTTCTCGGCATGATCCCAGGTATGGACAAAGCGATGCGCAATGTACAATTGGATGACAAAGCATTCAATCGTGTGGAGGCGATTATTCTCTCCATGACGGGCGAAGAGCGAAATAATCCAAGAATACTCAGCGGATCGCGCAGAAGACGAATTGCAATGGGAAGCGGTACATCCATCGCGGATGTAAATCGCTTATTGTCGCAATTCGAGGATATGCAAAAAATGATGAAGACTGTATCGCAAAGTCAAAACAATCCGATGCAACGTCTTCGCGGAATGAAAATGCCGAATTTCAAAATACCAACCGGCTTCAAACGCTGAAGCACCGGATTTTTTCACCCTTAACTTGAGTAGGGTATCTCATGGTAAAACTTCGTTTGCGCCGTAAAGGTCGCAAAAAAGCACCAACCTATGACATCGTCGCAGTTGACAGTCGTTCACGTCGCGATGGTGATTATTTGGAGCGCGTTGGATATTATGATCCAATGAAGCAACCATCAACAGTTTCTTTCCAACATGACAGAGCAATTTACTGGTTAAACGCCGGTGCTCAAGCAACAGACATCGTTCGCTCTCTCTTGAGCGCAGATGGCGTATTGCTTCGTCGTCAGATGGAATTCAAAGGCAAAACAGCCGAAGAAATTGAAGCAGCTATTGCAAAACACAAAGATTTGTCAACAGCTCGTTATTTGAAAAAACAAGC
>JBMSYN010000036.1:0-7957 GCA_049426725.1 Candidatus Kapaibacteriota bacterium
AATGGCGCTGGGTTGATGCATTCCGTATGAATTCAGGTGTATATGTTGGCGATGTTCAAGCGTATCACATGCTTGATCTCAACTTGAATTATGCAATTCCATCATTTCAAGGTTTGAGTTTCAATCTAACCGCAACCAATCTTCTCGACAATAAGGTTCAGCAATTCATTGGTGCTGCCGCTATTGGAAGAATGGTACAAGGAAGATTTACCTATACATTCTAACTCTTAATGTATAAAAATCAAAAAGGCATCTTCAGTTAATTCTGAAGATGCCTTTTTTAATGTAGCCCTTTTTCACTCATAATGCGATCCATATTCCGGGAAAATGGCTCTTGGAGCTCTGGGAAATCGCTGCCCGATTCCAGACCACCAAACATCTCTTCCGAATGCACCATATTCGGCAATGGACCACTTTGCTCCTCTTTTCACGAATAGGCAGGTAGCTTTGCAACAATCAAAGTCCTCATCGTTTAATTGAATCTCTCCACCATCTTTTCTTTGAACAGAACCCTCAAACCATGCATAGTCGCCGGACACTTTAAAATGATCCACAACAAACACTACTTCTTGACGTATGAGTTTTTTGACTTCTCCTCGCAATGCATCAAGCATCTGAGTTCTCTGTGCTTGATTACCCGAATTCTTTGTCTTGAAATCTTGTACTTGAGACATCACAGGCATAAATGTCAATAACATGAAAGATACAATGCTGACAACATGCTTCATCTTATACTCCCAGAATCATAGATAATTCGATATCAAGTCCCTGATATCGCGTAAATTGAAGTGCAAAGATAGAAGGAAATCCTTAGTAAATGGAATCTGATTCCCAAAATGCCATTGCACATTCACTTCTCATGGTGAAACCTCATGCATTTGGTCATAATCCTCAAACTGCTTCAACAAATGCATTCCAATCCTCATTGTTGGAGAATAATCAAAGTATTTCTTCAAGTGCTGTGAATGAATTCAATCAAATGGTTGATGCGCTGCAGTATCACGGTATCGAAGTCTTGGTGATTGACGATACTGAATTTCCCGAAAAACCTGATGCCATCTTCCCCAATAATTGGATGAGCACCCATCCGGATGGGACTGTGATTCTTTATCCAATGATGGCAGAAAATAGAAGATATGAACGCAGAACTGATATCATTTCAGTATTAGACAACATGTTTGAAATCAAACATGTACTTGATCTAACTCATCATGAATCAGATAATCATTTTTTGGAAGGTACAGGTAGTATCGTATTTGATCATGCAAACAAACTCGCTTTTGCCGCTGTGTCTGAAAGAACTCACCCGGACATCTTTGAAGAATGTTGTACACTCCTTGGCTATGAACCCTTAACATTCAGGGCTTTTCATGAGAATGGACTTCCAATTTATCATACGAATGTTCTCCTGCATATCAGTCCTGTCATTTCTGCAATCTGTTTGGAATTGATTCATCATGATGATAGAAAGAAAGTAATGGATGCATTATATCAAAAACAATTACTACACTTAACTTCACAACAGGTTCATGACTTTGCAGGGAATATGCTATGCGTGCTTAATGATCAACAAATTCCCCATTTGATTGGCTCGCAGAAAGCGTTCATGTCTCTCGATTCCAATCAGCTGAACATGATTCAAGATACTTGCATACCGGTGGAAGTATTAATTCCAACTATTGAACATATTGGTGGAGGCAGTGCGAGGTGCATGATGACAGAATTATTTCTTCCTGAGAAAAACAATACTTGAAATGATGTAATATTATAAACGATTATCCGTTACCAGACGATATTATTTTTTCAGGGGTTTTATCATGTATATGTTTTTTTTGATTCTCTTCTCAATTTCTACCCTTCTTTCATGTAATCATAAAAGTCAGGATTTTCCTCAACTAGAAAATGATCATCCAGAGCGCATCGTCACTTCAAATGATGTTCTTTCGGATGTAACCAATAATCTTGGTCAAAAGACTTTTGAAAAAGAAACATTCAATAGCATCCCAAGTGAATATGCAATGATTCAGGATCTAGATTCACTGCTGAGTCTTTATGCTCTTGTACAAAGCAAACAACAAAAAGTTGAAATTCTCCGACAATCTTTGATCGCTGCCAATATCAAGCATGCAAGAACACTCGATAGCTTGGATTATCTCAGCAATGCTGATGTACTCATGCTTATATCTCGAGCTTTTCATGTTGACATTGAACAAGATCCAATGGAGTTACCTAAGAATGAATTCAATGCCATCATGAAATCATTGGATTCATTGTTGAATATTCAGTCAACTCATGCAACTATCATTCGATATATCAACAATGAGATATTCAGATATCAATGGATGCACTATACATTCACACCAATTGATAATGAACTCTTTAAATTTGAGTACAATGCGGGTGGTATGGCAGGGTCTGCACATACTGATTTATACAGAAAATATAATGGCAAATATTCATTGGTAGATTTGGAAACACTCTTGAAGTCCATCGACAAGAAACTATCTAGAGTTGTCAAAGAAGATGCATGGGTTGACATCAATCGCTTTGAAATGGAGATAAACCCCTCTCATAATAACAATGAATACATGATTGAATGCTATGTTCAAGTGTACTCAGGAGCATTGTGTTGTCCTCCATATATTACTCGATTCAATACGAAGGATTTTATCTCAAGCATCCCGGGGACACTATATTATTCCACTTCTGATCATAAAAGTGATCCCAATATTATGCCCGAATGGAAACGTATTGATTGATGATATTTCAATCTTTTATCATTCGCACCGTTAGTCCATTTGCAGGATGTGAAGCAATCATATACAATTGCTTCTTCTCTTTAACCTGTGCAAATGCGGGAATTCGTTTCGTAGCGGAGTCTAAAGGTTCCCTCGTCCAACAAACACCAATATCTCCCTGACCTTTGAAATTACCATTTCCAAAACGATGTCCATGATAGAGAAATGGCATTGAATATCGTACTGGTATAGCATTCTTATAATAATGCTCATAACTAAATCCAATTGGATATGATTCGACTATGTTTTGTTTTTTTTCATCCAAATGATTCAATGTGTAGAGCATCTTCATCACATATTCTACTTCATGATATGATGGCAAATGCCACCCTTTTGGTATCAATCCTCTCGGATCATTGATTGCATGCCAATTGTAGAGTGTACAAGACTGCTCATCATCATTTGCATAACACCATGCCGGCATATTCATTCTACCTGCTTTTTCCCACTCATCGGCTGTTTGCGCTTGAGGAATTGAATCACCATTGAGAAAATACTTGGTGTCAAGCAGAGCAGTGCTCCATATCTGCTCACCCAAAGCAAATGTGTTTTTTCCTGCGATATTTCGCACAATATGCTGTGAGGTTTCTCTCTCACAACCAGGACTACAGAGGATTACCACACATAGTCCAAGGGAAATAAATACATGATTCATCTCATACCTCCCCTCTTTTTATAACTAAACATTTGTAATGTCATGACTTTCTTATTGAAATACATGCCATTCACTCTGAGAACACCATGTCCCTTATATCTTGCATGAAACTCAAGTTCTTGAATTTTACCCTGCTTATCTTTTGAAACAATGGCTTTATATATCTGGTGTTGTTCCGAGGCTGGGATTTCTGATAGCATATAAATAAACAATCTCTTCCATTCTCTACTGTATTTTGAAAGATTATAATTCTGTAAAAACTTTTGAATGGATTCCGGTTCAATACTTTGCATGCAATGCACATACAACATTGCTTTAAGCATATGCAATTGTGAACCATGGGTTTGGATTTGATTGTGTATTTCCTCTTTATGTTGCTTTGAATAATGGTTCAGAAATTGTGTGTAACAATCTTGAGCTTCAGCCCCATAGAGCGTATGAGTTGTTAATTGTGCTTGAATGCTACCATTTAAACACAAGAGAAATATTGAAATACAAATACTGAAGAATTGCATTAGCCAAACCCTAAAATAAGTCCCGTGAATAGTTTTGTTCACCCCTGAACAATTATCAGTCCTAACGACTATGGTCTAAACTTATTGGATTATGTTTGAAATTATCTTTTCTTCTCGATAATCTCCTCTATTTTGTCAGGTAACTCAGACAATACATCATACCCTGTGCTTTGTTCAATGTGATCGATAGAAGTTTTATATAATTCCCATGAATTATTGCTTTTCCCATAAATTCCATTATTCATCATGACTGCAATGACTTGAGTTTTGCCATTGATGTCCTTTGTTGTTTGACCTTTATCGAGAACGATGACTATTTTCCAACAAGAATCAGGCACGGCTACTTTACCATTTAGTCTGATCGGGTATGGCGAAAATACTCCTCCTGCCATAACGTATAATTCTTTGCCTTCAGATTTGCACAATCGTTCACATTCATATTCAAGTGAAAGCCATGTTTGTTGATTGAGCGTTGGAGTTTGAGGAAGAATATTTGACATCAAAAAAGTTGACTCATTATCTTCTTCATTGGCAGTTCTTTCTTCCGAACGAACCATGTGCCCTCTGTCATATCCAGTTCTTGTATAATCATCATGCGTAATTGTCTGAAAAGTTGAAGGCAAAGTCTTATCTGTGATGAATTTTCCGGAACGCCTTGGTGTATCTCCATACCATGAAGCATTCAATTGCCACGCAACCCAATTGGCAATATTCAATTGACTATTATAACTCAACACATACTGTTTTCTTTCAATGATATAATCATCCTTTGGATTTCCATCTTTGGGATATCCCCAAGGTGCATGTATGTTTCTAGTTGATACAAGCGCTGATTGAGCATAAATTGATAAGTGGCCAATCACCAAAAAGAAGAAAACTATATATGGCTTCATTGATCAAGCTTTAATAATGGCATATTGATTCTACTTTTTTCAGACTTCACCAACAATGTATAGACACCTGAAGGCAAATGCGATATATCATGAGAGATCATGAGTTTACCTTCTGAATCTTGGGTTGGTATTGTTTGTAAAGACTCGACAATACTTCCAAGCATGTCAATGATCTGAATGGAATATTGAATTTCTGTCATTCCGGAGAATTTCATCGTGAATTGACTACTCACTGGTTGTGGGTATAATTCAGATGAAGATTGTTCTACTTGATCAACAATTGAAAGATAATTTTTGGATTCGATGCTCTGTTGAATTTGCATGGGAACATCGCTCAAGAAATTATATCCTGTTCTTTCTTCGATTGCATCCACAGTTGTGGTATAAAGCTTCCAATCTGTTTTTCCTGATGTATATGTGCCATTATTCATCATGACTGCAATGATACGCGTTGCGGGAGTTATATCTTTGAGTCTTTGTCCGCTATCGAGAATAACGATGATTTTCCAGCATGAATCCGGTACCGCGACAACGGTATTCAAGCGTTTGGGATTTGGTCCGAATACACCACCTGCTATTATGAACAATTCTTTATTGTCATTCTTACACATTCTTTCACATTCAAGTTCAAGCGAAAGCCACGTTTGTTGATTCAGGTTGGGGGTTTGCGGCATGATATTCGTCAACAAAAAAGTAGACTTATTATCTTCTGCTGTAGCCGTTCTTTCCTCAGAGCGAACCATATGCCCTCTGTCATAGCCAGAACCTGTGTAATCTCCATGTTTCACTCTGTAAAATTCAGCAGGCAAGCTTGTATCTTGAATAAAATTGCCTGAAAATCTTGGCACATCACCATACCAACCACGATGTAGATTCCAGGAAATCCAATTTGCAATATTCAATTGCTGATTATAACTCAGAGCATATTGAGGACGAATGATCAAGTAGTCATTTGATGCATTGTCATCAAGTGGAATTCCCATTTCAAGATGAATACTTGTGGTTTCAGTTCCTTGTGCATTCAATAGATGAGAACAAGAACATAAGATCAAAAGAGTGATGATGAATTTCATGGTGAACTTTAATGAGAAATGGTACATTGTGAACTAATGGTGTTATTGTCATGTCTCATGAAAATGGTATACATCCCTGATGGAATCGATGAAACATCCATTTGCATCAAGCCGGATCGAGCATGACCCTGCATATTGCTCATTTCCTTCCATGATCGAATGACTTTTCCTTGTATGTCTGCGATTGACCAAGCAATCATTCCTTGAGTCGCAGGATACTCAACCGTAATCACATCCTTTCCGGGATTTGGATAAACATGCAATGATTGAGTATTGAATTGATCATCACTTTCAATGTGAGTGACCCTCGTCAATTGCAAAAGCGAACGGAATTGATTTCCGAGATTGACATTGATAGATCTGTATTCGGGCAATGAATCAATCGTGATTGTTGATACTTGACCGGAGAATTCAATGGTTCTGTAGATGAATGAATTATCAGGTAAACGGAAGCCAATTTGTACAGGCACTTTTTCGAATATGCCATGATCTGCAGGTTGAACTTGTGTGATGTTTATTCTAAGCGAACGAATGCCATTAACGATTGAAGAGACAGTATCCAATTGAATGCGTGGCCATCCTTTGCGCTTCACCCATTGTTCAAAGAACCACCCAAGATTTTTCCCGGAGACATCTTCGCATGCTTGTTGAAGGTCTTCAGTTGTGGCATTGCCATAACGATGTCTTTCGAGATATGAACGCATTGCAGCAAAAAACACGCTATCACCAAGTTGATGTCTTAACATTCCAAGCACAGCAGCACCTTTTATATAAATCGTGCGTGGGAAATTCGATGACGGACTCAATCGTGGAAAAAACTCCAGTGGTAGTACTCCTTCTCGTGATACAGCTGTCCCAAAATACTCTGAAATCTTTGATGCAATGTCTTGAATATAGCCTGTTTGCCCTCGCAATTCTTCTGCCCAAAGTGTCTCGCAATATGTTGCAAATGACTCTGAAAGCCAACTATATCCATAATTCAAGGGAGTCACTTCGTCACCAAACCATTGATGAGAAAGTTCATGAAGAATCGTTGAATTCGTTGAATCCCTCTTCCTGACGATATTCTCATCAATACTAATCATGGTTTGATGTTCCATTGAGCCGGTTGGAGTGAGAACATAACCCACGGATTCAAAAGGATATTGTCCGAAGCGTTTTTCTAGCGCGGTTATCATGCGCGGCAATTGCGAAAATGAAATTGCAGTTGATATACTATCTTGTCGAATGGCATAGATTGTATTTGTTGGAGAACCAATCACATGCCTTTGAAAAGAATCCACGGCAAAAGTCATGAGATATGTTGCCATGGGTATAGTGGAGGACCAAACAAATCTTTTTCCATCATTCAGCGTATCAATGCTTTTGAGTGATCCATTGGATACTGCAGTCAATCCATTTTGCACCTTTATTCTTGTAGTAAGTTTTGCTTTATCGGAAGGATGATCATAACATGGTAGCCAATGCTGAGTGGTTCCTACATAATGTGCAAAGAACCCAACGCCTATGGAATAGAGTATGCGCTTTGTGGAGTATACACCGCCCCATGAGAAACCAGAACGCGGTGGTTCCTTCCCCATCAATCCACCATAATGAACGGTAATCAGCATTGAATCGCCTTTGCGTATGTTCATGGGAATCGAGACTGCATAATGCATTGTGTCATCTATCGGTGAACCCTTTCTTTCAAATGTGGATATAACACCATTCACCAAAACCGAATCAATGCTAAGATCTCTCAGATGGATTGGAAAAATCCCACGGGGTTCATCTATCCAATGCACTCGAATCAAGCATCTTCCATTATCCAAACGTGGCAAAGGCGATGAGACTAAATCCAATGATGCATCATATTCAATGACATCAAAAGGTTGCTGCACAAATTCAGTGGGACGTGATATTTGAGCATGAGCAATGCCAATTGTAGACAATAAAAAGACATGCAAGAACAAAACACAATTCTTCATTTGGCTTTCCAATCACTTGTAATATTGCATCGCAATTTAGGGAAAATACGGGGGAA
>JBMSYN010000037.1:0-7319 GCA_049426725.1 Candidatus Kapaibacteriota bacterium
ATCTCTTGTCCGATTAATATATTTCCTTGTATCGAATATGCTATCCCATCAATAGATCCTGTAATATGATTTTTATAGTCAATGCATTTTTGTCCAGTAAATGCTGAGGATTGGGGAGATGTTCCGATAAATTTAACAATACCATACTGTCTGATATCGGGATTGCCTTCAAAGTCATTTGCTTCAAGCCATTCCGCAATTTCTTTTGGAGAATCTGATGTATTCATTCGCCCTGCAGCAATTTGTTGATTACCTGGAATATATGCTGCTTGTGTATTAATCGCTCCTTTGTCAGGAAAGAGTTGTCCTAAAAAGGAAGCATCAGTGATGCCAAAGGCGATGAGATCGACGCATGAAGCACCGGCACTTCCAACCTCTCTAGTTATAGAGTCAGCGGCAACAATCGAAAAAGTATCTTGAGATTGTAATTCTGAAGTCAGAATCAAAAATGATGCAAAAAGTATCCAAGGTTTCATAATTTCATTTATCTCAATCTTTGAAAAAACATTGTTGAATAAGGTGCGATTTTTCCCTCATCAGCTATCTTTTTATAAGTTGGAACATGTAAAAAGAACTTGAAATCTTTTTGAATTGGAAGAATCTGTTCTCGATTTGTGAGATTGTGAATAATCAACATATTGTTTCGTAAATATCCGAGAAGTCCCGGTGGAGTTGGAAATGGATAGATGGATCCATTAAGAAGATCATCCATTGCATGTCTGAATGAAATGAGAAATGCATATTGACCCCAGATAGATGTCAGTCCTTTCTTTTGTGAATGGACTGAGTTGTTGGGATCAATATTGAATCGCAAGGTTTCCCATTTCGTGGTATTTGAATCTTTGCCTCCATCAGTCCACAATATTGGTTCGCGAATGGCTTCATCGGGTTTTTTGCCAAGCATTCCAATCTCTTCTCCATAGTAAAGGAAGGGTTGTCCGGGCAATGTCAGCAAGATGCTGGCTGCCAATAAAGCTTTTTCTTTATCACCATTCAATTCGCTCATGATTCTGTCTTGATCATGATTGGTCAAAAATATCGCATCAATGCAATCCGATCTTTTTTCTTTATGGGCTTGAATGGATTTGGATAATTTGTCTACAAAGTCACTTGATGCTTTTTCTTCTTTGAGCAGAGTTAATATTTGTTTTCCCAAATCAAAATGAAAATTAGCTTTCAATCCGGAAAAATAGCCTGTGACGATGGAATCTGCATTGACGATTTCTCCGACGAGATATACATCTTTCTTGACAGATTCAACTCCTTTCCGAAATTCTTCCCACCAAGCTATGCTTTTATGATGTTCATTGAGTTCATAGACATGTTGAGCAGCATCCAATCTAAAACCATCTATACCAACTTCACTGAGCCAAAACTTAGCATGTTCAATCATGGTAGTACGAACTATTAGATCATCGAAATTAAGATCAGGCATTTCTCTCCAAAAGAATCCATAGTATCGCCCTTTATCAGGATTTGTTGAATCAATTTTGTGCCATTGCCAAGGCAAACCTTGATTATAAGGCTGCGCTTGCCATCGATGAGATTCTGATTCTTCCGCCCAGATATAATAGTTGCGTGAAGGGGCTTTGGGATTGTTTATTGCCTCACTGAACCATGGATGTTGACTGCTTGTATGATTGACAACATAATCCATGATAATGGAGATGTCTCGAGCATGGGCTTCTCGAACTAATGTTTTCATGTCATCGATTGTACCATATTCTGGATCGATGTCGCGATAGTCTTTTACATCATATTTGTGATATGTTGGTGATGGATGCACCGGTGTAAGCCAAATTCCTTTGATACCAAGAGTTTTTAGATAATCCAGTTTTTGTGTTATGCCGGGGATATCCCCAATGCCATCGCCATTTGAATCGGAAAATGAT
Organism: Candidatus Kapaibacteriota bacterium; assembly: GCA_049426725.1. Taxonomy (GTDB): domain Bacteria; phylum Bacteroidota; class Ignavibacteria; order Kapaibacteriales; family UBA961; genus UBA961. Next base: position 1,893 of record JBMSYN010000037.1, read on the forward strand.
CGCACAAAGATTTCATAATAGACAGCACCCGGATGATTCCGTAATTGCTGTGCGAACACATTGCAGAAACACAGAGAGAAAAAAGTCGAAAGTATAATGAATCGTTTCATTGAATGGTAATATGATAGGTGAACATGGTTTGCTCTGATCTAAATTGCAAGAAATACATACCTGAAGAAAGTCGCGAATTCAATGTCAATTCTTCGGATAAATCTCCTTGCTCCCTTGCTGTTAGTAATGTTTCACTCAAAATTTTTCCATTGATGTCCATGAGCAGTATTGTCATACCTTTTACGGGAATGGATAGCCTGAAAGTGAGTTGAATGGCAAGACTGTCTATCCGATATTCCAAATCAGTTATCAAGGGTCTTGATTCACTTGATTTCACAGATGAGGGAATTGGCGGAAAGAAGAATTCCAAATATTCATTCATATTGGCTTTCCAATTCCCCCAGCTATGTCCTTCATTGACTTCTTTATAGATATGATTATACCCTCGTTTTACCATCACTTGTTTGAATTGCTTTACAAGTGGAATCAATTGAGGAATATCATAAATTCCTATATCTGCATAGAGGGTTATTGGTAAAGGTGGATATGTATCAAAACCACTCATGATGGAATTGATCACATTGCTTGATTGTGCAGCTACCTTCCCAAAAACCTGTGGGGCTTTCAAAGCGCAATATAATGCGATATTGCCACCATTTGAGGCGCCAGCCACAGCTCGATACTCCGGATTGCGTGTTGTTGAAAATCGATTGTCAACCCAATTCATGACATCATTTGTGATAAATTGTTGAAATACATCGATGGAATTTCCCGCATATTCAGGCGTGCGATTCACAGCTGGTACAAATACAGCAATGATTGGCCTGATTTTATTCATCGCAATGAGTCGGTCAATCACAGCAGGAGCTTTTGCAAGATTCACATAATCCAATCCATCATGAAAAAGTATCACGGGATATTGTAGTGCTTGTGTATATCCGGGAGGGAGATAAACTTTTATGGCACGAGAATTATTGAGTGCATTTGAACGAAATGTGGTATCAAATATGGTTCCCTTGGGAATATCTGCATTACCGATCAATTCCGGTTGATCAGGATAACCGGGCATTCGTAATTCTGAGTTTGGACCAAATCCTCCGGCACAAGTATGTGGGTTTTTGGGATCAAGTATCCAGTTGGAACCATTGATGAATTTATAATCAATCCGAGCATCAATGGGGAATGTGTTTCTGACAAAGTGAATATCGGTGCCTTTGACACTTTGCATGGTATCACCCTTTCCGGACCACTGCTTATGATCACCTGTCACGATGATGCGAGAGGCATTACCACGAAAAATAAAAATGCATTCAGTACCATTCGTTAATGGCAATATTGGATTCTTTTGCATGAATGAATCCACCAATGTTTTTTTTGAAAGTGAATCAGGAACTGAATCCAGTCTTTTGATAAATGCATTAAAGTCATTCGCATAAGCAATGCTACATGAAATCAAGAGAGCAAAAAGAATTCTCATGGCTATGCCTATTGTATGATGAATGGATGAGTTGCAATCACTGACCCATCTACAGCATGATGAACAAAGACATAAGCACCAATTGCATAAGGTCCAATCTGTACTTGAGCATCTTGCATAATTTTGCTGTCAATCAATACTCCTTTCATGTCATATATGCGTCCAATTCCTCCAGCCTTTTTCAATGAAATGATACCTTGTTCTCCGGATTGCAAAGGATGCGGGAAGATTGTACTTGATGATTGCTCTTCACCATCGATTGATGTAATAGGCCACGCTTGAACAGTTGGTTTGGGCAATTGCTTGGAAGTCAAGACATGAAATTGTCCGGGTTGCATAGTCAATGCATTGCCTTGAGCTGAGATATCAATGGATGAGCCGGTGAAATAATCGTACCATGTACCGGGTTTAGGGACTTTCGCAAGAAATGTTCTTGGCTTCATGTCAAAATTTGCAATGATATATGCATCCATTTCAGGATGTTCAAGTAGCACGGTTCTCAAAGTATCGACGCGCGAAGCTTTGAATGTCACTTTTGATTGCAAAGAAGAAAATGTTGGATATGAGCGCAATGCAAGGAGTGCGGAATATGTGTCATATAGTCTCTTTCTTCTCGCATCATTTAAAAAATTCCATCTGGTGGGTTTCACATTGAGTCTGATGGAGGCATTATCCGTGCATGATTCATTCAATTGCAAACCGACATCATATCCAATCTCACCGAATTGCCAAATCATGCGCGGACCGGGAATTGGAAAGAACATTGCAGCCATTGCGCCTGCTCTTTGAAGTGCAATCGTGGTGTCGCGAGTGGTATAACCTGTTGCAGCTTTTCCATAACAGAAATTCTTGCGAATCAATCGTTCTTCATCATGACTTTCCATATATGCCACATTTGCGGGTACATTGAGAGAGCGATTTGCAAAATACACTTGAGATGTACCATTATCTGATTGACCTGAAATCCAGCCCATGACAGCTTCGCTTGAAGTTGGATTCATATTATGCCAAATCATATAGCCATAATCGGTCAATTCTCTTTCTTCTCTGGAATCCGCAAAATGCTCCAAAATCAAATATGCTGATGAGTCGTAATTTCTTATGCGATTATACATGCGTTTGAGTAGTCGAATGCGTGATGAATCATAAGAGCTCCATCTGGCTGTATTGTTTCCATAATCGACTTGGGTGAATCCTTTCGACAAATCAAAACGATATCCATCAAATTTGAATTCTCGAATCCAATATTCATTGATTCCATCAATATATCGCTGATAGGCAATGCTTTCATGATTCATGTCATTAAATACATTGAAAGGATGTTTGGCCGTTACATTTGCATAAGGATTTATCGTGGATGGTGGACCATATTTTCCATCTGCCCACATTCTGATCAGTGGATTGGCTCCTGTCAAATGATTGTGGACCAAGTCAAGAATCATTGCCATGCCCATTCCATGAGCTTTGTCGATGAGTTCTTTTAATTCGAGTTCCGTGCCATAGTATTTATCGACTGCATAAGGAAAAGCAGGATCATATCCCCATGAAATATTACCTTCGAATTCATGAATAGGCATCAATTGAATTGCATTCACTCCGAGTTTCTTTAAATATTCCAATGAGTCGATCACCGCACGGAATGTTCTGCGATCGGTAAAATCACGCACGAGCAATTCATAGATGACTAAGTCTTTGGCAGGGAATCGCTTGAATTCATTCTTCCAAGAAAATGGGAATTCTTCTTTTTGACTTGCAGGTCGCATTGTAAAGACAGACAAAAACTCATCTGTTTTGTCTTTGGGATAAGGTTTCAGATTGGGATAGCGATTTTGAGTAATGATCTCGTCATCATTGAATTCGCTGAGTATTTTCTTTGCATAAGGGTCGGCTACGACGATAGAACCATCAATCACATATTGATAACCATATTCAGTTCCAATCTTCAATCCAGATAAAGACATCCAATAATAGGCACTGTCTTTGTCTATAGTCATGCGATTGAATTGATATTCAGGTAATATCTTATAATCATTGAAATCACCAATGAGATGGACTGTTTTGTGATATGGTGCAAAGAGACAAAAGACAACCGTGGAATCATTGATAAAAGTGAGTCCTTCCTTTACATTGGGCGGCAAAGGTTGTTCTTTTGTTTTTGCTACAATCAATACGGTTAAAGATGTGGTTTTCACAAGATTAGATGTATCGATTGTCTTCAAAATCAGTTCTTTTGTTCCTGTTGTGGTTCCTGTGAAGGTATATTGGATCACCGTATCAGTGCCAACATCTTTTACCAGGGAATCTCCTGCGAACAATTGAAATGATTTCAGTGCAGTACCATTTATCTGCACTCTGCCTTCGATTGAGAGTGATTCATTTTGTTCGATATTGACTGTATTCTGAGTCGGACTTTTGAAATAGGGAATTGCTCCGGGTCTGAGTACCGGGAGATATATGTCTTTAGCGCCGACATCTTTTCCTTCTTGTGTTGAATTTGCGCTTCTGAATACAAATGTCAATTGAAGGATTTCTTCATTTTGTGGAACATTATAATACGCGCGAATATTTGGAATGGTCAAACGCCAGCGATCAGTTGCTGTTTTTGTAAGTTTTGTCTCAGGTGTGTTTTGTCCCCAATTTGTTTTTACATATCGCCAATCTGTCGGACCGGTGGAACGATTTGTAATTACACCCGTATGAGCATAAACATCGCCATTGAATCCACGAAGCCCTGCAGTGCCTCTATCTGCATAAAAGGTTATTTCTACTGCACCATTAGGGTCCGGGGGTGACGGAATTGCGGTTATGACTTGTGCATTCAGAGAAATGCAAAGTGTAGAAAAACTGAGGAGTATATATATCCAGAACATGATCTATATCCAATGAAATGAATGACATAAGGATGTGCAAAATTACATAAGAGAGGTAATTTCTCATCATGTTGTGGAAACAAAAAAGCCCTCTCGAGCATTCCCGAGAGGGCTTTCACATCATTCAATCGAGAATTAATTATTCACGATGATTGTACCTGAAGTTCTATAATTGCCTGATTCAATTGTATAGATATATGAACCGGCTGTAACAGGTGTACCATTTGCATCTGCTTTATCCCAATACAACATATAATTTGCAGGAACTTGCATTTCATTGACAAGTGTGCGAACGAGATTACCACGGATGTCAAACACTTTTACAGCGATTGGCTGTGCTGTGTTCAATACGCGATAGCGAATCATTGATACTTCTGTATTTGATGTTGGATTTGGGAATACAGGGCTCAAGTCATAAGCTGTGCCTTGGCCATCACGAACTGCTGTTGTACCAGAAATGATAAGTTTGAAATCAGCTAGTCCAACACCATCTTTTCCTTCGGCTTGGCCATCTTTACCATCATTGAAAACCATGCCATAGTGAGTTACAACATCAGTACCATAGTAGGTTTTTGGAGTAAATGTCAAAGAAAAGATATTTGGTGCCTGGCCAGTCATTAAGCCAACTGATTCATCTCTCCAGTTCTGACCAACTCCATTTGCGTCTTTTGCCATTTTTTCCCAGAAACCAGTTCCGGCTCCAGAATGCATAATACATTTTGCAGCGCCATTCATAGTTGGTTTTGCTTCTGCATTTCCTGCAAGTGGGTGCATTTTATCTGTAAATACAACAATTGTGACTGGTTGATCAGATGCATAGCTGCCATCTGCAGAAAAAAACTTGATGGCATCATATTTTGAATCATCACCTTCTTTTGCATAGTTAATCTCAACTTGTGCAAATAAAGGAGCAGAAATCATGGCGAACATCGCCAACATTGTAAGAAATTTCTTCATGAAAACACCTTTGGTAAAAAAAGTGAAAAAAATTGAAAAATGTGAGGAGCTTTGGAAGTCTGCAAACACAAA
>JBMSYN010000038.1:0-7188 GCA_049426725.1 Candidatus Kapaibacteriota bacterium
CGAGGAGAGCGACACAAAGTATAATTACTCTCTACAATCAACTCATCTCACAATGCATAGTGGCTTCAGATATGATTTATATTGAAGAAGATAATATCCGGAGGATAGATTTTCCGTGGGAAGGGAAAATGATTGTGTTTCAATCATGCTCGACAATATGACATCTCCTTCTAAATTTAGTATGCGATATGGAGTTCCAAGGAAAGATGGATGAACAGAAATAATCACATTGTCTTTTTGATTCATTATGTGAATCTCGCCTGATGAGTTTTCTTCCGGGATTGCTGAATTTCCACCTTGAAGATATTGTTTCAATAGATTGGTAAGATCTAAAGAATGAAAAGCAGGATTGATTTCCAAAAAGGATTGCACAAGTTTCTCATTAGTGCAATATGCCATGAGACCATTGCTAGTTGCAATGCCTTCCACTTGATGAAATGGAATATTCAAAGATACTTTTCTTTTGTTTCCTGCATGATACTCTGTGCCGGGAAAATCATAGAGCAAATATAGAAATGGTTGTAGCAATCGTGAATATCCGCAGAGAAGGATGAGTTGCTTGTTTGGGATTGCACATGCACCCGTAATCAAGCCACCAATATCGAGTATTGCTTTCTTTTTGGCGATATATGATCCGGGTTGTTTTGGAAATGTGTATATCACTGATTTCTGCGTAGTCCACATTTTGGAGAATACTACAATGCTATCACCTATCACAGCCATTGCCTCGCAATCAAAATCAGTGGTATTTGCAGCTTGCGAGCCTGAGATGATTTGATCTTCATATGCAAATCGGATCGTATCAAAAGTCATAGATCCCTTCAGTACATCAGTTTTTTTCACTCGAAGAATTCGCAAATCTGTTCTATTTCCTGCTGAATTGTTTCCAAAGTCACCAAGATAAAAATAGACTTCATCTGATGACATATCTTCCCATTCAATATTCTTTGCCCCCTTAAGAGGAAATGCTGAATAACCAATATCTTTTATTGAAAATCTGTAAAGATTGATATCGGCATCATCATTGTGAGTCCATGCAGAATCACCATCGATGACCAGACCAGAAGTTTCATTAATTATGCTGGGTAGATTGATAGATCTAGAAGGTGAAATACTAGATGGCGGATATGTACAAGTACCATCATTGATGGTCGCAGCAGGATTGTAATTATTCGCAAGTGGGTCATTACAACCACTGATTTGCGCGTGTATAATATGAGTGCATGCAATCAATATGAAACTGCATGCAAATAAGGAGTACTTGACTTTGTTCATACTTCTAATTGGCGATAGAGTGGTCTATGAGTTTTTTTGAATGACAAGATGCTTTATTTCTCATTAACTTGCTAACTTGGATAGGATTTCAAGGATACATTATGAGATATATGATACTAGTGCTATGCACTATTCTTGTGCATGCTTTTGCTTCAGCCCAGGACTTCAAAATAGGTCATGTGCAAAGATCATTTGTTGACACAACAAGGAATAATAGGCAAGTCACTTGCGAAATATATTATCCCGCAAATATAAATGGAGATAATGTAGCGATCGCGAATGGAATTTTTCCAACTTTGGTTTTTGGTCATGGCTTTGTCATGCCCGCATCAGCTTATGATGTGTACTGGAATGCAATCGTTCCCAAAGGGTATATCATGATATTTCCAACTACAGAGTCTTCATTGTCTCCTTCACATCTGAACTTTGGAAAAGATATTGCATTTCTTACTCAAATAATGAAGCAACAACATCGCATCTCCACTTCATTATTTTTTAATGCGGTTGATTCAACCTGTGCTGTGATGGGTCATTCAATGGGTGGTGGTAGCGCATTTCTCGCAATGCAACAAGACCCTTCAATAACTGCATTGATATCCATAGCAGGTGCCGTGACAAATCCCTCATCTGTAACTGCAGCAAGAACAATCACAAGACCTTCTCTTGTTATTGCGGGTGCGAATGATTGCGTGGCACCACCAAGAAATCACCAAATACCAATGTATGATTCGCTTGCTACAAATTGCAAAACATATCTCAGCATTCTCGGTGGAGATCATTGTCAATTTGCATCGTATAATTTTAACTGCTCTCTCGGACAAAACACCTGTACTCCAAAAGCAACAATTAATGCAGCTACGCAGCAATCAATTGTATTTCAACATCTTCTTCCTTGGATCAATTTCTATCTCAAAAAGAATTGTAATGCAGGCGATCAATTTCAGAATCTGATTTCCAATCCAAATGGCATTATAAGTGATGCCAATTGTTCTCTCCGGAGTCCAAATCCAATTATTCAGGGTCAAACACAAGTATGTTCTGGTGCAATTACTCACATGTACAAAGCAGGAAATGCAAATGGATTTCTTGCTCAATGGACCTCACCCAAAAAGGGAAGTGTGATTGGAGCGCTTGATCGTGATTCGATAAACATAGCATGGAATATTGCCGGCATAGACACACTGAAATTACGTCTTATTCATCCGGAAACACGATGCTTCCGTGATACCATGCTCATAGTGACAGTCAATCCTGCACCCAATCCAAAAATAGTTGGAAAAGCGATTGCATGCTCTGATTCAATGCCACAATCATATTCTCTCACTCCGGCTCAGAATACCATCTATTTATGGAAGAATGTGCAGAATGGGATTGTGCATACGGATCTTACTGAGTCATCCATATCCATATCTTGGACAAAACATGGCATGGATACACTCTTTGTACGGCAGACAAATATCATTACAAATTGTTCTAAGGACACGCATCTCATAGTAAATATTCATCCATTGCCGGAAGGAGAAATCACCGGCGAACAATTGGTCTGCCAAAGCAATAAGAATGTCAATTATATGATGCAGACATCACCCGGCAATACCATACTATGGCATGCTCCGAACAATGGAATCATCATAGGTTCGAAAACATCCAATACGGTTTCTGTTCGGTGGAATTTGTGGGGCATAGATACATTAAAAGGCACAATCACCGACCCCAAAACTGGATGTATGCTTGATACATTTCTAGTGGTGTCAATTCAAGAAAAGCCGAAAGCAGATATTTATGGAAAAAAAAATATCTGTGAAGATAGATTGATGAATGTCTACAAAGTTCAACCTGTGCAGGGAAACTCATATTTCTGGACGGCATCTCCAACGGGGACAATCATAGGTCCGAGAGACTTGGATAGCATAGTGGTTCGGTGGACAAAAGTTGGGAAGGATATCATTTCTGTACGAGAAACAAATCTCACAACTGGTTGCATACATGACACATCGCTGACGATTACCGTTAATCCAAAGCCAAGACCATATATCATTGGAAAATCCATCGTGAATGAAGGGGAAAGAGGAATCGTATATGCAGTTCCATTCAATCAAGGATCAATGTATAGTTGGAATGTGCTTTTTGGTGATGCACTCATTCGCAATCAAGATCAATATCAAGTAAGTGTTGATTTTGGTAAACCGGGATTGGTATTAATCGAAGCAATGGAGTCAAATGTATTTGACTGTGCCAATGTAAATACTTTTGAGATAACTGTTCAATATGTATCAAGAATCTCAAGCGAAGAGGAATCTTTTGACATCTATCCCAATCCTGTAGATCATGCATCAATCTTGACCATTAAAGGAAAAGATATTCTTGGCTTTGAACTCTACTCTCTTTTGGGCGAAGTAATGGCCAAGAGTACTCCGGTAAATGATTTTACATGCATCATGGAGACAAAATCACTTCCTTTGGGAATGTATATGGTACGAATACACACGAAATATGGAATGAAAACCAATACAATCATTATTCAATAAATTGTATCATAACAATCAATTGGAATATCCATGAATGCATTCAATGCTCTATTCACAACATATTATCATGAGATTAAATTCGCATTGTTTTTTTCAGCATTGAATCTGATCTGGATGCTCGGTGAAAAGCTTGCGGGATTGCATGATGTACACATTGCAGATCATGCATTTTATACAAATTATTTTGCCATTCCTTCAATTTTGCTCTATGCGGTTGCGATGTATCAAAAGCAAACAGAGCTTGGTGGCGAGATGAATTTTAAGCAAGGATTCATGTCGGGATTGGCAATAACAATGATCGTCACCGCACTAACCCCGGCAATTCAATTCATCATCCATACAGTGATCACACCTGATTACTTTGCAAATGTTCGTGCATTTGCAATCAAACAAGGCATGAAGACAGAAATAGCTGAAAATCATTTCACATTGAATAGTTATATCATGCTATCTGTGTTTTCTGGATTCGTATATGGGATCATTACCACAATCTTCACGACAATCATGGTACGATATATCAGGATGAAGCGATGAGATATTTCTATGTATTGATATTCTTGTTTGTTTCACTTCAAGCGCAGGAACGACCATTCGGCATCATCAATTCAAATGAATGTGAGCAATTGCGAACAAGGTATGAGTATGCTCAACTCATTGCAGGCATCCATGCATCCGCAAAGCAGAGCATACCAACGGGAAATCAATCAACAACAGATAGAAGAATACGAGCAACAATTGCTAAAAATGCAGCATTCATTGCATATCTAAATCGAATAACCGTCAAAGATACTCTTGCTCCACTGCCCATACTTGAAAGGGAGGGTTTGATCAATACTTCATTGAAGATTCTTGGGGAATGTCAAACAACGATACCACAACTCTCGATTACTACGCCTAATGCCTATGAAGATTGGCAATGGCATTCCAAAGAATTCATTGATTTACTTTCAGCTTATGATATGCTTCGTGGGGTGAGAGAGATTTCAAAGTCTACTCTTGATTCAATCGAAAAACGTCTTGCAATGTTTGCCATCACATTTCACAGAGAAGCAACAAAATCTATTTTTGGTTTGACATTTTTTGGAACGGTCCGCAATAATCATGCACTCATGACAGCAGGTGCTATTGGCATGTCGGGTATTGTATTGAGAGATTTCAAATCACTCATTCCCGAAGATCAACCCATATTTTGGCTGAATACTGCTTTGATTGCTATCAATGATATCATGTTCTCCGGAAATCAATCGCAATCAAGTCGAGATGGCAAAGCGGGATATTCCGAAGGACCACATTATTATAGATATGCAATGCTGAATATGCTCCCTTTTTTCCGAGCGATGCATCATGTCTACCCAGATACGATATTCACATTGAATCAAACAAAGATGAGACATCCATATTATGATCCAAGATTCAAGGAATGTTCCAAATGGATTGTTTCAATACTCCAACCTGATGGTACATATCCTGCACTTGGTGATTCATTTCTTGGTATGGGTTTTCCGGAACTTGCCTTGACAGGTGATTCAAGTTTTGTATATCCATTCGCGATGAATGAACTTTCATCACAATTGAATTCCACTGTGGATATGCGAGCCAATTATTGTGCATCACTCACTTCGCCTTCTTTGTCATTTGATAATGGATTGATGGTGAATGATGATGCAGGTGCTGTTGTGTTTAGAGAGGAAGATTGGTATGCGCATGTGATTGCAAAAAATGGCAATGCTCGTACTGCGGGTGCGGGGCATTCTCAATCTGACATGACAGCTTTCATGCTTTGGACACATGGCATTCCCATCATCCTTGATCCTGGATATCTACAATACAGCATGCGTGACATGGTTGGTAATGCCCAGCAACATAATGTGATTCTTGTGAATGGAGAAGGTCCGCCAAATGGTGCTCCACTACAGCCCGGTGGGGCAGATGCTTTTGCTGAAGAATCTTTTTCTATACCTGGAATCGACTATGCCAGAATCACAACAACCTATAATGGAGCTACTATCAAAAGACATTTCTTCAATGTTGCTGATAGCGTTTTTGTGAATATTGACAAATGCTCTGCGCAAGTTGCTTCGCAGTTTTCTCATCAAGTTCATGGGAATGGTCTCATCAATGGAAATGAGCAAACAGGTTTTGCTTATTGGCAGAATAGTGGTCCGAGCACAACTATGACATGGGAAAGAGATTCTGCTCGCGCTGATGCATTATGGTCTGCTGTACCACTTGATACATTCACGGCAGATACTTCAGTACATGAAGAATCCTATCGCAAACCGGGAACACATTCAGTGCTCAGAACTCATTCCAAAAAATCAACATCCGCACTATTTGCAGGCATGATCATTCCACGGGAAAGAAATTCAATATCATCCATTGTTCCAACATTAGTCGCGAAAGATACATCAACACTAGGAATTGCTTTTGATTATACACCCATGAGTGGCGCAATGTTCATTGCAAGACTTGATACCGGTTTGCGACAAGTTGAAGGTTGGAGTAGAATGGATATTGGATTTCAAGCCAAAACCGATGCGGAATGTTCGGGTACATGGAAAGGTCCTGAAGAAGATGATTTTGCTTTGTTCATGATTGATGGATCACGATTCACCAATGTGGAAAGCAATACTGAAATAATTTCAGCATCCAAAAAAACAACGCTTGCTTTATCTGCAAAGGACAATACATTCATCATCTATGCAGGAGATTCTTGCATGATCACCCATGATCTTCTTTCGATGGTGCCTTTTGCGGAAAGTGAAGGATATGTGATTCAATCGGTCACGGGAAATGTGTCGGCATGGGATCAACAAAGCATAACAATGAAAGGTCGAGGTTATGCGACGCTTACATATGGAAAACCATTGTCTATTAAAGAACAAAGAACCATCGAATTGAAGCAATTCATGTATGGTGAAGATATCTTGATTCCGATACAGTCAGTTGGCAAAGATGTGGTGATCCGAATTCTGGATCTTACGGGGAGAATCATCGAATTGATGGATGGGGAAAATGATAGGAATATGGCGAAAATACCAGGGAATCGCCTACAAAGTGGACTTTATGTCATTGTGATTTCTGATGGGGCCAGGGTTTCTCACCATATGATACTTATACATGGATAAGTTTTCCACAAATGTGGAAAAAGTAAAGTTGATATTTTTTCATAATCAGGGAATTTGAGGGATGTCTTTGGGAGCCATTTTTACTATTTTTGTCTATCTTAATTTGGGGTAAATCCCCATAAATAAAACGATTAACAATTTTTTACATATCATTTCAGGAAACCCATGAAAAGGCTTCTACTTTTTTGTTCTCTATTGTGCATGTCGATGATTTCGACTTTTGCGCAAGTGACTTATCCAACCGCTTACAATCTTTC
>JBMSYN010000039.1:0-6030 GCA_049426725.1 Candidatus Kapaibacteriota bacterium
TTGAGGAGTAAGTGCTTGATATACTTGACTCAACAATGGATCATCACCTTGAATTTGATCCTTCAAATAGTCTTTGCCAATCACAAATTTCTCATCTCGATTTCCATAAACCGTCGCAGCAGAGTCCGGAAAAGAAAAACCACTATTTGGATCAGTTAACCCCTTATCAAACAAATATTTCATGATTACAACCACAAGTCCTGTGGTGTCTTTGATAACAGATTTTGATGGGTCTAACAAATTGACTTCAATCAGATCTTTATCATTTAAAATTCTTTTGACAAAAGTTTCAGAGTTGATTGTTGGAGCAATTGGCTTATAATTTTTCTGATCATCTCTTACAAACCCAATCATCGAACCCACACCTACTCTGAAATAAAAACCGGTATCAGGTATTTGTGCAGTTCTGAAGAATCGTGAATTCGCAGTTGCATTTAATGTTTGTGTGAGAGGTTGCATGAATGGATCGGCATTGGGTCCGAGCAAATCCACTGAAATTCTTCGTGAAATTTCAATATTCAGATCATCTTGCTTTGGTTGTGCAAAGACAGTCATGCAAGAGAGGAAAAGTAAGGCGAACCATTTCATATATCTTCAGATCCCGATGCTAATTCAAAACTCAATTCAATTGCCCCATCGAGAGCTGTCCCTTTTGGATCAATTACATTGAAGTTACCATCTTTTTTTATTCTGCCCATCAATTCTTTTGAAACCATCGTATTGTTTTCCAATAAACCGCCGAGGAAAGACACTGTCTTTTGATCCCCGGGAATAACCTTTGAAACAGCGATGATATTTTCATATAATCGTTCAGCAGCTTCTTTCACGATTGTTACACACACTTTATCACCCTTCTCTGCTTCTTCCAAAACCATGGGTGTCAAATGGTGATATTCAAATACTTTATCCATGAATGCAGAAACAATCGAGCGTGGATATTTTAAATTGATTTGCGGATATCGATCAGCGAGTGAATCAAGAAGAGAAGTTTTCACGCCGCGTCCATCAATTGCTTTTACGCATGCTGACAACCCCTTTTTTCCAATCCATGCACCGCTACCTTCATCGTCTATTTCAATCCCCCATCCACCGGATCGCACCAATTCACCTTTTGCATTTTTGCCAAGTGTAATTGTGCCTGTACCGGCAATGATCATGATACCCGCTTCGGTTCCAAATGCACCACGCAGCGCGATTTCTGCATCGCTTGTTGCAATCATGTCTTGAAGATTGAATCCGGAGTCTTTTGCAATCACTTTTAACAAATGAGCAAATCGTTGTCTTTCTTCTTCAAGCCAAATTCCGGCAACACCAACAACCACGGCATCTATTTCTGATCTTTCAATGCCTGCATCTTGTGTCAGATCTGCAATGAGTTGCACAACGCGTTCACAAGCTTCCGTGAAACCTACTACACCTACGCGAGTAGAGCCAATCACTCTTTGTACTTGTTGATCACCAAAAACTAGGCGTCCTCTTGTTTTGGACCCGCCGCCATCAATCCCAATGACTGTATATTCAGATTTCACTGTAAAGCCGGAAAGCATGAAACAAATTTTTTCCGACAAAAGACATCATCGTTTGAGATCGATGACCAATAAGGAGATATCCGTTGGTGAAACACCGGGAATCCGAGAGGCTTGTCCAATTGAATGAGGTTTTATTTTCTTGAGTTTTTCTCTGCTTTCTTTAGATAGCGATTGCAATGAATCATAATCATAAGAATTCGGAATGATTTTATGCTCAAGCTCTTTGAACTTCTCAATATCAGCAAGATGTCTCGCGATATATCCTTCATATTTGATGTCTATGTCGGCCTGCCATAATATGCTATCAAATGCCGTGCCTTTCCATGCATTTAGATGAGAAGTTTTTTTACGAATGAAAGAAAGTGTCATTGCAGGGCGTTTGCACATGGTTGTCAACAACTCTGATTCCTTCACTTGAGATTCGTTTATTTCGGCATAAAGCATATTTGCTTCATCTTTTGGGACTTTGATCCCTTTGATAGTTTCTTCTAATTCTTTTCTGAGAGAAACAGAGTGTAGCACTTTTCTTTCACTGCCATCATGCAACCCATATATGTGGGTTTTCTCATAGAGTCGTTCAAATGCATTGTCTTGTCTTAATAGTAGTCTATACTCTGCCAAGGAAGTAAAAATCCTATATGGTTCATCTGAACTTTTATTGACCAAATCATCAATCATGACTCCGATATAGGCATCTGATCGTTCGAGTATCAATTCAGGTAGATTTTTAATGCGTGCAGCAGCATTGATTCCTGCTATCAAACCTTGTGAAGCTGCTTCTTCATAACCCGAAGTTCCATTGATTTGTCCGGCAGTGTAAAGTCTGCTAAGTCTTTTACTTTCAAGGGTATACAGAAGTTGGTATGGATAAAAAAAGTCATATTCGACTGCATATCCATATTTCTCAATTCGCATATTTTCCAAACCTGGAATAGTTCTGAGTGCTTCCTCTTGTATATCCTTTGGGAGTGATGTTGAGAAGCCATTTACATAGATCGTTTTGCGATCCAGAGCTTCCGGTTCAAGCATGATTTGATGGGAATTTCTTTCATTGAAGCGGTAAATTTTGTCTTCAATGGACGGACAATACCGTGGACCTTGTCCGGTTATCAAACCTGTAAACATTGGTGAGTCTGCGAATCCTTTTTGCAGAATTGCATGAGTATCTGCATTTGTCGCTGTCGCATAGCATACAATTCCATTTTTAACTGCAGATGTCTTATGAGAAAATGGCTGAGGCTTCTCATCACCCGGTTCAATACGAACATTTGAATAATCGATGCTATCGGCATAAATGCGGGGAGGCGTACCGGTTTTGAGTCTGCCGATTTCAAAACCATGCTCTAGCAAAGAATCCGATAATCCATTGGCTGCTTGTTCATTGACTCGACCACCAATAGTTCTTTCTCTGCCAGTGAACATTGCGGCATTGAGAAAGGTACCACCACAAAGAATAAGGGCTTTACAATGTAGAGTATCTCCATTGAAGATTACTCCATTGATTTCATTGCCTGAAACCAAGACTTTTTCGATAGTCCCTTCCAAGATGGTCAAATTGGGTGTCTGTTTCAATAATTGCTGCGCATATCCAGGATATAGATATTTGTCATTTTGCGATCGGGGTGACCAAATAGCCGGTCCTTTCGATGTATTCAGCATTTTAAATTGAATGCCGCTCCTATCTGCAATCAAGGGCATTATGCCACCAATTGCATCAATCTCCTTGACCAAATGCCCTTTAGCAGAGCCACCAATCGAGGGATTGCATGACAATACCCCAATAGTCTTTGTAGACATGGTAATCAATGCAGTTGAACACCCCATGAGAGCCGAAGCTCGCGAAGCCTCAATTCCGGCATGTCCACCACCAATAACTATGATATCAAAATCTTTCATATATGTTTCACGTGAAACAAATCAATGCTTTACTTTTAAGATAACTCGAAGAATGTTTCATGTGAAACATTGCTAATAATAGTTAATAAAGAACAATAAATCCTTGTATATCAATTATTTATGTAGTTTATTAACCATTATTGAAAATAAACTTTGTAACCCCATTCTATTGAATGAAACGATCATATTCCATAATCAACTATGTCTGCCGACCTTTCTTCGCTTATAATCGATTTGTGAACCAATTACGGTTATGTGAATAAGATTTGGTAAAAGTCAACCAAAAAATCGAATGTTAGGCTTAAATTGTATTGGGAAATAGTCAGTACATGAATTTTGCACGGGTGCATTATGAACAGGGTTAAAGGGAATTCTTTAACAAAGATAGTTTTTCTGCTTGCAATGACATTCATTGTAGGAATCAATCTTGGTTGTCCTCAGGGTTCCAATAAGCCAGCAGAGACGACAACTAGTGGTGAAAAAATTTCTAATCCATTGCAGATCTGTTCCTATTCGGGATCGCAGAATGGCACAACCATTTCTTTAAAGGAAGCGGAATCGACTGCTAGAGAGACAATAGAATCAATCATAAACACCACCGGATTACCCATGAATTTCACCATGCATGCTGGTGATGTCGAGAGTGCGTGTGCGATAGTGAACAATGGAAAGCGATTAATCGTGTACAATCCATTTTTCATGAAGGGTGCGCGAGGAGGAAGGAATGGGAAATGGGTTGAGGCGGCAATTTTTGCGCACATGATTGCGCATCATTTATCAGGACATGATTTGAAGATTGTTGCCGGAAGAGAGTTGAGTGAATTGGAGGCAGACAAATTTGCGGGATTGACACTGCAGAAAATGGGTGCAACGCTAGAGCAATCGACTGAAGCATTATATGCTATAAGCAATGAAATGGCGCTTGATCATTATCCGGAAGCGAGTTCACGAATATCGGCTCTTGAAAGTGGTTGGAATCAGGCGCGGGGATTTTCGCAAAATACGATGCAATATTCTTCCAGAACATATGATGCTGATAGAATTCCAACGCGAACATCATCCTTATCGAATGGAGAGATTGCTGGTTTTTTGACGCGATGGTCACAATCACAGAGTTATTATGACTTTGCAGATTATGCAGATTGTTATTCCTATGGATTTCAGGGAATGAAGATGAATAAGCGTGGTCGTAGAGTCTATTTTGATTATGGAGGTTGGTTGAATGACAGACAAAACATGTATAGTCGAGCAATAAATTTGAATGTGAGCACATCGAATATAAGAGTGATCTCTCGCGATGATTGGGGCACCACAATACAATTCACGCAATATTATTATAGCGATTCCTATCAGGACACCGGAGAAAAACTCATGAAATTGAGAAAGGACAATGATGGTGCCATTCGCATTGTGTATGAGGAAATGTTGAGTAGTTATTGATTCATTAGTTCTTTTGAGGGAGAATGGAATGAAAACATTCTTTTTACTGATATGCTTGTTTTTTACTTGCGAGATATTCGCTCAGACAGATTTTTACATGCATGGGACATATGAAGATGTCGATTGGGAAACATTGGAATTTGTTGGTCCCAGAGCTGCTGCCATGGAGAAGATTTATTACAATTATCATGATGCAAGACAAGGAAAAATCACACTTCGCAAACAATCTGCTTATAGATCAAAGGGAGTCTATTATTATACCGTGACTTTCCCCAATATTTCAAGTGTGTATTACATAACTCTTGATCCAACGGATGGTAAGTGCACGATGCGTGATGATCGCGGTACTTATTATAAAGAGTTTTTCAGTTCAGGAAAGAGAGAACAAAAAACAGTGCCTGATTATCAAGCAAATCAAACACTCATTCAAAAAGTAAAAATGTTTATCAATGATAATGGAAAATATTGTCCGAATGACGAATGCGACAGACTTTTGCAATACGGATCCGGTACCACAGCGGGAATGATAAAGTATTCCATTTATGAAAAAGACATGAAATTCACTTTTGGTGACATAAATGGAGATGGGCAATTGGATGCAATCATGAATGCACCAATAAAACAATGTAATGGAAACACCGAATGCTGTTTTTGCATGGAATATATTGTCGCACTATCACAAAAATCAGGAAAGCATTTCATCCAAATACTAGAATTCCCCAATAGAGAACATACTACTGTCTATGCACCTTTGAGAATAGAAAAGGATGGAAGAATATTTACAAAAGAATCGTATAAAGTCAATGATGCGAGTGAATGCCCCTGCTGTGCAAATGGCGAGCGATATAATACCTATAGATTTTTGGGAAATCGTTTATACAAAGATTGATGATATGTAAATAATGAGTAATAATTGTTAGTCATAGATACGATAGATTGAATGAGAAAAATACAACACCCTGTTTATTAAAAGGAATCGCATGATGAGATTATTTCTACTCATTGGAGTATTTCTATACTCCACAATCGCCTATTCACAAGGCATTTCACTGTTTAATATCGATGCTTCAAATTTTCCCACAATGAAAGCGAAGTTCTATGCTTATGACAAGGATGGAAAACCATTAAGACCTTCGATGAATGAGGTTAAATTGAAGGAAGATGG
>JBMSYN010000040.1:0-5782 GCA_049426725.1 Candidatus Kapaibacteriota bacterium
ATCAAGCAAGATCAAATCGATCTGCATTCATGACTTTATTCCATGCGGCAATGAAGTCATTGATGAAGCGCGAACCGGCATCTGCAGTTGCATATACTTCTGCGAGTGCGCGCAATTCTGAATTAGATCCAAAGATTAAATCAGCTCTAGTCGCAGACCAGACTGGATTGCCTGTCTTGCGATCTGTGCCTTGGAACACTTCTTTATGTGCATCAATCGGTGACCATTTGGTATTCATGTCGAGCAAATTCACAAAGAAATCATTGCTCAATGTATCACTCTTTGTTGTGAATACTCCATGTTTGGATTGATCATAATTTGTATTCAAAACACGCATTCCACCGAGCAATACAGTCATTTCAGGCGCAGTGAGATTGAGAAGTTGTGCTTTGTCCAGCAACAATTCTTCTGTTGAATACACATAGTTTGCTTTTTTATAATTCCTGAATGCATCAGCGATAGGTTCAATAACTGCAAATGATTCAACATCTGTTTGTTCTTGCGAAGCATCCATTCTGCCGGGTGTGAATGGCACTGTAATTGGATGTCCGGCATTTGCTGCAGCTTTTTCAATTGCAGCACAACCGCCAAGTACGATCAAATCAGCGATTGACACGTGCTTACCACTCGCATTGAATGTTTGTTGAATGTTTGCATACACATCCAATACTTTCGATAATTGAGTTGGATTATTTACATTCCAATAGCGCTGAGGTGTAAGTCTGATGCGTGCACCATTAGCTCCACCTCTTTTGTCTGATCCACGGAATGTTGAAGCAGATGCCCATGCAGTTGAAACAAGTTCAGAAATTGAGAGACCTGATTCGAGGATTGTCTTTTTGAGTGATGCAATATCATGTGCATCAATAACCGGATGTGTACATGCGGGAATCGGATCTTGCCAAATCAAATCCTCTTTCGGTACTTCCGGACCAACATAGCGTGTTTTGGGTCCAAGATCACGATGTGTCAACTTAAACCATGCACGTGCAAATGCATCAGCAAATTGATCGGGATTCTCGAGGAAACGACGAGAGATTTTTTCATAAGCCGGATCAAATCGAAGCGACAAATCTGTTGTGAGCATTGTTGGAAGATGCTTTTTTGATCCATCAAATGCATCAGGAATTGTGGCTTCTGCATTTTTTGCCACCCATTGATGTGCTCCTGCCGGACTCTTAGTCAATTCCCAATCATACTTGAATAAATTCTCAAAGTAATTATTGCTCCACTTCGTTGGTGTTGTTGTCCATGTAACTTCCAATCCGCTTGTGATTGTATCACTACCTTTACCGGAACCATAGGAACTTGTCCAGCCAAAACCTTGCTCTTCGATGGATGCTGCTTCAGGTTCAGGTCCAACATGAGAAGTTGGGCCGGCTCCATGAGTTTTTCCAAAGGTATGTCCACCTGCAATCAATGCAACGGTTTCCTCATCATTCATTGCCATGCGACCGAATGTTTCGCGAATGTCTTTTGCCGCGGCGATTGGATCAGGATTGCCATTGGGGCCTTCGGGATTTACATAAATCAATCCCATTTGCACGGCGGCAAGTGGATTTTCAAGATCGCGTTCACCGGTATAGCGTCTATCATCGAGCCAATTGCGTTCTTTTCCCCAATACACATCACCTTCCGGTTCCCACACATCTGCTCGTCCGCCGGAGAAGCCAAAAGTTTTGAAGCCCATTGTTTCAAGAGCAACATTTCCAGCCAAAATGAACAAATCTGCCCAAGAAATGCTTTGACCATATTTCTGTTTGATTGGCCAAAGCAATCTACGAGCTTTGTCAAGATTTGTATTGTCGGGCCAACTATTGAGTGGCGCAAAGCGTTGCTGCCCTGTTCCTCCACCACCGCGTCCATCGCCTGTGCGATATGTTCCGGCTGCATGCCATGTCATGCGTACGAAGAATCCTCCATAGTGACCAAAATCCGCTGGCCACCAATCTTGAGAATCCGTCATCAGAGCAGCGAGATCTTTTTTGAGGGCATCATAATCTATTTGTTTGAATGCTTCAACATAATTGAAGTCTTCTCCAAGTGGATTTGATAATTCAGAGTTTTGTCTTAGAATGCCGAGATTCAGTTGATTTGGCCACCAATCTCGATTGGAAGTACCTGCGCTTAGGAAACCATTGCTTGTGGCGCCGGTAACTGGGCAGGCATTTGTAGATGAAGTATCCATGTTTTTGTATGAAATGATGAAAAAATACTGTTCAATAATTGGAATGCAAAGATAATCTCTTGAACATAGAACCCAAAGGGTAGGTTCCTGATTTCATCAATCTTTTCAACATGAAAAATTGCTCAAATATCCATGTAAATACTACCCTGTACCCCCCTTTGCATAAATTGTAATTGTGGATAGTTATATGCTGCGAATGTGAATACATCACCCTTGATGACCCTGTATTGGATGTCAATGGTGATTTTTTGATTCATTCTTGCATTTAACCCAAAACCTTTGCTGCCAAAAAGAACCAAATCACTACCTGCCATGCCACCAAAGCCAAGAAATGCATAGGGTTTTACTCTATTTCTGATTGGATAAATGCGTCCTTCAAATTGAATTGGAACATATACTTGACCTGCATTGAGCAATGTACCCACAGAGGAGAAAAGGTCAATATGCTTATTGAGCCGATGTGTCATGCCAACATTTACCATGAAATTGGTAGCCAAGATTCCGTTATAATCATCAGCGCTATACCCATACCCATACTCTGTGGATCTTGGAAGCATAGTGGATGGAAGAACTCCTGCAGAAACCCAATAGGAATTCATACCATTTCTATCAACATTGAAGATTTCTGCGCTGCGTGGGGATTGACCCAATGGAGTTGGAGAATCCATTGAAAACATATTGCATGAACATGCAAAAAAGAGAATAATAAACATTGCTTACCCCTATTAGAAAAATATGAAGAATAAATGGTAAGATGTATTATCTCAATAAAACTACCTTTTTCAATGAATGAGTAATGGTTGAATGGATGCACCTACTTTGATAAAAAATAATCCTCGAGGTATTTCATGTATTGGAATATAAAATGGTAATTGTATAATGGTTGAAGTCACAATGCAAGATCCGTCGATTCCAAAAATCTGAAATTGTGCCGGCAATATCAGTTGTGAATCTATGTCAATGAAATTATTATTCACCGTGATATTCAAGTCATTGATGTTATCGCTCATCGAATTAGCAGGAAAGACTACTTTTATCAATAGTGGTGAACTCCAAGCAGAATGTCCGCGTTTGTTTGAAGCTCGTACATATGCTTGATATGATTGATTGTTTTTCAAATTTCTCATTGTGATAGAGGAGCTTTTCACTATTGTATCATGATTGAATTGACTGTCCGCATGCTGTACATTCAATTCATAAGACTCAGCATCTTTTACTTCTGACCATGCAAGTTTTATGGTATCTGCGCTTATAAGAACAGTGTCAAGAATATTGATAAATACAGGGGTTTTAGGGAGTGGTGGCAATCTGTTGTATCTCAGGCTATCTGACATATTCCAAGGCCCAAATCCTGCACTATTATATCCCCGAACACTCCACTGTAAAATCCCACTTCTCTCTGGCATGATGAGTTTATACGTCGTGTCTATAATAGTTGAATCATCTATGAGAGTTGATTCATCTAGCAAAACTCGAAGATGATATCGTTGAATCACAGGATTTGCTTTAGCCCAAACAAATGTGATTGTATCACTTCTAACTTCAACCTGTAATGGCTCAATCATTGTTACTGCATCTGGAAGATCCAATGGTTTGGGAATTGTCTTGATGATTCGCGCCTCGCTGGGCATCCCTGAACCAGATGTATTCACAGCGTGAACTGACCAAGAATATGTTGCATCGAATTCATTCAAAACATAGGTACATAGTGTGTCTTTGATATCAGCCTTCCTATACAAAATAGCATCGCCCTTTTTCAATGTAAATGTATAAGAACTGACATTGGGGGTAGCTCTATTCCATTTGAATACAATATTACTATCCTTTTTGACTATGCTATTGTTTTCAGGGTTGAGTAACTTTACCTGTGACGGGATTGGTACATCTCTTGAAGTAAATGTCCAAAGAGAACTCCATTGACTCCATCCTTGTGCATTCTTAGCACGAACTCTCCAGGTGTGTAATTGTGAATAGTCCAGAGCAGATACCGAATAGTTTGTATCAGTCACAGAGGAATCACTTTTTACGATAGTACTCCCACGCTGGATTTCAATGTGATATGTTGCATTTGATTGTTTACTCCAGCGAAACTTGACTGTATCTTCAGTTGCTTTCTGTCCAAATTGAGGGGTAATCAAAGTAACTTGCGATGGTGGTGCAGCTGAATTGACAAATACCTTCTCATACATTGCAGCAAATGAATAGGAACCATTGCATTGTGCTCTTGCATCCCAATTTATGCTCCAAGTCATCATGCCTTTTAATCCTGGATATCCATTTGAAGAAACAAGCGAATATGTTCCGGGCTTACTTCCTTTCCCCATTACATAGTTCATTGCTTTTATGACAGTTGCTGTGTCAATATATCCTCCACCTGCAGCGGAATTGCATGCAGGGAGGCCTGTTGCAACTTTTGAAGCCGGGAGTCCATTGAAAAATCCACCGGCTGTAGTGAATCCTTGTATAACAGCTTCTGTCATTGAAATGATGAAATCAGCGGTACCCTGCGTATAGATATTGCCATCAATGCCGAACATCGTTCCTGAATTGTATAATTGAACTTGCAATACATCAAGCGAATCTCTCAAAGCATGTATAATTGGAAGATATCCTCCCCAAATACTTCCAAATCCTGATTGTCCACCTTGTACATAAGCAGTTTCCGGTGCCATCGTGAGATACATCTTTCTATTCTTTGAAGTTCTGTGGTGATTCATAATTGATTTGATAGCTTCAATGAGACGAATTTGTGAAGCATTTGCAGGATTTGCAATTGTGCCACCTGTTATCAATATGCAATTTCCATGTTCTATATCGATGTCAATACCATCAAAATCATACTCATCCATGATTGCATTCATCGATTGCACAAATGTATTCTTTGAAGCATCACTTGGAAAATCAAGATAAGCAGTTGCCCCTCCAATGCTTATCAAAACTTTTTTCCCTTGACTTTTCAATTGTGCAATCGCTTGTTTAAACTCTGATGGCGAGATATTCTCCGGAGTAAAAGTCATCGTCATGTCTGAATTGGACGCCGGCATTGCAAATGCCACTATAATCACTGAATAACGAGAGTCTGTGTTTTGTGGATGTACCCAAGCAACATCCTGAGAATTCCAATTGTGCAAATAACCAATGAGAGATTGTTGCGATTGCAATTGAAAAACACAAAGAAAAATCAATGCTATGAGATTATGCTTCATTTGGGTTCTAATGGAATATGCTCAACAATTTACATAGATTCCAGATATCAAAGCGTATCAATGATATCTCCCCTGCAAACCAATAATCTACACCCCTTTTATAGCATGCCGGGTGGCTTACCCCTGAAAACTTAGCCACCCTGTTTTGCTCGCATATTTATTCGTTTGTTTGTACATTCATTGATACAATCGGCTTTGATAATATCCCCATGACACCTTGTAAAGCTCTTGTATTATAGATCTTTGCACTTCTCGGTGATTGTCCAAGTACGATATGTTCCTTCACTAGATTGTAGATCTTGGCGCTTCTTGGAGATTGACCCAATACAACTTGTGCTGTTTTCTCTTCTTTTACTTCTTCAACCTTTGCAACGGGCACATAATCTGA
>JBMSYN010000041.1:0-5401 GCA_049426725.1 Candidatus Kapaibacteriota bacterium
AGAAGAAAGTGGAAGTATCACTGAAGACAAATCTGCAAAAAAGACAATGACAAAGCGCCCTCCTTCAGTGGTATTCATCAAAGAAGGAAATACATCAAAGATGGTGCGCGTTGAAACCGGGCTTAGTGATCGTGGCTTTATTGAAATCACAAAGGGTTTGAAACTCGGACAAGAAATCATCAGTGGTAGTTTTCAAGCGGTCAATAAATTGCTCATGGATGGTAGCATGATACGCATTGATGATGGAAAAGACCAAGGCGGCAAACAATGAGCACTCCGCTGATTCACATAGAACATATCGCGCGAACCTATGAAATGGGCGGTGAGACGGTTCATGCATTGCGTGATGTTTCTCTTGATATTCATCCAAATGAATATGTGGCTCTGATGGGTCCATCCGGTTCAGGGAAATCCACGCTCATGAATATCTTGGGCTGTTTGGATACACCAAGTTCAGGAGTCTATACATTCAAAGGATTGGATGTCAATGAAATGACCGATGATGACTTGGCAGAAATTCGGAATAAAGAAATCGGCTTTGTTTTTCAAACATTCAATTTGTTGCCTCGTGCCACAGCACTCAAGAACATTGAATTACCTCTGATTTATTCAGGCGTATCATCCGAAGATCGCAAAGAGCGTGCAATCAAAGCATTGGAAGATGTTGGATTGCAAGATAGAATGTTGCATCGTCCTAATGAATTATCCGGTGGACAAAGACAAAGAGTAGCCGTTGCAAGAGCTCTTGTCACAAAACCGTCCATCATTCTTGCCGATGAACCCACAGGAAATCTCGATACAAAGACCGGTATTGAAATCATGAAATTGTTTCAAGACCTATGGTCAAAAGGCAATACTGTGATCTTGGTTACGCATGAAGAAGATATAGCTCGTCATGCTAGACGCATCATTCGCATTCGTGATGGTAAAGTAGAATCAGATACCATCAATCCAAATCCTGTAACTTCTTTCGACATTCCATGATACGCATTGTAGAAATACGCGAGGCTATTCGCATTGCAATTGAAGGTTTGCAAGCAAATAAACTGCGTTCATTCCTTACAACGCTGGGTGTTGTGATTGGAATTACGTTTGTGATTTTGATGGGATGGTTTTTGAATGGACTCGATGCAGCATTGGAATCCACTGTAAATCTTCTTGGTACGGATGTGATGTATATCGATAAATGGTCATGGTCCGGTGGACAAAACTGGCGCAAGACCATGCAGAGAAAAAACATTACGTATCAACAAGCAATGGAATTTTGCAATTCAATCAAAACAGCTGAAGTGAGTTTGCCTGAGGCACATAAATGGGGAACGACGCTAAAAGAACGCGACAGAACCATCACGGGAATCTCGGTAATAGGTGTACCCTATTCCTATTCAAAACTTCCGGCAGGCACTATTCTCTATGGTCGATTTTTCTCTCAATTTGAAGATGAATATAGCACGAATGTGACCGTGCTGGGATATAATGTGGCAAAGGCATTATTCCCCGAAGGTGATGCCATAGGACGCTCCATCAAAATTGGTGGAAGATCATTTGAGATTATTGGTGTCATCATCAAACGTGGAACATTGATGATGGATTTTGTGGACAATCAAGTGATTATTCCAATTTCCACATTTTTTGGCGTATATGGCATGACAAGTCGTAGCATTTCCATAGCGGTCAAAGCAGGTTCTGCTGAAAAACTGGATGACACTCGAGCTGAAGCAACAGGGCTTATGCGCTCGGTTAGAAATATCCCTCCCGGAGAAGAAGAAGATTTTTCCATCAATGAAACCCAAACATTCAAAGAACAAGTAGAAACATTGAGACTTGCAACATGGGGCATTGGAATTGGATTAACCCTTCTTTCTTTTACGGTCGGTATTATTGGCATCATGAATATCATGTTTGTGTCCGTCACGGAAAGAACGAAAGAAATCGGTATACGTAAAAGTTTAGGTGCCAAAAGTTCTTCCATATTGACCCAGTTCTTGGTGGAGTCAGCATCATTGTGCCTTGTAGGTGCAATGATTGCATTTGTGTTCTGTTCTATCGTGATTGCGATTGCCGTTAGACTTGTACCTGAAGCTGATTTCCTTAGTCCTTATGTACCACCTCAATTGATCATTATTGCCGGCATCGTGTCCATCATAGTTGGAATTTTGGCAGGAATTGTTCCTGCAATGCGCGCATCAGCCCTTGACCCTGTTGAAGCACTTCGTTATGAATCATAAGTAAATCATGAATATTCTTGAAAGCATCATACAAGCATTGCAATCAATAAAAGCCAATACATTGAGAACTGTTTTGACTTTGCTTAGTATTTCAATTGGCATATTCGCCATTATTGGTGCAGGTACTGCGGTGAATACATTGGAGGGATCTTTTAATTCTCAATTAGCTGCATTGGGACAAAATACTTTCATGATAAAAAGAATACCAAGCGTCAATTTTGGCAATTCATGGCGAAAATATAGAAATCGGAAAGACATCACTTTACAGCAAGCAAAAGAATTCAAATTGCAGATGGAGGGCACAACTCTTACATCAATTCACAATGAAACTGATGGTTATACAGCAAAGAGAGGAAATTTATCAACAGATCCAACTGTAAATTTGATTGGTGCTGACGAGAACTTTTTCATCGTCATAAATTTACCGGTTGAAACAGGCAGAGCTTTTGGTTTGACCGAGGTGAATTCTGCAATTCCTGTTGTTATCATTGGGAATGATTTGGTTGTTCAATTGTTTAACGGAGAAAATCCGATTGGACAATTCATCACATTAAAGAATCAAAAATTTCAAGTTATTGGTACATTGAAAAGTCAGGGCTCTATGTTTGGAAGAAGCTTGGATGCTCAAGCAGTCATTCCAATCACGGTTTTTACACGTTATCACAGTGATGAATGGACTAGTTCTGTTGAAATTATCACAAAGTCCTATTCGAAGGAACAACTGTCACAAGCCGTGGATGAATCAATCGGAGTCATGCGTTCATTACGCAATCTCAAACCATGGGAAGAAAATTCTTTTGAAGTTGAAACAAATGAATCAGTGAGTAGTCAATTCGCATCATTTTCAAATTATCTACAGATTTTTGGTTTGGGTTCTGGCTTGATTTCTCTTCTTGCTGCCGGTGTTGGGATTATGAATATCATGCTTGTTTCTGTGAAAGAAAGAACAAAAGAAATAGGCATTCGAAAGGCGATTGGAGCTAAGAGAAAATGGATCATGTTTCAATTTATCATTGAAGCAATCACATTGTGTCAATTAGGTGGGCTTATCGGAATTACTTTTGGAATTATCGCCGGAATGGGATTAAGTTCACTCATTGGTAGCGAAACGAGTCTTCCAATCAATTGGGTGATTTTCAGTATTGTTGTTTGCACGCTAATGGGTTTGGCTTTTGGAAGTTATCCGGCATGGAAAGCGGCAAGTTTAGACCCGATTGAAGCTCTTCGTTATGAATAATGCTCTTGAAGTAATTTCACGACTTCCCTATTTCCCTCAAGCATATCATAATGATGCAGATTCTCAACTTCTTCCCATTTCATATCTTCCCACAACATTGAAACGATAGTTTCAAGATTACAACTCACCACATAAAATCGTACTGAAAAACTTCCTCCATCTTCATAGATGATGTCATTCGCATGAAAGAGTTCATAAGGCCGATGAATTGCACAGCCCAATTCCTCTTGTAATTCTCTGCTAAGTGCATATTCAAAACTTTCGCCTTCTTCTACTTTACCTCCCGGAAACTCCCATTTTAAAGGATAGGATCCGGTAGCAGATCTTTGTGCAATAAATACTTGATGTTTGGAATTGATGAGAATTCCCACTACCACCTGTTTCTTCTTCATGGTTTGGATTTCAGATCTTGAATCATTTCATCAAAGACATTCTTTTGAACAACTCTATCTTGCTCAGTGACATTTGCTCTGCCTTCAAGTCTGGTAATGACATGAATCCCAGATTTTGGAAGAGACACTTTTTTCATATATGGTGTTTTGGTTTCAATGCCATTAAAGAGCAAAACTGCGCTTACCCTGTCTACAACATTATCATAAAGACTTTTATAGATTGAGACTGATGTAGAATCCGGAAATCGAATACCTGATTCGAGATCTTTTCTTGTAATAGTACAAATATCAAGGAGTTCTTGAAGCGTTTCTTGGGGTCTGAATTTATACCAATGTTTTCTTTCTTCATTGGTCATTTCACCGGACTCAATATACCCAAGCATTGGACCGAAGATACCAATCATCGAAAGACTTTTATTTGCAGGGACAATGATTGGATCGATAAGAAAAACATGTTTTGGCTTGATGGTATTTGCAAAGAATGATTGAGCAAATAGATTCACAATAAGAGGTCCACCCGTTGAAGAACCTGCAAAGGATATATTGCGATATCCGGCTTTTACAAGTTGTTGATATTCTTGAATGATGCTTTCTTGCCAATTTTTCCATGAAGAATTCTTGAATTCTTGATATGTTCTTCCATGTCCTCCGAGGAGAACTTGCGAGACCAGAATTCCTGCATTGGTAGAATCCACATAGTGTTTAAATTCATTCCATTCAAAAGTGGTAGCAGTATATCCATGTGCTACAATGATGACGGGTTGTTGTTTTTCTTGTTCATTGGGACTAGGTCTTGATTTAGAGATTAAATATTGTTCAGGAGAATAGATAGAGGGATCGAAGAGAACATTTCCGTCCAAGTCTGCATCAGTGATATTGGGTTCACCTGCACATCCAAAGATTAAGAGTACTATGATTATCAACAGATACTTCATAAACCAAATCTCCATAAGAATGAGCATTGCACGAATAGCGGATAAACAGTACCTACACCGGAAGAACCATCGCTGGTTATGAGATTATACCCCAGTCCGGTTTGCATTGTTAAGGGAAAGTCAAAAGCATACCTTGCGCCTGCTTCGATTGAGAGTAGTGGCATGGATGCATCGATTTCTTCAAAAATTTGAGATTCATAATCAGCAAAGCAATAACCTGCATTGAGACTGATGGTAGGTGAAAGCGATGAAGGTGAAAAAAGATATGTAGAATGAAGTTGAATATTATCTTGAAGAATAGCATTCGAGTTAAATGCAGAACCAAGTCTTGATGAAACATAGCTTACACCGAAAGCGAGCTGATTATTCAAGAGATTGCTTGGTGTATACTGCAAAGTGATTCCATTCTCATTATACATAGCAATAGACTGTTGAATTCTAACTCCGGTGGAAAGTTCACCAGCTAATAGAGTAAAACTGAAGGAAAAACACAACAAGTGAAATATTGAGAATAATTTCATCAAACAAACCTATCGATGAATAAAAACAGACGAAAACGCAAGAAGCCCCAATCGAGTTAGATTGAGGCTTCTTAAGAAGAAGATGACC
>JBMSYN010000042.1:0-4629 GCA_049426725.1 Candidatus Kapaibacteriota bacterium
AGAACTGCCACAATTTATTATATGGATAATGGTACAGTCAAAACAAAAGACATTACCTATAAGACACCTTGTAAAAAACTGTTGGCGGGAATGCGAATGCGAGACATAGATCCATCGCAAGCTGCAAAACTCAAGCCAATTCAAATATTAAAGATCATAAACGCACAACAATTTGTGATGAATGTGCCGCAGCATGCAAAAGGTATGGTTACCATAGAACTCTATGATTCAGATGGTATCATGATAGGTGAGATTTATAAGAACAATCATAAAGCCGGAAAGCAGGAAATTCCTTTAAAATTCAAAGGAATTGAAAAAGGTTTGTATAGAGCTGTCATTCGCGTGAATGGAGAAATGATTCATCAACTTCCAGTGGAGGTAGTACAATGATGAAGTCCATGATTCAACAACATTCACAATTAATGAGATATACAATGAAACCTATTCAGCAATTCTTGCTATGGGCTTGTATCCTGTGCTCGAGTTTACAAGTATATGCATTCGATAGCACAACTATTGTCTTGCAAGCCAATGATCCAAGGATCATAAAAACTGCTCCTACGGAGAATGGACAAAGCTATACGATAACGGTAACAGGAACATATTCCATGTGGCCGGAATTCACCGCCTATGGCGTTGATGCAATGTATGTATATCATGTTCCATCAAGACAATTGACCACTGGTTATTGGCCAATGGAAATGTATAAGAATGCAAATCCCAATGATCCATGGAAATTAAATGTCTATTCATTGGCATTGCCTGTGCATTATCCTTCTATCATACCAACTGATTCGCAATTGATTGAAATATCCTCAAAGTATAATGCTCCGGGATATTCATTGAAAGCAAAAATCCATCCTTTCAATCATATTGGATTTCGTTTTAACAATGCTCCACTGAACAATTATTTGTCAATTCAAAGAAATTTTAGATTGGGTGATCATACCTATTCATTTACTTGGGTTGGTGATGGAAAAGAGATATCACTTCAGATACTTGATTCATTGATCAGCAGAACAGAAAAAGGGGTAATGGGAGGGTATGCAGATAATACCGGAAGTTTGACCGTTAAGATTGAAAAGACGAAAAATATTGTCTTTTGTGATGTTCAAGCAACCGTGAATGGCAATACATTCCAACTCCAACTTGATGCTTCAATATTTACAGACTCATTGAAGAATATCACCGAAGACCAATTCAGAAAAGGTAAGGTTGGGCTTTTCGACAATGATAATTTCTTGTGTCCAATCGATATTCAATGCGATAAAACCGACAGTATACAGGATAGTCTTGCAATTGGGCTCTTGGTTGATAGATCAGGATCAATGACATTGCCGATAGACTCATTGAAAGATACAACCATTCGAATGAATGCAATTAAAATTGCGGTTAACAAGTTTTTGGATGGCATGAAAAAACAGGACTCTGCTTTTGCAATGTCATTTGCTACCCAAGTGACATTAGATCAAGACTGGACAAATAATATTGCTTTGCTAAAAAATGCAGTCAATGGTTTGCAAGCTGAGGGTTGGACCTCACTTTATGAGGCTATCATAAAAGGAGTTACAAAGGTTCGTTTAGCAACAAATCCTGTTAAAGCAATTGTTCTCTTAAGTGATGGTTCGGATCAACATCATCCTGATTCAACACATAGAAAAATATATTATGATTCTGTGCTTAGAGTATTAAAAAGTAGCCCCATTAAAGTGCCTATTTATTGCATCTCGCTTGGCTTGAGCAAAAATCCCGAAGATGTTGCAGGAGTTGATACATTGAAACTTATTGCAAGGGAATCAGGTGGTGAGTTCTACTTGATCAATAGCGCTAGAGAACTCAATGAAGTCTATACAAATTTGAGGACTTCTGATATTCTCAAGAAAAAGTGTTGCAAAATCATATATGAGATTCCTCCATGTAAAGATCCTTTCGATACTGTGAGAGTTGTCACTTTGGTGTTTCCCGTAAATGGAAAGGATGTCATTAGAACATTTACCTATAAATTAACATGTTCAGCAACTTCGGTATTTGATGAAATGGATGATTCATTGCCATATACAGGAGAAGCATTTAATGTTTCTGAAATTGCTCCCAATCCGAGCAGTGGTTTTGCCTCTATTGCATATGAATTACCTTTTTATGGTAATGTTTCCATTGCGGTATTCAATCAAGATGGGACACCGGTTCGAACATTTTTGGATGGTTATCAAGATACAGGAAGATATCGATTGAATATTGATCTGATGACTGAACCACCCGGTATGTATACGATAGTCATAAAACATGGAACAGAGACAATAAGCAGGAAAATGTTGATTGTCAGGTAAGCGAAAAAAGCAGGTTGAAAGACCTGCTTTTTTTTTGTTTACACCGTGAAGAAAGTGTGCAATATCTTACACACAACAGAAGCCTGAAAATGCAATTAAGATTACGTGATAATTATGTTGAAAAGTCCATATAATGTTGATTTGTAAGGAATTACGAATATTGAACCATTTTGAAGTTATTCACGTTTGGCATATTGGCACTATATTTGAAATAGTTAAAATGTACTTCGTACGAACACCCCCTGAGTATGAGGTCAAATTATAAAGATTCCATGGGGGCCTGCAAAGACAGGCATTATGAATACACATTTTTTACAGGGTACTTTAATGTTTACAACAGCACAGATTATGCGTTTCTGCCTACTGATGGTGATTCTAAGTAGTGTGGAATTGCATGCAACATTTACTCAATCATTAACAATCAAAGCAAATTCGGGTAAACCCGTAGTTTCTGAGAAGTTATTGATTGGAAAGAAATATAGAATCACATTCACGGGTGAATTCTCCATCTGGCCCGAGCAAATCGGGAATGGTATTGATGCAGCATTTGTCTATGGCGTTCCGCAGTCAAGAATTGACAACAGAGATTGGCCGGCGGCAGAATATATCGATACAGTTTCTGGCGATACCATTGCCGGCTTCAAGTTGCCCATGTGGGTGGGTAGTACAAAAGTTTTTCCAAATGAGTCAGTATTGCTACTACCGGGCTTGTTTGACAAATTGCCAAATCAACTATTCAATTTGAGCAATTGGACCGGTTTTAGAATGAATGGGAATCCAATCTCAAATGATACAAGTTTTGATCCCATCAATCATCAATATCAAATTGAAGTTTCAGGTCAAGATAAAGAATTGACTTTCGCAATCATAGACTCTGTGTACTCATTTGCTGATTCAATATTGAAAGAGGATTATGCAAATAATTCAGGTGAAGTCAATGTGTTGATTGAAGAAGTAATCCCATACTTTGTCAATATATGTTCAGCTACTCCACAGCTAGACCCAAATGATCCAACCAAAATGAAGGGAATCAAGGTGGATGTTTCTGTTTTGGTTCAATCATCCGGAAATAGAAATATTTTGTTCGACAAAAATCAAGTAGCCATTTATGATAATGGAAAGTTTGTTTGCCCTGATACAATTGTCTGCAATAAAACAGCTGAATCTGTTTCCATTGCAATGCTTTTCGATCGTTCAGGATCCATGACAGATAGAGTAAGCAAAGAAGATACATCAATCAGAATCGATGCTGGTGTAAACTCTGCAAGGAATTTTGTTAGCAAACTAACTCCTGCTGATTCTGTACTATTACTTTCTTTTTCTGACACCTCAGATATCAATCTGGATGTAAACTGGACTACTGATAAACAAAGAGTTCAGAATAGCATCAATGGATTCACAAATAGATTGAACTCCACAATATTGCAAACAGCATTGCACAGAGCTTTGATTACAGCAATATCAAGAACCAAGAGTCATAGTAATCGCATTAAGGCAATTGTTGCATTGACTGATGGAGCAAATAATGTTGATCCACTCAATGAAGAAGTAGTGATAAATGCTTTGCCTGCGAATAGAAATATTCCAATTTATATCATTGCTCTGGGTATGGATACAAAACGTGATACAACTTTAACAGATCCGACTGAGCAATTTATTGATTCAATCAGAGCTGAAGATAATAGAATTGGATTGATCAAAATGGCAAGAATAGCCGATTCTTCCCGCGGAAAATTATTCCTTATCACCAATAGTGCCGCCCTTGATTCAACCTATGCATTGATTAGCAAGAATATCAGAGAACAAGAGTGTTGTTCAATAGAATATCCGGTCGATCCTTGTAAAGAAGGAACTGGTGATACAGTTCGCACCATCGTGATTTATTATCCATTCGAAGGTGGTGTTGCTGCACGTTCCACATCATATAATACAAGTTGTGCAACGCTTCTCATGGGTGAATCAAATCCGGGTGATGAATCATATTCAAAAATTATCACTTTGAATTCAGACAAGAAGCTCACTTCAAGTACATTTGAATTACAGTTGAAAAAGAAAGGTCAGGTACGTATTGAGTTATCAGATGAAAAAGGAAAAAAAATTAACTCAATGGATATCAAAAATCTCAAAAAAGGCGCAAATGCTGTGACATTGAGCACAAATGGATTGCCGATTGGAAAGTATACAGCAAAAGTGTTTGCTAAAGGAATCATGATTTCTCAGCATGAAATAACAATTCAGGAGTAAGGGTCATGCTGAACATAACACAACAATATTCTGAGAGAAAAACAATGAAAAGAAATCT
>JBMSYN010000043.1:0-4498 GCA_049426725.1 Candidatus Kapaibacteriota bacterium
AAAATGAACAAGGGGAATTCGTTCCTACAGGTGTGTATCTCATCGTCATGCAATCAGGCAATCAAGATCAATCCGGCATTATCAAATGTGCGGTGATCCGGAAATAATTGTCTGAACGGGGATTTGTGGAATTTTAGGATGATGATGTGAAACCCAGTAATCGAGGTAATCCTAAGAATCATGGTTCAGACAATAAGCATAAGTATAGAAGGCATTGTGGTCAGGATTTTTGGCACGGTTTTCACAGTCTTCACATGGCGAAACCTTATTTTTTTTGCAAATTGCAGTAATAAATCGAAGGAATGTGAAGGTTGAAGATAGTTCCGGTTGAAAAACCATTGCGCTTGACAAATGATGGGACCCTAGAAATCGTGTTTCTCGGGGTAGGCGGAGCATTTTCTCAAACCCTATACAATACAAATTTCTTTATCATCAAAGGGGATGCACATCTTCTTGTTGACTTTGGAACGACCGGTCCATTTTCACTTCCCGCTTCAACCGGATTGACATTATCCGACATTGGAGCGATTCTTCCTACGCATAGTCATTGCGATCACATTGGTGGTATTGAATCACTTGCACTGTGGAATCGGTATGTGGCAATTCCCCAGTTTGGCAAATCAAAAATCAACATGATTATTTCAGAGGAGTATGAGCATATTCTGTGGAATCAATCATTGCGTGGCGGGATGGAGCAAAATGAATATTCATCTGAAGGAAACCCACTTGCGATGCATGATTTCTTTGACATCATCAGGCCAAATTGGATTGAGCGTTCGCCAAGGTTGAAATTAGAAATCAATTGGAAGGGAATACATATTGAGTTATTTGGGACGAATCATGTTCCCGAGCAAGCATCGACTGCATCGAGTGCATTCATCACGCATGGTTTACATATTGATGGACGTGTCTTTTTCTCAGGAGATACAAAATTCGACATGGATCTTTTAAACAGTTATGCTGATCGTTCCGACTATATGTTCCATGATGCATCATTTTTCCCAAATCCTGTTCATGCATCATTGGATGAATTGCGAACACTCCCCGCATCGATAAAAGAAAAAATGTTTCTTGTGCATTATGGAGATTTGCATGCTGAGCAGCATGTGGATGAGTTTTGTGGTTTTGCTCAAAAAGGCATGCGTTATATCTTCGATTAAGCCTCTTTGCTTCCCATCATCTTCGAAAGCAAATCACTACTAAATACCATTTGCATTGAAGCTTCCACTTCGATGTTCTTCTTCATCAATACACGCAATTGTTCCTTATCCCACAATAAGCATCGTGTTTCGTCGATGGTCGTTACTGTTGCAGTTGTTAAATTCCCCGAAAGAAAACTCATTTCTCCAACGAATTGGCCATTGCGAACATAACTGACTATCTTTCCATCAACTTCGATCTTTGCCAATCCATCTGATATCAATGCTAATTTATCGACGGTTGTGTTTTGATGAATGATTACGAAATCGATTGGTAAATTTTCATATCCCGCGATATCCAACAACTTGCGATATGCTGTTTTTGGCATATTCTTGAACACTTTTGCATGTAATGTCAATTCTTCATCGGTGAATTTTAGATTTCTTCTTTCTAGGTAAAGCATTGTGAATTGCCAGCCATTGACGATGATGTAAAATCCACACCATACGATTTCTGCCCATTCCGGTTTATGCAAATCTCGAAAATGATAGCCCAGTTCAATATTGAAACCAATGATGATGAATACGCGCAACCAGAGTATGTCTTTGACGATGAAGCCCGCCAAATAAAACAAATTAAAGATGCTAGTGAGAAAAAATTCAGAATATTGTAACAGGTATTGATAGAGGGTCTGCATGCATTTATAGTCCAGCTTTGGGATACATCGCAAAGATACGGATGTTTCTCAAACAGCAATTGATTTCTCCTTTGAAAAACAAGGGATTTTGCTTACTTTGTTTTATGAAACAACTCATTTGGATAATTCTCTTCTTCGCTACAGTTCAAGCATGGTCATCAGAGCAATGTTTGCTCTATCCTGTGTCATTGGAAGATCGCGTACACTTATCTGAGCTAATCGTAGAAGCAGAAGTTGTACAAGATTCGGTTTTTGCAATAGCTTCGCCATATATGATTCGCACTGCATATACCTTGCGCATTATTGGCGTTTTGAAGGGTAATGAAATCAACACTACAACAATGATTGTAGATGGTGGAAGATTGGGTGATAAGGCATTGATCGTAAGGCCTTCGATTACACCTACGATTGGAGCAAGAGGTATATTCTTTTTACGCAAAGTAGGCGATCATCATGAACTCATTGCCGGACCACAAGGAATGATTCACGTAGATGATGCAGGAAAAGCTCATGAACCATTTCGCATCTATCCGTCAATACTTGATGCCATTGAGCGCATCGTTGCATTGACCGGCATACCATATAGACATCAACCACAACAAAGTCGCATTGAAAAAGGAGAAAACATTCTAGCTGCGAGCATCACTTCGATCGGTCCTACCACATCGGTAGCAGGTAAAGGTTCTGTGCTTACGATAAATGGTTCTGGATTTGGTGCTAACAGAACAGGCAATGCAAAAGTAGAATTTAAAAATGGAAATGATGGAGGAGCAACTTGGACTGCACCCGCTACAGCTGAATATGTCTCATGGTCGGATATTGAGATCAAAGTAATGATCCCAACACTTGCGGGTACCGGACAAATACGTGTCACCGCTGCAGATAATTCAACTGCAATTTCCGGTCAAACACTCACCATCGATTATTCACTGCTCAATTCATCACTCAATCGCATTTGGTTGCGTGGTCAAAATGGAAATGGGGGACATACATTTGTATTCAATAATGGATTTGGTACAAGTCCAACTGATGCATTCAAGCGCGCATTACAGAGTTGGCGTTGCAATACATATGTGAA
This sequence comes from Candidatus Kapaibacteriota bacterium, assembly GCA_049426725.1. Lineage (GTDB taxonomy): Bacteria > Bacteroidota > Ignavibacteria > Kapaibacteriales > UBA961 > UBA961. The sequence continues at coordinate 2,916 of JBMSYN010000043.1, forward strand.
TATTGGTGTAAGTTCCAATACGACTGCTACTGATCAATATGCAAAAGACAATGTAAATGTTGTTTCATTCAATGGAACACTTCCCAATGGTGCATTGGGTGTGACATATAATTGGTATGCTGCTTGTGCGGTGGACCAATGGTACAATGATGAATTCGACATGATTTTCGCGCCTGGTCCTGGAGCAGGTTGGAATTTTGGACCCGGAGCAACATCCGGAAGCAAGTATGATTTTGAAACAGTAGTGCTGCATGAATTGGGTCATGCTGTGCAATTGGGACATGTCATTAACAGTAATTATATCATGCATTATGCACTTGGTCCGAATACGGATAAAAGAGTATTGAATGCAACTTCTGATATAGCAGGTGGAAGTGATGTTGTGGCATTTTCGACAACCACAAAGCCATGTGGTCCAGCCATCATGCAAGCATTGAATGGAAGTAATTGTCAATTGATTGCACCACCTGTTGCCGCATTTTCCGCAACACCCGTATCGGGATGTTCTCCATTGCAAGTACAATTCACTGATCAAAGTCAGAATGCACCAACTTCTTTTGCATGGGACATTGACAATAATGGCACCACTGATTATACAACCCAACATCCATCACATGTGTATACCAATGCAGGAACATATAGCGTAAAGTTGACAGTGACAAGTGGTAGTGGCTCAAATTCATTGACCACCACGAACATGATAACCGTCAATCAAAGTCCGATTGCACAAGGTCGTGGACTATTCACTCCTTGTCAAGGAGCGCAGCAAGTACTTGGTCCGACAACACCACCTGTTGGTGGTTTGCCACCATATACATATTCATGGTCGCCAACCACCGGACTTAGCAATCCAAATGAGTTAAATCCTACATTGAACATTGATTTCACAGCACCAAGAAGTTATGCATTGACTATCACTGATCAGCGAGGTTGTTCAATTATCACGCGTGATACTTTGACTCCTAACCCTGCATTGATTGTTGCGGCTGGAGCAGATCGTTCAGAATGTGATGGAACGCAAGTCACACTGGGTGGACAACCAACTGCTGTTGGCGGAACGATGCCTTATACATATGCCTGGTCGCCAACAAGCGAAGTAAGTTCTTCTGTCATTCCAAATCCAACTTTCATTGTTCGTCAGTCACAAATGTTCATTTGCACAGTGACTGATGCAAAAGGATGTACGCAACGCGATACAGTTATGATCACAAAATATCCCGACTTGATAGTCAATGCGGGATTTGATAAAACTCTGTGCATGAATGTACAAGACACACTTGGTGGAAAGCCCTCGGTGCAAGGAGGAAATCCGCCATATCAATATTTGTGGATTCCTTCAACAGGATTATCCAGCGCAACAATTGCGAATCCAATTCTTCAATCACCACAAACCAGAACATATGTGTTGCAGGTTACCGATGCGATGGGTTGTATCAAAAAAGACACGATGCAAGTGAATGCGATATTGCCTGTAAAGCCAACGATACGCATCGTGAGCGGAAAGCAAATACTATGTGCAGGAGATAGCATCGTGCTTGAAGCAATGGGCGATCTAGCAACATATCGTTGGAAGGATGGGTCGA
>JBMSYN010000044.1:0-3803 GCA_049426725.1 Candidatus Kapaibacteriota bacterium
TAGTTAATAAAGATTTTAACAATTCGACACTTTTGCAATTCGCATTTCAATGACCGAACAACTATTCTTCCCTGATTTATTTCATTGCACTTCTTGTGCATTTCCCCTGATTCAATTCAACAATCCCCTGATGTATTTGCTCTTCCCCTGATTGATCTTTTCTTTCATCCCCTGATGAAAATGTACCTGTATATTGTTCAATCATTTCAATGTCATTGCTATAAATACATATAATAAAAGTCGTGCCAAACTTTTAGAAAAAGAAACAGCATACCCTGCAATCAAGTACTGATGCTGTATCTGAAGGATGGCAAAAAATGTATCTGAATGATTTAGTGAAAGTTATAGGTGTCAGTATTGTACAGTGTTTTGTCAACGTGTAAACTTCTTTACACAGTATATCCATCACATAAGAAAGTATGGTGATTGATTTTAGGGATTTGGTATAGTCTTTTTAAAATGCCATTCCGAGTGTGAATCTGTGAATGCCCCCGAGGTCTTGTATATCGGAGTATGAGTAATCAGCTTGGAGTACATATTCCATTCCACTGATTGGAACATGAATTCCTGCGCCCCCTGAAAATTGATTGAGACCAATAATATATCCTCCGCGGATGATGGCTTTAGCCGGAAATGCTTCGGAAAAAGTCAGAGCATATTCAGTGCCTAGCGAATAATTTTCTGCATTGTCATTGGGATGATTCAATTGTAGTGACACTGTCCATGATTGCATGCTGTCTATGATAGGTTCCATTGCGAAACCGATGCGAAAATTGATTGGGGGATCGAATGATTGAAATGCGCTTACTTCAGCGCCATTGAAATTTGGTCCGGAACCTTGATTTGAAATAATACCGGATGGTGTGAGCTTTCCACCGAAATTACTGATGGCAACTGCGAATCGAGATGTTCCCAAACCTGTTCTATAGAATGTTCCTGCATCAAACAGGACTCCATTAAGGCGCAATGTGCCAACTTGTTCATGCAAATAACGGAGTGTGATACCGGCAGAAAATTGCTCTGTGAATTGTCTGGCATATCCAAGTGAAAATGCGGATGTTCCAAAATTTATGGTTTCTCCGGTGCCGAATGGTCGAAACTCAGTAGTGACTTTGATTGATCCCGCATTCAAATTGGATATCGAAAATCCAATGGAGGATTCATCATCCATTTTATAGAGCCCGGAAGCAAAGCGATGTTCCAAACCTGCAAACCATTGCGTTTGCGTAAATACCGCATGATTCCCTTTTGATTGTGTCATTCCCGCAGGATTCCAATACATAGCATTGGCATCATCAATTACGGAAACAACACTTTCTCCCATACCGGCAGCACGAGCACCAGCACCAATTTTCAATGCAGACCCAAGAGATATGCCTATGCGCTCATCACCAAATGCCGGAAGGATTTGCGCATTCATATCAATTGTGATGAAGATGCCGATAAGAAATAGAGTCAATGATTTCATACCGCAAAAATACCTTCTTTTTACAGAACAAACCATGAGATTTCAGGATAAAGGAGATCTTTCATTCCACCCATTTAGATAATCGCCGGTCGACCCCGAAGAGGTCATGTATCATTCTCGCTAAAAAAAGAATCCCTTCTCAGACACCAAAGGGGTCATATCTTATTCACGCTAAAAAAAGAAACTCTCTTCAGACCCCGAAGGGGTCATATCTTATTCACTCCAAAAAAGCCAACCCCTCTCTTCGACCCCAACGGGGTCGCATTACCTATCATAATTGTGGTAGTTTTGTAACAGATATCAATTCACTTCTATAATCATATCCATGCGACTCAATAAATTCATCAGTGAAAGCGGAATCTGTTCTCGGCGTGAGGCTGATGCATTTATCGAAAGAGGTCTTGTCACGATCAATAAACGCAAAGCCGGAATTGGAGATCAAGTTCAAGTGGGCGATCGCGTAGTTGTTAATGGCATGGCACTTGAGCCAAGAAAAGGGGAAGATATCATCTTCATTGCACTAAATAAACCTGTTGGAATAGTATCAACAACAGAAGATGTAAAAGACAATATCATTCGTTTTGTAAATCATAGTGCACGCATTTTTCCAATTGGCCGCTTGGACAAAGACTCTCAAGGATTGATCTTTCTCACCAATAATGGCGATTTGGTCAATAAGATTTTACGCGCCGGAAACAATCATGAAAAAGAATATGTGGTGACAGTAAACAAACCACTCACGCAATCCATCATCACTTCGATGTCGAATGGAGTACCCATGCTTGGCGTCATGACAAAGAAGTGCAAGATTGAACTCATTACAGCAACCACATTCCGCATAATTCTTGTTCAAGGACTCAATAGACAAATACGCAGAATGTGCGAACATTTCGGTTATGAAGTCATAAAACTCGAAAGAGTGCGTATCATGAATATCAGTTTGAAAGGTCTACCCATAGGTGATTGGAGAGATCTAACCGAAAACGAAATGAAGACAATCTATGCCATGATTGCGAAGTCTTCAAGTGAAGAAAAGAAAAAACAAAATAACACCAAACACAATCAAGTACAGAAAAGCTCGTCAACAAGCAATCCAAAAAATAACAAGATCAAAAGCAGGGGAAATACATTCGGAAAAAGAACTGCCCGTCGAGGAAAGTGAAGTCCCTTAATGTATAGAGATGGGGTAGAAATGGTAGAGGGATGGGTATCTAAACAAATAATTCGGTCAATTACGAAATCACAATCATATAATCAGTGGAGCTTGTCATGGCAATTTTTAAAACAGGTATTGTGTACTTTACATATGGTGAAAAACAAGTTGGTGTATATTTATTGAACAATATGAATCCGGAAGAGGTAGGCTTAACGGTATTTGAGTTTGTTGAAAAACTTAAAGATCAAGAGTTTCTCAATTCTGTTAAGGAATATGTAAAAAATATTGAGGTAGTGAAGTTTAATTCCCCGGTATCACAAAAAATAAAAAATACACTTTCGCTATTACATGAACAATCTACTTGGTTGGATATTACTGAATCGTACTACAATGAAAATGCCAATATTCCCCTTCAAATGTTTTTTGAACTGAGATTCAATCAATTACTTAATGTTAGTCGTATCATGGCATCTGATATTTCCGATGCTGAAAATGTGAATCACATTTATGAGATAAATTTAAATGATCATGAATTAGCATATTCTTATGGTGGTTTAAACTATGATATATATTGGAAAGAAACATTTAGGGAAAAATTTTACGAGATAACTATTCCCAAAAAAGAGCAAGTACTATTTACTCTACATAGGAGAAAAAATAATAGAGGAGATATCACGCTAGAAATAATCATCAAGTACTTCTTCAAAGATAATACCATCTTCATTAGCGGAGGATATGGAGAGTCATTCGAAGATCGTATCATTATAGATCGGGCTATAGATAATGATTTCATCGGCGATGAATATAAGATCCTTGAATATTTAACTGTGATTAAAGGAGCATATACTTTTGTCATGGTACAACAATCATTGAGAAGAATTGAAAATTGCACCTTGGATATTTTGGAAGTGAATTTTTATATCAAAGATAAAGATGGAGAAGAAAGAGTTGAAAACGCTACAATGTACTTTGATATTACGAATTGCTTTGGGAAGGAGTAATGCTCTCCAAGCGAAGCCGTGCTCTCCAAGCGAAGCCGTGCTCTCCGAGTGAAGTCGTGCTCCAATCGAAGCCGCTCTCCGAACGAAGCCCAGCTCTCCGAACGAAGCCCAGCTCTCCAAGCAAAGCCCAGCTCTCCAAGCAAAGCCCAGCTCTCCAAGCAAAGCCCAGCTCTCCAAG
>JBMSYN010000045.1:0-3778 GCA_049426725.1 Candidatus Kapaibacteriota bacterium
GATCGCAATCGTCCTGAGGACAAAGCAAATGAGCGCATGATGCAGGAGCAATATCAATCCGCGGAATTGCCCCTCTATGTGATTCTCACACCCGATGGCAAAGCAATTGACCAAACAGGCTATACACCTGATACCGAGAAGTTTCAGAACTTCCTCAAGAAGGCCCTTCAATGAGGAGAAATCCACATGCAGATCCACTTCCCGGCGATGTCTTCATTGCTCCGAATGGACATGTCTATGAAATTCAAGAACGCTTTGTGGCTGTGGATGAATCAGGGAAGGAAACACCAAGCCTGCAAGCAAAACGAACCAAACCACAAGCAGAACCGGAAATACTCCGCACATCTGTTTCAGTGATTTGTGCAAAAATGAGGGGAAGCACAATTTCTGTAAAAGCAAAAGAAGAAGATGTGTCGTGGAAGAGTGTGATTAGGGTAAATGTGTAGTGTTCGCTTCACTTTCTAATGAAGTCTCAATTCCATACTAAAGTTTTTTTTTTCTGAAATTTATCATAGTTTGTCTTCATTCAAAAGGGAAGAGTTAGGACACTGCATGCTAACTCTAAAATGATTTTGAATTTCTCTTGGACTAAACTCTATGAAGCAAAGGAACATTCGATTGGCATTATTCATGATTTCTTTGATCATAGGTAATGCAATCTCTGCTCGCAGTATCGAGATAACTCCTCTGATACTAAACTTCAAAGGTGTGATGGCTAATGATTCGATAGTAGTCGCTTATGCTGATTATGGTTCGATCGTAACAAGCACTGATAATGAGCAAAGTTGGAGGCAAAAGAGGGTATTTACCGGTGGAGAAATTATTACTGTGATTCAACAGCAATCTACATTGATTGCATGTAATGATAGAGGTGGAATTGCATCTTCTAATGATAAGGGTGAAAACTGGAACATTCAAAAACAACTTGATGATTCAATACTTGCGTTCATACCTTTCAATGAAGGATATCTAGTACGATGTAAAAACTCCGTGCTAACATTGGACAGTACTTTTTCGGTTATAAAAACCTTCGCATTGGAGTCACCTGCGATTAGAAAAATACCCTTAGCATATTCTTCATTTCAACCGAATTATCGTAAGTCCATTACCGGATACAATGATCATTGCATCATAGAAATTGACTCAGCGAAGTTAATAATTCTTGATGCTCAATTGCGCATCATTGATACGATGAATCTCAAAGATCATCAAGTGTCCGGAAAATATCTCACGGGTTATGTCCTTGCTACAGACTCACAGTATATGTACATGAAATATTGCTATGCTGATGGTAATAGAAATATGTATTCGATTTATAGAATGAACAATAAGTTTGACATAGAAAAAGTATTAGACTCCCTATCCATCTTTGATTATTATCAAGTCAATGATGGAAAGATCATTGTCATGAAATCAAGAGATTCAAAATACATTGACTCAACAACTTTATCGGGAAATGCAATTAATACATATTTCAATGGATTCACAATCGCAAATGGTAAAGAGTACATATTTGGGGACAGAAAAATATTGCAAACCATGGATCAAAAAACCAATGAATTAAAGGTCATTTCAGAATATTCGAATATTACATTGAATAAATTTCCTGACTATCTCAGTAACAATACATTTTTGTTCCACTCATTTGGTCCACATTTCTATAAAACCACTGATAATGGGATTACATTCCTTCCCACAATTGATAAAACAGATGCAAAGTTTCAGCCAAATTTCCATAAGTACACCATAAATCGAACATATTATGATGCTCAAAAAAATACACTCTATTTGTTTGGAGATCCTTATGTGACAAATTATGGATTCATGTGGAAATCAACAGATCAGGGAAGAACTTTTGATTCAATTGCAATGGATGCTTCATTTAGACAATCAGTATTGTATTTCCGGAATGCTTTCACACAAGGTGGCATTCAAAAAAGAGATGATGAATTCATCATGAGTGAAGGATTTAATACCGGAAAAAACAAGGATATCTGGAGCTCATTGGTAACGATAAAAGAGAATGGCAAACTTGTTCAAAGAATCATGGATTCCACCATGATTTTTACAAATGTGTATTCACCAAGAGTGAATTCATATTTAGTACATGCATGTGGTGTTTTTGACAGTCTTAGTACAATACTTTATACAAATGATGCCGGAAAAACTTGGCAAACCATTCATCAGTATACTATCAATGAAACTATTGGAGATATTGTTGATGTCTCAATGAATGGTCGTAATTTTTGGATTCTGACTCATTATGATTATTCAAAGCCTGATTATCGAAAAGGTATTTATCTTGATGTGGTTGATAAAGAAACTATGCAGTTTACAAGGATTGCTCAATGGGGCAGTGAAACTGACAAAGAATATGGAAAGTATGGTGTGCATATAACATCATATAAAGATACCACCTACATTGCATTTCAGGATACAGTGTTTGTAACACAGAATTTGTACGATAAGAAAAGATGGGATTATCATGTACTACCTGAAAATGGAAGAATGATAAAACCTAAAAGATTCGGTGATGTATTCTTTTGCAATTATACTGACAATACTACTCCCTATGGAATTGGCTTGTCATGGGTCAAGCTCACTGATCCAATAATTTCACATGTTGAAGAAGAAACTTCAAGTGCTAGTGGATATCTTTATGCATATCCACCAAGCCCAAATCCGGCAAAGAATAGTATCACCACAGAAATTGTATGGGATGCTCAATACTCTGAGGAAGACATCATAGTATCGGTATACAATCAGAAAGGAATAAAAGTCAAGACAAAAGATCAACTCTTCATTGAACAGACTTCATCAAATAAGGGAAAAGTTCACTGGAACTGTTCTGGATTTGAGCCTGGTGCCTATCTCATGTCAATTCAACATCCATTAAAGAGTATTACTGTAAAATGTATGGTGATTCCATAAAGTCACAATCACTCCCGTATCACGCTAAACTTCTTGATCTCGGGCTTATCACCAATATCAATGGAATATAGATAGACACCGGTCTGAATTGTTGAGCCATCATCAAGTATTCCATCCCACAATAATCCTCCTGATCCATTCATTTCTGTGAGTGTTGCGATGATTTCACCGGTCACTCGGCGAATGGTGATGCTCGCAGAATTAGGCAATCCTGCAAAGGTGAGCAATGCTGTTTCTTCTGTTTTCCAGGGCTGAGGATAGCAATATGCTCCATTCCAAAATCCATCAATCAAAAATGAAAATGATGAGCCTTTCGGATGTAAATTCTTACCGCTGAGGGATTGTATATTTCTTGCTGAGAGATGATATTCTTTACCGATGGATCTAAGTGGTCTATTTGGGTCAATCATGAGAGAGAAGGTTCTATCATTGATGCTATCAATCCATGCTATCTCGCCGGTTGGTTCAAGTGTATAGGAATTCACATCCATCGCTTGAGTTTTGTTCACTGCCTCGGAATAGGTGAGTATGAGTGAATATGGACTCGGATATAATTGCGTCATGAGAAATGGAATATTTACATTCAATGAAGCATCTGTTTCAATGATGATGCTATCAGCTTTTGTTGGCGCATCGAATGCATCAAGGATTTCTCCGCAATGAAGTATATATCTTTTTGAAGGAGCAAGCGCACTTGATAGATTGAGCAAAATGGATGAATCTCCGACGGGAATTGCAGTGGATACAAATGGCGCATTCTCGCCTTTAAGTTCAAATGCCTTTGGTGATGGATATGTGCTTGCGAGAGGTCCGGTAAAGCGAATCTTTAATGCATTTCCGCCGGATA
>JBMSYN010000046.1:0-3713 GCA_049426725.1 Candidatus Kapaibacteriota bacterium
TCATCCGCCGGAATTTGCATGAAATCTCTAGTACTCATTTTCCTCACTGTATTCTCACTTCCCCTTTTTGCTCAAAATTCTCCAAGAAATGTTCTGATTGAAGATCATACCGGTGCATGGTGCGGCTGGTGTGTGCTAGGCAATCAAGCATTGAAGGATTTGCATGCAGAATTTGGCAATCGAGTCATCCCGATTGCAGTACATAATCGAGATGGCATGTCATTACCCATTCAAACAGATTTAGCGAAGGTACATAATGTGACGGGCTATCCAAGCGGCGTCATCAATCGAAAAGAAAGGACTGTTGATGGGAATACAGGTTATGGTGTTCATCCCTCCTTATGGAATAAGGTGATTGATACCAATACCATGAAACAAACCTCACCTGTAAAGGTTCAGATATCTGCTTGGAAGATAGATGCAGCGGCTAAAACCATTTCCGTGACGATCTCTGCGGAATTCTTTGAGGACTATTCAAGTCCGCTTGCATTTAATTGTGCAATCATGGAAGACAGCGTCACCGGTACAGGAAAACAATTTGATCAGGTGAATTATGTCAGCAATCGTGCCGGTTTTGAAGGACATCCCTATTTCTATGAAGAAGGAACCATCACGAATTATGTTCATGAAAATGTTCTCAGACATTATGCGGGTGGAATTCAGGGAATTGCAGGGAGTCTATCTCAAGGTGCATTTTATGGTGATGTGAAAACACACACATTTGTCATTCCTTTCGACTCATTGACAATGCAGAATCCGGAGCATCTATGGGTTGCTGGATGGGTGCAATATGCTGATGCGGGTTATGAAGTGCTGAATGCGGCAAGTGCCGGAAAATCCCCAACACCAAAATCGCTTGCAGTAGCTGCAGGTATTTCAGTGACAACACCTCCTGCACAAATTGAATCAGGGACAAAACACAATCATACCATCAAAGTGAACAATACAAGAGAATTCCCCATCACAGTGAGAGTGACTGTTGATCAGGAAAGTATCATCTCAGATGGTTGGTCATTCTCTGTTGATCCACCGGAGATTACTATTCCTGCAAAATCATCAAGAAATGTCACTTTACAAACGAGTACCGCAATTGGCATTGGAGCAGCAAATTATATTCTAAGAGCACAAGTCGTACCGAAAGATTCCATTCGAGGTTTGTCAACAAAAGCACAAACCACCGTGATTTCGAAAGAGCAGGACATTGTCTTGATACATTTCTCGGGTACACCTAAAGAAGCCACGCTTCAACATTGGTCGGATCTGCAGGCAAGTCCATTATATGCAGGAAAAACATCAATGATTGCCTTGAATGATAGCAATGTGAATGTGTTTGATTTTACATCGGCAAGAGCATTTATTGTTCCGGAATCATATTCGAGTAGAACAACACTCTTATTCAATACAAAAAAAATATTGCCATTCATTGATGCACAATTCAAATCAGGCAAACCATTTTTGATTTGGTCACCAATGAATTTGTGGATTGTTGCCGATAATTATCCTGCAACAATCATGTCTGATTCAATCAAGAATATTTGGCATTCAACATTTGGCATTGATGGTGAAGTGTATCCATGGGCACCTATGTTGTGGAATACAAGCGAAGGAAAAGCTATAGAATTTGGTGTGAAAGGAAATGCACAAGACATGCATACCGCGGGTATGAGCTTTACGGTGAATAATCCATTGAATCAGTTTTCTTCAATATGGGTTGATTGCATCAGAATTCTGGACAATGAAAAAGCCAAAGCTGTCTTGTTTTTTGATTCTGACAAATTGCAAGATCCGATGCATATCGCAGCGGTGAAAATCAAAAGTGACAAAGGAGTTCCGGCAATTTATCAAGGATTCCCCATGGAATGTATTGGTGCCGGAAGCGAAGGAACCATGATGCGACAAGTGCTCATGCATAATTATATGGACTATCTGCTGAATAAAACAGATATTCAGGATGCATTGAATCCGATTGGAATTGAAGTATCTCCACATCCTGTTCGCAATCAATTGATGCTGTCAATGCCACAAGATGCGAAAGAATATTCATGGAATATCTATGCGCAAGATGGAACATTGATGAGTGAAGGAAAGAGTAATCAATTACAAGTGATGATTGATTGTTCGGGATTTTCATCCGGCGCTTATCATGGAGTAATTGAGTATGGGAAACAGAAATCATTCATAACATTTATTGTACAACATTAATGTAAGTATGAACATGAAGTATTCACAAATAGCACTCTTGATTGTATTATTTCAATTGAATGTATGTGCACAAACAGTCAATCTCATGTATTATGTATCAGCCAGACCCGGCGAGCATGGCATGTGGGTATCAAGACAAAAAGCAGATGGTTCATGGATTCGCGGTGAAAAAGTATTGATAGATGGTGTATTTGATGGCAATGGAGTTGATCCGGACATATTTAAGCAGGATGATGGATCTTTGCGACTCTATTATTTTCAAGGGTATTTCGTTACGCCACCACCACAAAATCCAGGTCCGAATCCTATCTACAGTGCAGTGTCAACCGATGGCATACGTTTTACGGGAAAGCGTAAAGTATTTGAATACAATAATGTATTTGATCCATCAGTTGTACGCCTGCCCAATGGAAATTATGTGATGGGTTTGACAAATATGATTGGAAATGCAGTCAATACTGTCATTGCAACAAGTGCGGATGGTTTATCATTCACCTATAAAACTACTGTTGAAAATACCGGCATACCCGAATTGATGGTCTTGAATGATGGATCAATTCGCTTATACTATAATGGTCCCGGTGGTATTGTTAGCTCTGTTTCAAATGATGGTGGAACAACGTGGCAAAAGGAACAAGGAACACGATTGTCATATCAACAATTTGTGGGCGATCCAAGTGTATCAAAAGTTGGTAATGTTTTGCGTATGTATGTCAAAGGTTTCAATGCTAATGGTGGACAAAAACTTGTAGGACACAAAACACAATATGCTGAAAGCTCTGATGGTGGTAATACATTTCAGATGCAGCAGCAATTGGTTCTTGATAGTGCAAGTGTTCCTGAAGGTGTCGAAATGCAAGCCAAATTGACATTGAATCGCATGTCAACAAATGATACTGCTTGCATTGGAGAAGATGCTCGATTTGAAGTAAGTGTTGGCATTGAACCAAGTTCATTGGGATTGCGATATGAATGGCAAAAGAATGGAATAAAGATTTCCAATGGTGGTAGAATTACCGGAGCAACAACTTCCACACTCAATATTACAAAAACAGAATTGAGCGATTCCGGATCATATTCAGTGAACATTTTTGTTGATGATCTTTCAACAGGTTCTTTGCAACAAAATGTTGGTCCAATACGATTGATATTGAATCCGGCGACAACGCTCTTGAAAGAACCCGATTCATTATATGTTATTTGTCATGATGAAGAAGTGACTCTGTCCTGTGATGCTATGGGGTCAAATGTTACATATCAATGGTATGATATGGATGCAAAACCATTACCCGGACAAAACAAAAAAGAATTGATTGTCCGAAAAACAACATCAGATAAACACAGTTACTATTGCATGATGAAGGGTGATTGTGGTCTCATAACATCTCGCATTGCACGAGTGAAATTCATACCCAAACTTGTGATTGAAAAGGATCTATCTCAGATATATGAATTAGAAGTAGGAAATGATACAACGTTAAGTGTGTTGACAAATTGCACTGAATGTACAA
>JBMSYN010000047.1:0-2045 GCA_049426725.1 Candidatus Kapaibacteriota bacterium
CCTCCACACAGGAAGCAGAGCACAATATTGTCATTTCTCTCAATGAGGGTTAATGAACCATTGGGATTACCATGCAATATCATGAGTGGTCTTTTTGCATCTTCCTCTTCATACTCATTAGGACTTTTACAAATGATCACATAATCCGTTATGCCATCTTGATTCAAATCACCGCTTTTTGAATCCAATAATTCATATCCTCGTGGAATGAATGTATCGAAGTTTTGCGACTTGACAATTGTCGCCGACAAGCTAAGAACTAATATCATGAACAATGAACTACTGATACCACGCATGCTCTATACCTTAAATAATACAATATTTTATGTATAAACTTACATAAAACGATGAAGGAATACATTACTCATATTCTACTCACATTATAATAAGAGGTGTGGTGATAATCTGACACCGACATTAATACACAAAGAATTTGTCTTATGTAGTTGATTTGTATCATGATATCCGCATTAAGCCCGCTTTCCGCATAAAAACACGCTTTCAGGGAATTTATCAACTTATTATTGGGGCTTTCACATATCATTTCATTCACCAGTATTGTCATGTTTCACGATGTGGCATGACTATTGTATATATCTCTTTAAAAGGGTTTTGTTTACTATATAATCAAGGGATACGATTATGTCAACAGGAGATGTACGCAGAGGGATCACACAAGCTTCATTCAATGAAGAACAAGCAAACACATTCTATAAAGAAGTGCTTATACTTTCCATCATTGCCGGTGTATTCTTGCAAAGTTGGTTTGTGTTTTTGGGGGCTTTGATATTCTTATTTGTGGGAATTCATGTTCCGGTTCTTGGAACAGTCATCATTTGGGGTCTTTCACTTGCATGGGGAGTCGGTGGCTATGCATTTGGCTCAATCTTCAACGATGAAGCCTCTATCGTGCTTGGGATTCTTGCATTTCTGGCAGGACTCGCAACACATTATTCAGCAAAAGAATATAGTGCTGATTTGACCGATACAAGAGACAGAGCTTATTGAACTCATTCTTGAATCAAGAGATTCCAGGTTTTGCCGAAACTGTGCAAAAGATAAGTGCCGGGTCTTAAAGATGGCAATGCATATTGACCATGCTCTTGGGGTATAAGAGCGTGCTGATTACCTAACATATCAATCAATGCAATCTTTGAATATTCAAAGGGAATATGAAGTAAGCCTTGTGACACATTTGGATTTGGATAGATATGCTGATGTTGCATTGATGCATCTACAGACATGGGTAATCCTTTCAATACACTTTCGACTCTTGGACCTATCGGCCATCTCCATGATGTAAAAAGCGGTATGAGATTTTGATTCGCCGCGCGAGAAGATGCGATGATGAAATTGTCAACAGCATCTTGGGTATTCTGTTTTTTTGGCAATAGTTCTGCTTCTTTCCATACTTTCTTGACCCATTCATGTCCACCATGATTGTCAAATAAGTGGAAACAGAAAGATGCAAACAGATCAGTTGCGCCAAGTTGCGTATTCCGTAATCCCTGACCTTTGCCTAAAGTATTCTGCCATGTATATGTTGGATCGGCAAGATATATGTTGAGTAACCCTTTGACTTGATCTCTAAATTCATCAAATGTCCAAGACCAAAAATTGGCTCCTTTCAGCTTAAGATGGTCCATCGCCATGAAGCGCATGAAAACTGCATATCCGGTGACGATGGGATCATTTTCCGTGTATTCGAGTGCATCGGAATAAAACCAAAAATTTCTTCCGAATTCATAAAATGGTTCTTGACCAAATTCGCCTTTCTTTGCAAGATCATCATAAATTCGATCAAAGAAAGAGTTCATGATTTCAATGCCTGTCCATCCAATATAGCCACAAGCAGCACCACATGTTTTGTCAACTCGAGCAATCGTTGATCTACCATTCAAATATGTCAGATTCGTGTAGAATGTTGGCTCTCTTCCGGTACATTCAGCATAGTAATTGTACGCGCCATCCATCGCAGAAACCCACTTCGACATCACAAGAGAATCGTGATCTGCTCGATTCGAGAGAATCATTGTTTTCTCACC